>NZ_CM001373.1:1074303-1260858 GCF_000236165.1 Fluoribacter dumoffii NY 23 | reverse complement strand
AACCTGGTCCCATTACTCGGCCTCGTCATAAACTACACCCTGGGCCCAATATTCAACCTGGCGAGGGTAATCCAGCTAATCCTAATTTTCCCGGACAAAAAATACATCCCAGTGGTACTGTGCAACCAAATCCGGCTGTACAGTCACCCCCCGTTTTTAAGCACGGGAACCCGCCTCCGGAAATGCAAAATCAACCTATAGGTCAACCTCAGCAGGCACCTCAGTAATCTGCAAAATCATCCAATTTAAGGAAAGGTTGGAAGTAAGGAATGATAGCCTAAGAAAAATTCCCATTAAGATCCCTTAGAGATCTTAATGGGTCATTTTACAAAAATAAAAGACATTGTTGAGATGGTGTGCTTAGCCCCCCATAAAAAGAGAAGGAAGGATGTTTTGGAACTAGCATAATTATTATGGGTGTAAAAACCTCGAGATAGATTTCATATCTCAATATAATTGTACATAAAGTTGTATGAAGAGGGTTTTATGCGCTTTCTTTAACGTCATCAGGCATGGTGATATTTAATTCAAGCACTGAATTATCGCCCATGCGTTCCAGATTCACACTAACCTGATCACGAGTAACATGCACATATTTGGCAATAACAGCAAGAATTTCTTCCTGAAGTTTTGGCAAATAATCAGGTGTATTACGTTGAGAACGTTCATGAGAAATTATTATTTGTAAACGCTCTTTGGCAACTGATGCTGTTGCACTTCTTCTACGCAAGTAATTGAAAATACTCATACCGTCACTTCCTCCTTGTTTTTACTGAATAAGCGACGCAACAATCCTTTACGATCATTACTTATAAAGCGCATTGGTCTTTCTTCGCCGAGAAAACGAGCAATTGCATCTTGATAGGCAATACCGGCGTCACTTGTTTCGTCAAGAACTACTGGCGTACCTGTATTTGAAGCTTTAAGCACAGATTTTGATTCTGGAATAACACCTATTAAGGGAATCGCTAAAATTTCCTTTACATCATTAACGGAAAGCATATCACCACGTTCGACTCGCTCTGGGTCGTAACGTGTTAACAATAAATGCTCTTGAATTGGGGGTTTATTTTCAATGGCTCTTTTGGTTTTACTTGCAAGAATTCCCAATATTCGATCAGAATCGCGAACTGATGAAACTTCCGGATTTGTGACAACTATTGCATGATCAGCAAAATACATAGCCATTAAGGCGCCGGTTTCAATTCCAGCAGGTGAGTCACAAATAATAAAATCAAAATCTTTGGAAAGATCATTAAGAATTCGTTCAACTCCCTCAATAGTTAACGCGTCTTTGTCTCTTGTTTGTGAGGCAGGAAGAATATAAAGGTTCGCAATGCGTTTGTCTTTAATTAAGGCCTGATTAAGGCTTGCCTCACCATTTATAACATTGATAAAATCATAAACGACTCGACGCTCGCAGCCCATAATTATATCCAGGTTTCGTAAACCGATATCAAAATCAATCACTACGGTTTTATGACCCAAAAGAGCAAGGCCTGAAGAGATAGCTGCAGAAGAAGTAGTTTTTCCTACCCCACCTTTACCAGATGTAATTACAATTATTTTAGCCAACGCTGAACCCTTCCTATTTTTTTTGATTCAACACAATATTTAACCAACAGTGTACACGTTAATTGATGAATAATTCAAGTAGGGTAACCATGATCCGTGGAAAAACTTTTTCCACATTCAAAGAGGAATTCAGCAAAGTTAATCCTCTTTCGCGCCTTTGTTTTGATCTTTAATATCGGTGCCGAATTGAAATTCAATAAAAGGGAGAGCGGGGGCTTATGTTTGAAATTGCAAAAAGCTCTATAATAATTAGGTGTTATGCTGTTTATTGTAAATTATCTGTTTAATTTGTCCACAATTTATAGTAAACTATTCGGTTAATTTAACTCCTGATGGCGAGAATAAAATGGCGCTTTCTATTGTGCAGCAATCATTAACTTTTGACGATGTACTTCTTGTTCCTGCACACTCTTTAATACTTCCTAAAGATGTGTCTTTGAGAACAAAATTAACTCGTGAGATTAATCTGAACATCCCTCTTGTTTCAGCGGCCATGGATACTGTAACCGAGGCTCGTTTGGCTATTGCCTTGGCACAAGAAGGTGGGATTGGCATCATTCATAAGAATATGACGATCATGGCACAGGCAGAAGAAGTTCGAAAAGTGAAAAAATTTGAAAGTGGTATGGTCAGGGATCCCATTACAGTTACCCCTAATATCACAGTAAAAGAACTGCTTGATGTTATGTCAAAATATAGTATTTCAGGCGTACCTGTAGTGGATGGAGAAAACTTGGTTGGTATCGTAACGAGTCGAGACATACGTTTTGAAACCAATTTGTCTTTGAGTGTTGAACAAGTAATGACTCCCAAAACCCAACTAGTAACGGTTAGGGAAGGCGCCAGCCGTGAAGAAGTACGCAGTTTATTACACAAGCATCGTATTGAAAAACTGCTTGTAGTAAACAATGCGTTTCAATTGCGTGGATTAATCACTGTTAAGGACATTCAGAAGGCAAAAGAAAATCCTTATGCATGCAAGGACGCTGCGGAGCAATTACGTGTGGGTGCCGCGGTTGGAGTAGGTGAAGGTACCGAGGATCGTATCCGAGCATTAATTGATGCAGGTGTGGATGTTCTTGTAGTGGATACTGCCCATGGACACTCACAGGGGGTGCTTGACCGCGTAAAATGGATTAAAAAACATCATCCGGAAATTCAGGTAATTGGGGGAAATATAGCCACTGCAGCAGCAGCCCGTGATTTACATGCGGCAGGTGCAGATGCAGTGAAAGTGGGCATAGGCCCGGGTTCGATATGCACGACGCGGATTGTAACCGGTGTTGGCGTTCCGCAAATTACTGCCATTGCGAATGTTGCACAGGAACTAAGCGGTAAAATTCCTGTCATTGCAGATGGTGGAATACGTTTTTCTGGTGATGTATGCAAAGCATTAGCTGCCGGTGCAGATACTGTAATGCTTGGCGGTATGTTTGCTGGTACTGAAGAGTCTCCCGGGGAGATTGAACTGTACCAAGGCAGGACTTATAAAAGTTATCGTGGAATGGGTTCTATTGGAGCAATGGCTTCATCACAAGGCTCCAGCGACCGTTATTTCCAGGATGCTTCATTAGGTTCTGAAAAACTGGTTCCAGAAGGAATTGAAGGACGTGTTCCCTATAAAGGATCGGCGCAAACAATTATTCATCAATTGTTAGGAGGTTTGCGTTCTTGTATGGGGTACACAGGATGTGAAAATATCGAGCAATTACATACTAAAGCAGAATTTGTTCAA
The DNA here is from genome assembly GCF_000236165.1 of Fluoribacter dumoffii NY 23. Classification (NCBI taxonomy): domain Bacteria; kingdom Pseudomonadati; phylum Pseudomonadota; class Gammaproteobacteria; order Legionellales; family Legionellaceae; genus Fluoribacter; species Fluoribacter dumoffii. The sequence goes on along the minus strand of NZ_CM001373.1, from coordinate 1,257,548 downwards.
GTGACTAATGCAGGAATGAGAGAGTCGCATGTCCATGATGTCAGTATTACAAAACAGGCACCAAACTATCAGGTGGATAATTAATAATGAGTGATTTAAAACAGCATCCTTTGCTAATCCTTGACTTTGGTTCTCAATACACACAATTAATCGCACGACGAGTGCGCGAATTAGGTGTTTATTGTGAAATTCATCCCTTCAATATCACACACGAAGAATTTACAGATCTTAATCCTTGCGGTGTTATTTTGTCTGGCGGTCCCTCAACTGTAACCCACGATGAAAACCCGCGAGCCCCCCAATGGCTGTTTACTGCGGGGTTGCCTATTTTAGGAATTTGCTATGGAATGCAAACCATGGCGGTGCAGTTAGGCGGTGAAGTACAATCATCATCGATTAGAGAGTTTGGCTATGCAGAGTTGAAATTGCATGGTCACAGTAAATTGTTTTCCCAAATTGAAGACAGACTCAATGCTGACGGCAATGCCTTATTGGATGTCTGGATGAGTCATGGCGATAAGGTAACAAAATTACCACTGGGTTTTAAGGTGATTTGTGAAACGCGAAATGCTCCGATTGCCGGAATGGCTGATGAAAACCGACAAATGTATGGAGTGCAATTTCATCCCGAGGTGACCCATACACTGCAAGGAATGCGTATTTTACACCGTTTTGTTGTTGATATTTGCAAGGCTTCGACTAATTGGACGTCTACACTCATTATTGACGAAACAATCAATGAAATCCGAGCTCGGGTCGGTTCTGAGAAGGTTTTGCTTGGCTTGTCCGGCGGCGTAGATTCTTCCGTTGTAGCGGCTTTATTACATAAAGCAATTGGCAAACAATTGGTTTGTGTGTTTGTAGATACCGGCTTGTTACGTTTTAATGAAGCAAATGAGGTCATGGAAATGTTTGGCAAGCACATGGGTGTTGAAGTGATTTCAGTTCATGCTGAAGATAAATTTTTTAATGCTTTGAAAGGGGTTACCTGTCCTGAAGAAAAAAGAAAGATTATTGGACGTACCTTTATTGAAGTATTTGATGAAGAAGCACTAAAAATTCCTGGTGTTTCCTGGCTGGCGCAGGGAACGATTTATCCTGATGTTATTGAATCCGCCGCAACGAGTACAAACGGTGCTTCAGTGGTAATTAAATCCCATCATAATGTGGGTGGTTTGCCAGAAACATTGAACTTGAGTTTATTAGAACCTATTAGAGAATTGTTTAAGGACGAAGTTCGTAAGGTAGGGCTTGAGTTAGGCTTGCCTCATGATATGGTCTTCCGTCACCCATTCCCTGGACCCGGACTAGGGGTGCGGATATTAGCAGAAGTTAAAAAGGAATACACAGATATTTTACGTCAAGCTGATGCTATCTTTATTGAGGAACTCAGGAAAGCGGATCTTTATCATAAAGTCAGTCAAGCTTTTGCTGTATTTTTACCCGTCAAAAGTGTTGGGGTGATGGGGGATGGACGTAAATATGATTATGTGATTTGCCTTCGTGCTGTAGAGACGGTCGACTTTATGACAGCACATTGGTCACAATTACCGTGGGATTTCCTAGGTAATGTATCCAATAGAATAATCAATGAGGTAAATGGGGTATCTCGTGTAACCTATGATATTTCAGGTAAACCCCCAGCTACTATTGAGTGGGAATAATTTTCCTGGGTGAGAAAAAACCTTTCGTGCGCTTGTTACGAAAGTGAACGTGCATCGCAAGAAACAGGTTCCCGCCCTCGCGGGAACGACAAGTTTTTTTACCTTTGTTATGATGCTACACCTAGTTACATATTAAAGAATTTATTTTATTTAATTACTAATGAACGATCGCTTTTGGATGCAAAAAGCTTACGAGCAAGCAGTTTTCGCCCAAGCTGAGGGTGAAGTTCCTGTTGGTGCGGTATTAGTGAGCAAAGACAATCAGTTATTAAGTTCAGGGCGAAATTCCATCCAAAGCAGTCACGACCCATCAGACCATGCAGAGGTTTGTGCCATCAGAGATGCATCGCAACTCTTACAAAATCATCGATTATTAGATACGACACTTTATGTTACTCTTGAGCCTTGTGCCATGTGTGCAGGACTGATTGTGCATGCGCGGATTAAACGGCTGGTTTTTGCAACCCGGGATTTTAAAGCAGGAGCTGCAGGATCGGTTTACAATTTATTACAGGGTTATCCTTTGAATCATAAAGTTCAAATTGATGAAGGCATAATGCAAGCTGAATGTTCCCTTTTACTCACTGATTTTTTTCAAACGTGTCGATAAATAGATGTGCACTTATCGACAAAGCAATACAAGGTTTGGAAAGAAAAGAAGTAGCGAGTAAGAGTATAGTAGTATTATTTACTACACAATAATTGGCATAGGTGAGGCGGCCTGCTGAGATTGTAATTTTTGATTATTATATAGAACTTCAAATTTATCTTTTTCAACGGCGATTTTTACTTTTAGCCAGTGTTTAACCTTTGACGCATTCAGCGTGTTTTTTTTTGCTGCCTCTTCAGTGAGGTACAGGTTTCGCTTATCATCTCCTGCACGAGGAAAAAATTGAGGGACATTCCTTTCGTAAAAAGGAGCATATAAAGCAAATTCTCTTATACCCTTGGAAAATAAGAGTTCTTGAATTTTGTTCACGTCATTGACCTGGAGACTTTGATATAAAGATTTTGCATCAATTTTGAAATTCAAAAGATCTTCTTTTAACATTGCAGATTGTACTAAAGGTTGACATAGGGGATCAGTAAGACAAAGTTTAATCCATTTTAAACGATCATTAGACAGGTTTTTATAAAAATGTGACACAAAACTTATCTGCACTAATGATTTGATGTCTAGAAATTTCAATATATGAACGTTTAATTCGCAGGGCAAATCTTTCATGAAATGTCCATATTTTAAAAGCTTAGAAATAAATTTTATACCATTGTGTTTGTATTATTCAATGCTTTTGGTTCAGGTTTTGCTAAATCAGGACTAAAACTTGTGACATTTAATTGGGTAATTGATGGAATTACTTCATTCTCAACGACGTTCAATTCAATTTTGGCTTTAACCTCCATGATAGGCGATACCCTATAGTTACCCGTTTCATAGTCTTTTATATGCTCAGGATACAGGGTAGCAGTTAATTTGCCTTTGCCATCATTGATCATTATCTCACCCTCCATGTTGAGGGAGTAAACAATTGCCGAATATAAGAAAACAACTTTTCCATTTTCAATGCACCACCCTTGCTCAATACCTTTAGTATTAAGTAGAGATGCGTTTTTTTGCGGGGTGAATTCGCCACTTAGCATTAATGCATCTAAAAAACGATTTATATCTTGTCCGCCATTTGCTTGTAACCATTCTCTTACAGTATTTCCGCATGTTCGGGGATAATCGCTTCCGGCAATCAAATAATCCAATAAATCTTCTACCTCTTTATTGGTTGTTGCAGTGAGACCTCTGATGCTGGTATTTCTTGTGAAGTCTCTATAAGCTTTCGTTGCATCAGAATTCCTTTTAATGTAATTTGCTTGCCATTCTCCAATCGCTTGATTCATTATTTCATTGCTGTCATCAAGTGGATAGTCATAACTCCAGGCAATTGAAGGTTTTTTGGTTGTTGTTCTTAGCTTTTCTTCATTCAAAAATTGATAATGAGGTAAAATTAATGCAACTAAAACGTTATGGAGCGAGCCAAATTGATTTTCAGCATTTGCTGGAACAGGGTCAATTTGATGCATTAAGTTGATTGGTTTTTCCTTTCTTTCATATGCGGGAAGGAGGATCTCTCCTCTTTTTTGCATCAAGTCTGCCATTGTGACCACATTTTCAAAAAATATGGAATGTGTCACTTTAATCCTCATCGTTTCAATGTAATGAATGGCCTCATAAATTTTAGCAATATTAATTTCGTCACCATCTAAAGGGATACTTTGTTTTAATAAGGATTTGATATAAAACAGATGTTCATTAACGGTTTTATTATCTTTTTTTAAATTTTTTTCTATATGTGAAATAAGATAATTCACTTGTTTAAGATTAATTCCGTCGATTTTTTCCTGCATAATTCACCAATTTATAGAGCAACTTCGAATTCATAGGGAGTAATTTTAATAGAAAAAGCTTAACTAAATGTTAAGTTTGATTGTTTAAATTGCATTTAACACATTCTTTACACTATTGATAAAATTTATAAGCATGGGTGCGGTGTATTTTATATGTAAGTTTGTAGAACATTATTCCAATGTATTGAAGGCGTTAGATTGATAATTCTCTATAGATTATTCAGTAAAGTAGATACTTGATGGCTTTCATTCGAAGTACCCCAAGGATAGACGGAGTGTACCGATAGTATTATTACTTTGAAGTGATAAGGAGTTCTTGAATGAGTTTTTGTTTTAAAACTTCTTTTTCATCATTATTTAATGATTGATTTTTTTGATTGGTAATATAAAAAGTATCCTCTGCACGTTCTCCGGCCGTTACAATTTTTGCATTATGCAAGTGAATATTTAATGTAGAAAATACTCTGCCTATTGTTGCAAGTAACCCTGGCCTGTCTCCAGTGACGAGAAACAAACGAGTTTGATTATATGAGAGCTCATCATAGTAATGAATTTGAGTTTTGACGGTAAAATGCGCCAAGGCACGCGAGAGTCTTTTGCGAACAACAACGGGTAATTGATTCGCTTTTGCTAAGTGGGTGCATAAAGCCTGTTGAATATCATGCGAACGCTGATTATCAAAAAAAGCCTGATTCTGCTCATCTAAAATAATATAGGTGTCTAAATCATACTGATTATCACAGGTAAGAATCATCGCTTCTTGAATGGTGACGTTGTGATTACTTAAAACAGTAGTGGCAATAGCAAATCGGTCATCCCGATGAGGCATATAAATAAAAACTTCGGTTCCACCTTGACTGTGGTGGGGCATAATCATGACTAAAGGGAATTTGGTGCAAGCAAGAATTGCTTTTGTATGCCGTGCGATGACTTCGGGGGATTCATGTAAAAAATAGCGGTCTTTGAATTGTTCCCATAAATCTTCAACCGTTTTTGGTGCGAAACCTTCAGAACTTAATATGGATAAAGCATACTCCTTGCGTGCTTTAATGAGGGCATTTTCATCCATTAACTCTTGTTCTCGGTGTAACATATGTTTTGCTGCGCGATACAACTCTTTTAGCAGCGAGTCTTTCCATGAATTCCATAGGGTAGGGTTTGTTCCACAAATGTCTGCAACGGTCAGTAAATAGAGATAATCCAGGTAGCGGGGATGTGGTAAGAGTTGGCAAAAATTCTTTATGGTATTGGGATCATAAATATCCTGTCTTTGTGCTGTTTGTGACATAATGAGATGATTGCGTACCAGCCAAACTAGTAAATCACTATCTTCCTTTTCAAGCTTGTGGTTTTGTGCAAAACATGAGGCTTCAATTGCACCTAGTTCTGAATGATCACCACCTCTTCCTTTGGCAATATCATGAAATAATGCGCTTAGGTAGAGCAGTTCAGGTTTGTTTAGGGTGGACATGATTTGGACGCAGAGAGGAAATTGCTCTGCATATTTTTTTTCTCTAAAACGCGACAGGTTGCGGATAACAAATAAGGTGTGCTGATCAACTGTATATACATGAAATAAATCGTATTGCATTTGACCGGTGACCATGGCGAAACATTCCAGGTAATGGGCTAATACCCCATATCTGCTCATTCGATGCAAGGCTCTATAAGGGCCATGTGCAGTTTTAAGAATATTCATAAACAATTCAGTTGTTTCAGATGAGGCTTTAAAACGTTTATTTATCAGATAGAGTGACTCCCTGATTAATCGGATAGTATTTGCCCTGACTCCTTCAATATCAGGTCGTTTGGCAATCCAGAGAAACAATTTGAGAAGTGCTTGCGGTTGCTGGATGAATATGCGGGTATTTCTTACTTCAATGTAATTATTCGACAATTGAAATTCATTGTCCAAATGGAACAATTTTTGTTTTGGCGAGTGCGCGATAATTTCATCAAACCATTGCAGTAGCATCTCATTGAGCTCTCTATTTCGATTAATTACTTTAAAATAATCCTTCATAAATTGCTCTATGGCTAATGAATGGGGTTTGTCCCGGTAGCCAAAAAATTGGGCTAATTTTATTTGATAATCAAAAGACAGGCGTTCTTCGGCTTTTTCAGCCAATACATGCAAGGCAAACCGAACTCGCCATAGAAAATGCTGACAGTAGGTAAGCTTCTCATACTCTTTATCTGTAATGAATCCATAGCCTATGCCATCAGCTAATTTTTTTATGTTGAAATGGCGCTTGCCAATGCTGAGTAATATTTGTAAATCACGCAGCCCACCAGGGCCATATTTGACATTCGGTTCAAGGTTATAAGCTGTTTCTCCATATTTGGCGTCACGCTTTTTTTGCTCCTGGAGCTTGGCCAAGAAATAATCCTGGCTGGTCCACATATGCAAAGGATGGATTTGATAAATCAATTCTTCCATTAATGCGCCTCGACCGCATAGTAAAAACATATCCATAAGGCTGGAAACAACCGTTACATCCTGGCTTGCGAGTTCTGCGCAGGAAGAAACGCTGGTAATTTGATGACTTAAATCAAGGCCTACATCCCAACAATCCTGGATAAATTTTTGCGCACACAGCAATTGTGTTTTAGAAACGTTATCGGTATGTAATAACAAGATGTCGACATCGGAATAAAGCTGTAGCTCCCGACGGCCATAACTCCCAAGTGCGAGCAGACAAAAAACCTCATGGTCCAATTGATTTTTGATGAAGAGACTGATGACTAATTCATCGATAAAAGTTACTAATTTACGGATGATTGTGGTGATATTGGTTTTATAATTAAATTCTTCGCGCAGTTTTTCTTTAAATTGTTTCAGATTATTTTTAAGGTGTTGTAATTCAAATGTCATCCCTTTATTTTCTGAATTTTGCATCAGTGTAAAGGGATGAGATTTTGAATGTTTATTGTCGTTCTTCATTGCGCAGAGTCAGAATTTCTACACCATTATCGGTAACCAATAAGGTATGTTCCCATTGGGCTGAAAGGCTGTGATCTTTTGTTACCACGGTCCAATGATCAGGTAATAAGCGGGTGTGGTGTTTACCCACATTAATCATCGGCTCTATGGTAAACGTCATACCGGGTTCAAGCTTCATCCCGGTACCAGGAATCCCATAATGCAGCACCTGGGGATCTTCATGAAAAATACGTCCTATACCATGACCACAATAATCGCGAACAACAGAGCAACGATTTTTTTCTGCATGTTGCTGGATGGCATAACCTATATCACCTAAATGGACTCCAGGCTTGACCATGTCGATTCCTATAAATAAACATTCATGTGCTACCTGGACTACGTGTTTTGCTTTCACTGAAGGGGTGCCAATCATGAACATTTTGCTTGTATCACCGTGATATTCGTTTTTGATTACGGTAATGTCGATGTTAATAATATCACCGTCTTTCAAAACTTTTTTTCCTGGGATACCGTGACATACCACATGGTTTACCGAGGTGCATATAGACTTCGGGAAGCCGTTGTAATTTAAAGGAGCAGGAATGGCTTTCTGGGTATTCACAATATAGTCATGACAAATGGTATTGAGTTCATCAGTAGTGATACCTTCTTGTACATGAGGTCCTATCATCTCCAAAACTTCTGCGGCAAGCTTGCCAGCAACACGCATTTTTTCAATTTCATCAGGGGTTTTTATAGTAACTGCCATAAGGTGAATCCAAAAATGTTATTTGATTTTGTTTCAATATATATAAGTGTAGGCTAAATAAAGGCTGCATCTAACCATGTCTTTGAATGGAGGTAATCTTAACATAACTGATTATGTATGTCATTGAATCACCATTTCAGTAATGATGTGATGAGTCTTGATTCCTCGTTCGATTAGAGTTTGTTCAGTCTGCATACTGCGGCTTTTACGTGATATCTATCAACTCTGTTCATTAGTAAATTTCTTCATAGAGTTCTCTTCAAGTCTTAGATACAATTTGTTGCTCATGGTCTTGGCCAATTTTTGAAATGTATTTCACATCGAACTGCCTCAATCTATAATTCATGCTTCGTGGTAGACATATACATTATATTTTGGGCATGACTGTATTTTGGTGTTCCCAAGTTCTATTGATGCGATTTGATGCTGCAATAAATTATTTCTTAGCCATTACTATGTACTTTAGTTTTTTAAAGATATTAGATGATCGCAGTGTTGATTGCTTAGTCTATTTTCTTGAATTATAGTTAAATTTTAACAAGATATTATGGAAGAAGGTTATGGATGGGAATGATACAATGGGTAAATGTCCGGTAATGCATGGTGGTATTACTCCCTCAAAGAGAGCGAATACAGAGTGGTGGCCCAATAACTTAAACTTCGATATATTGCATCAGCATGATGCCAAAACGAACCCAATGGGGTTGAACTTCAATTATCGTGAAGAAGTAAAGAAGCTCGACTTTGCAGCACTAAAAAAAGATTTGCACCTTTTAATGACTGACAGTCAAGAATGGTGGCCTGCTGATTGGGGACACTATGGTGGTTTGATGATTCGCCTGTCCTGGCATGCAGCAGGTTCCTATCGCATGGCCGATGGACGTGGCGGTGCAGGAACAGGTAACCAGCGATTTGCACCTCTAAATTCTTGGCCTGATAATGTGAACTTGGACAAGGCTCGCCGCTTATTATGGCCTATCAAGAAAAAGTATGGTAACAAGCTCAGCTGGGCTGATTTGATCGCTTTAGCAGGTACCATCGCTTATGAGTCTATGGGACTTAAAACTTTTGGTTTTGCCTTTGGACGTGAAGATATTTGGCATCCTGAAAAAGACGTTTACTGGGGTTCTGAAAAAGAGTGGTTAGGCGCTTCGCGTTACAGTGACACAAACCGCGAATCTCTGGAAAATCCGCTAGCAGCCGTACAAATGGGATTAATTTATGTCAATCCGGAGGGGGTGGAGGGACATCCTGACCCTCTTCGAACAGCTCAGGACGTACGTGTGACCTTCAGACGGATGGCAATGAATGATGAAGAAACTGTCGCCCTTACAGCTGGAGGTCATACCGTTGGCAAATGTCATGGTAATGGTGATGTAAAGCTTTTGGGACCTGCTCCTGAGGCAGCACCTATTGAGGATCAGGGGCTTGGTTGGATTAACAAAACCACCAGAGGCATTGGTCGTAATACCGTATCAAGCGGTATTGAAGGCGCATGGACATCCCACCCAACGAAGTGGGACAATGGATATTTTCATTTGCTTCTTAATTATGAATGGGAACAGAAGAAGAGTCCCGCAGGCGCTCATCAATGGGAGCCGATTAATATCAAGGAAGAAGATAAACCGGTCGATGTTGAGGACCCATCCATTCGGTACAATCCAATCATGACCGATGCCGATATGGCTATTAAAATGGATCCCATATATCGCAAGATTGCTGAGCGCTTTTACAAAGATCCTGAGTATTTTTCAGAAGTGTTTGCTCGAGCCTGGTTCAAACTCACCCATCGTGATATGGGACCAAAGTCACGCTACATTGGTCCTGATGTTCCAAAAGAAGATTTGCTTTGGCAAGATCCCGTGCCTGCTGGTAAAAAAGATTATGATGTAGATGCTATCAAAAAGAAGATAGAGAATAGTTCACTCAGTATCAGTGAAATGGTTACAACTGCCTGGGATAGTGCCCGTACCTTCCGCGGTTCCGATATGCGCGGAGGAGCAAATGGAGCTCGGATCCGATTGACGCCACAAAAAGACTGGGAAGGTAATGAGCCGCAACGACTTGGAAAAGTACTGAAAGTACTCGAAGAGATTGCCACAGAATCCGTTGTTAGTGTGGCTGATGTGATTGTACTTGCAGGTAATGTTGGTATCGAAAAAGCGGCTAAAGCAGCTGGTTTTGATATTACGGTTCCCTTTGCTCCCGGACGAGGTGATGCAACGGATGAGATGACTGATGCGGCCTCATTTGCTGTGCTAGAACCGCTTTATGATGGTTATCGGAACTGGCTTAAGAATGACTACGCTGTCAGTGCAGAAGAACTCATGCTCGAACGCACGCAACTGATGGGACTCACAGCTCCAGAGATGACAGTTCTCGTTGGAGGCATGCGCATGTTAGGTACAAATTACGGCGGTACCAAACATGGTGTTTTTACCAATCACGAAGGCGCGCTAACCAATGACTTTTTTGTAAATCTTACTGATATGGCAAATATATGGTATCCAATAGGTACTAATTTGTACGAAATTCGGGACCGTAAAACGGGTAATCTTAAGTGGACTGCTACCCGGCTAGATCTTGTTTTCGGCTCTAATTCGATTCTTCGCGCCTACGCTGAAGTATATGCTCAGGATGATAACAAAGAAAAATTTCTGCGGGATTTTGTTGCTGCCTGGGTGAAGGTAATGAACGCCGATCGCTTTGATTTGTAACCACAAGCGTTGGTCAAGATGTGAATGATATGAGTACTCTTTTTTATAGATAGAAAAGAGTACTCATATCAAATCAGTAACTATGGGGGAGCTAAGATGATGAGTGAGCGAATGCCTATGATCTGTCCCCACGCTTATTCCATCAATAAGCTGGCTGGAAAGGAAGAATGAAGATCGCAATTGTGACAATGCTTGAAGAAGCTCTTTAGATGGAAAACAATCCAAAATCGAACTACATACTATCTACACAAACCATCACTCGTATTAATTTTTTTGTAGTGGTTGATTAGGCTGCAATCGAGTGAGCTTGCAAAATGATAGCTCCCTTAATTAGAGTCCGCAGCAGGTCTCCTTCTGAGTTGATAAGACCTTCCTTAAACTCAGGTTTTGAAAAAAACTAAAGCCACTTATTTTTTTAACTCAAATGTATATAATGACCGCAAACTTATAAAAACGAGCACAGGGACTTACCATGAAGCGTTATTATTTCAATAATTCAAAAAATTACATCGACACTCACGAGCAGCTTTCAAAGGAACAGCTCGAACAATTAACTGAAATTATGTATTTTTTCCCTCACAAGGATAAAGCCAATTGGCCAGAGCTGCTTATGTCATTTCAGCCAGAAAAATTTTCTCCTAAATTAGTCCATATGGCTGCTAACGCTTTTGATCACAATGGGTATACCATTCTTGGTTTGGCTTGCGAGTATGGCAAAGATATAGGCCTAATCCAAAGACTGATTGATATGGGTGCAAATCCGGATAAACCGGATCATAATATGAAAAAACTACCATTGCATCGCGCAATAAATAATCAACTGTCAAATTCTAACCGTAACTCTAGGGAAGCGGTGTCTGTCCTTGAATGTCTTCTTAAGAATGGGGCTACTACTCAAAATACTTGCTTTCAAAATAGAACACCTCTTTGTTTTGCACAATCTCAACAGTTTAATGCAGCAGCAAAACTCATAAAAGACCATATACGTTGTTCCAGAGATTATGGCAGGCTTCAAAAATTACTGCTTTCAGGAAATACGGATACAATAAAGCAAACGTTGAATCGCTCAAGGGGCTTAGGATTATTCATTACGTCATTGAAAGGTTGGTCACCTATATTTGCAGCCCTACACCAAAGTTATGCACACCCAAATACACTAGGTATCCTAACACTACTAAAAAAGTATCGTCTTGATTTCAATAGTACCTGTTATGTGAAAACCTATTCTGGTATACCGATTTATTGCGCGCTTAATCCTGTAGCTTATTTATTATTGCGTGGTGGTGACTCCAGACTAATTGGTTCACTAATTAAGCATGGGGCTGATCCTGAGCATTATTCCATAGCTATAGTCAAAAAAATTATTGAACTTAATCCCAATCATAAAGCATTTGATTATGAAGTTAAAAACGATAATAACCCATATGATGTGAATTCCAGAAAAATGCTCGCATTATTTGAATCACAAGTCGCCAAAGTTGATCAAGATATAAGCAACACCACATCTACCCGGTCACTGGAACTATCTGAAGCAAAAGTTGATAATCCAAGCGAAGATTTAAGTATGACCGATGAGGAATTGGCACGTAGTGTATTTGGTATGAGCTCGTTCACCTCAATTCGATACTCTTAATAATGAGGTATGGAGCTGACCCAATTGGCTGGGATGTAATGCCCAGCACCCAATTGAGAGTAATTGGAGTTTGCATGCATTAATCAAATCATTGGATGAGTTTTCATCGTCGCCATGCTTGCTTAATAAATATGGTCTACAGCAGGTGATAAATTCTGGTGCGATCTAACAGGTGTATCCTTCAGCACTTGTTATCTCAAAGCCAAAGCAGTGTGAATTTTTGTCTAGTTTGCCTGGCTGAAAGAAGCTCTGTTGTTTAGCCTACTGAATAAATTTGCTTGAGTTAAAATATTTGTTCATTTTATCTAATATCCGAAGGTTTTTTAAGTCACAGCGCAAGTTCCGAATCCTTAGACCGACTACTTGCAAAAAAATATCAAAAATTTATAATCCTGACAAAATAATCAGCATGTCGAGCAACTATGTTTACCAAATTATATTTTCCAAGTTTTTTTACTGCTCCTTATGAAAAAAACATTAGTAAAAAGCTTTCATCGAGTGACACGTTGGGGTGGGATAGAGATAAGTTTAAAGCTTTATTGAGATTAAAGAGTCATGCTTCAAAAATCACCTCAAGCCTAAGTGAATTAAAAGGGCTTATGCAACCAAGTCAAATTGATTCATTTTATCAATATCTTTCATTTGTAATGGAAAAAGCGATTTCCGAAAAGAGCTTTAACCCTGCCTTATACAGAAATGAATTAAACAATCGATTTTTACTTTTAAAAGACGAGGTAGGGGAATCTAAAAAAGTCGATAAGTTTTTCTCGGGTTGTAACATCTTCACGAATTCAATTGTTGCTACAACGGGAGTTTTAGGCGTTGCTTTATTTGGGGCAGCTGTATTTACAGGTCCATTGGGTATGGCTCTTTTAGCAGTAGGAATGACCATTTTGTCGGCACTGATAGCGACAATTGCAGCTTATAGTATTTATGTGGATGCTCGCTTTTTAGGTGATAAGCAACTTAGAGAAATTGAAGACGGCGTAACCTACTTAAGCAATTATTATCCCGAGGATTTACGATTCGCTCCTGAAGTTGAAGAAGATGCCTCTTGGTTGAGTTGTATGTAAAAGTGGTTCTTGGTTAGTGTTTCATGAGTGGCGAGCTCTCCGAATAAATAAGCACCATGGACGGTACTTGCATCGTTTGTAGAAGTTGCTTTTCCAGTAAAACAGATTGCCAGCCCAATGCTTAACGAATAATGTAACAATAATTTTATCAACATTGATCGATAAATCAGAATAATTGCCAAGAGTATATAGTAGACAATACTATTCATGAATTATTTTTCTAGCTTTGCAAATCCCAATTTATATTCAATTAAATAGATATATATTTTAGCCGGTTGATACTTCTATTATGATTGGAAACCCCCTGAAAATTTCTGCTTATTCATATGAAGCTTTCCCGGAGTTGCGGATACATCCAAATTCCTCAACAGCCATTGAACATGAATCAAAACGTTGTAAACTCATTTTTTCTTGCTATAAGAGCCGTTCTGATTAGTCAATGAATAAAATACTTCAATTTCTAATTTGACTATGTACTTGGGAGGACCCGACACGGTTCGTAGGGGGAGATGAAACGGCACTAGCCACTTAATTTTATAAATTCCCTCTGGGTACTATACTTTATTGAACTCGGCCGTTCATCGTTAAGGAAATAGAATGAAAGTAAACGCCACAGGTATTATTTTTATTTTATGTTTGATATTTTTGTCTCTTTTTGTTTTTAAGGGGCCTGGAGAGGGAGGCAATTACGGAGTGCTTTCTGCACATACCGGATATAACCCCAATACTGGATATAGGAATAATGTGAAACCAGAAAGTATATTATATGATGATAACCTGAATGATAATACCGATATGTATATTGGGGTAGCTGATGTATTATGATGTTCTCTGGGACAACAATAAAGATTGCAGTTCTGTCATGTGCTTTTCGGTTAATACTTGGGAATGAAAAATAAGATTATGAATAGAAAATTACATCAATGGGCCGTCATCGGAGCGGGGCCTGCTGGAATCGCGGCAGTCGGTAAATTATTGGATCACGGTATTTTGGCTGAAGATATTTTATGGTTTGATCCTTCTTTCAAAGTTGGAGATTTTGGACATTACTGGTCGAATGTCTCAAGTAATACAAAGGTAAAATTCTTTAAAGATTTTTTATTGGATGTGCGTTCTTTTCATTATCAGGAGGCGCCTGTTGATTTCCCGTTAAATCATTTACCTGTTAATGAAACCTGCACCTTAAGCTACATGGTTGAACCTTTACAGTGGATTACTGACTGTCTCTTACAAAAAATCCACTCGGTAAAAACCACTATTCGTAATATGTTTTTATCCAAAAGGCAATGGACTTTGAGTTCTGACTCAAAAACTTATTTGGCAAAAAATGTAATCTTGGCTACAGGGGCTTTACCATCGACACTCAATTATCCTGGTGTCAATGTCATTCCTTTTGATACAGCAATTGATAAGGAGAAACTGGCATCTGTTATTAAGCGAGATGAGACTTATGGTGTATTCGGCTCTTCCCATTCTGCCATTATAATTTTAAAACATCTTGTAGACTTGAATGTTAAAAAAATTATTAATTTTTATCGTTCACCTTGTTGTTATGCAGTTGAAATGGACGATTGGATACTTTTTGATAATACAGGTCTAAAAGGACAGAGTGCGGCCTGGGCTCGCGAACATATCGATGGTGTCTTACCTCCAAACCTGTTTCGTTGTAATGTGAGCGAGGCGAATATTGCCCGTTTTTTACCCGAGTGCGACCATGTAATTTATGCAGTGGGATTTGAACAACGTAAGAGTATTGTCATAGGGGACTATGAAAATGCGCGCCATAACCCCCATGTGGGTATCATAGGTCCAGGATTATTTGGCTTAGGTATTGCTTATCCAGAAACTAAAACAGATATTTATGGTAACTCCGAATCTCAGGTTGGCTTATGGAAGTTTATGGTGTACTTGAATAAAGTGATGCCTGTTTGGTTAAATTATCCTACTTAATTAAGATCCGAAGAATTAATGATGAACGGATTTCCAGAAAAGAAGACCTGATTCTCTCCCCATTTCTTCCATTTTTTCTTCGGAAGTTGAGCAAAATTTAAATCTCCAAGTGCTCGCTGTGGCGAGCATTTAAAATCTAAGCAGCTTATCCCTACCCATTTCGAAAAAAAATTTGTAAACTATGCCCGTTTTTTGCAGGAGAAAGCTATTAAATTTAAAATCAACCGTATAAGTTATTGTTCTAGTGAACTGATCACCTTTGTATGCAGTCTTTATTTTACCCTCGCCTGTAATTATTCTTTCTGGAATGAATTACTTCAGGGTAAAGAGTTAACGAGCCCCCATACCTGGTTTATTATTTTTTGCACAGCTACTGCAATAACCGGTTTGCATTGGTTTTTACTTCTTTTAGTAGTTAATCGTTGGACTTTTAAGTGGTTAACTATCAGTTTGTTACTGATTACTTCTCTTGCTGTCTACTTTATGAGTTCCTTTCATGTGTACATTGACCCCACCATGATTATCAATGTGGTGAGTACTGATTATCATGAAAGCGTCGAGTTCCTACAGTGGCGAATTCTTCCTTATTTTTTATTTTTAGGTGTACTTCCGTCTTTTTTCATTTGGTTTATTAAAATCAATAAAAGAGGGCTTGCTTCATACTGGGCAGGACGATTGGGTACAATCTTATTGTCATTATGCATGTTATTTGGAGGAACATGGGCAGTATTTCATGAATTAGGGCCCACACTTCGGGAAAAAAAACAAATTATCTATCTAATCACACCCTTAAATATGATTTCCTCTTCTACGAAAGCATACTGGAGAGCACAGCAGGCCAAGGTAGATAAAACAAAAATCAAAATTGGCACCGATGCGCATCAGCTTCCCAGGCCACAACACAGTAAACCTCGTGTAATTATTTTGGTTGTGGGTGAAACAGTCCGTGCCTTTAATTGGGGGCTAAATGGCTATCATCGACAAACAACTCCTGAGCTTGCCAAACACAAGGTAATTAATTTCAGTCAAGTTACGAGTTGCGGTACTACAACGGCGGTTTCATTACCCTGTATGTTTTCCCCCTATGGAATTCATAATTATAATAATAAAAAGATTAACCAAAGCGAATCGCTGCTCCATTTATTGGATCGTGCCAAAATTGCGGTAACATGGCGTGATAATCAATCAGGTTGTAAAGGGGTGTGCGAAGGGTTACCCTTTGAAAAACTAAACGTAGAGGCCTTATGTAAAAATGGCCGCTGTTTTGATGAAGTTCTTTTGCATCAACTCCAGGACCAAATTATCAGTAAAAAAGAGGACCAGCTCATTGTTTTACATATGCTTGGTAATCATGGACCGGCTTATTTTGAGCGTTACCCAAAACAATTTAAATATTGGACACCCACGTGTGATACCTCTGATCTGTCCACTTGTTCTCAAAAAGCCCTTGTGAATACTTATGACAATGCCATTTTATATACTGATTCGATATTGGCTCATGCCATTGATGTATTGGAGAACATTAAATCCCACGATACAGGTTTAATTTATGTATCAGACCATGGCGAGTCACTCGGAGAACGTAATTTATTCCTGCATGGGCTCCCCTATTTTATGGCCCCCGATGAGCAGACGAAAGTTCCCATGATCGTATGGTTATCACAGGGATTATCCAAACAATTGACGCTTAAGGAAACCTGTTTGCGTGACAAACAATCCTCTCCCATATCCCATGATTATCTATTTTCAACCCTGTTGTCATTCTTTGATGTGAAAACAAAAGAATACAATCCAAAATTTGATTTGACCCACCCATGCCGCACTATATGAAGGGAGCATAGGTTTGGTCATTCGAAAGGGTGGGGATGCTGTGAACTGGATTAGTGCAGAGTAATTCCGAGTGCAGGCAAGAATGTCAAATTACCAGATATTACTCCGGTTCCGGATTTTTCAGATGTGATCGGTAATGCCAAAACTTTGGAAAGATGAGACAACTGACTGTTACTCCAACAATGCATAAAATCCCGCCGGAAATTAAAGAAGCGGAAATGCTAAAAGTGGATGCAATAAATCCTGCACGTGTATCACCTAATTTGGGTCCGCTTAGATAACTGATCATTTCAATACCCGCTAATCTGCCTCGATATTCAGTTGGAATAGTATTGTTCCATAAGGTAGTTCGAAATATTCCGCTAATGGCATCAAAAGCGCCAGCAAGTGCTAAGAAAAACAGGACTAGCCAAAGCGAGCTTGATAAACCAAATCCAATGATTGTTGCTCCCCATAAAGCCGCAGCAATGGCAATTGCCTTGCCATCATGGTTGATCTTTGCTGTCCAGCCGCTGAAAAACGAAATAAATAGCGCTCCCACTGCGGGTGCGGAATAAAGTAATCCTAATGTTTTTGCGCCACCAAAAGATTGGGCCACAGCAGGAAGTAACGAGTTAGGCCATGCAAATACCATTGCAATAAAATCAACCATATAACTTCCCATTAACTCTTGTCGATTGTATGCAAAGGAAACTCCCTGTTTTAATGAAGACAAAATGGAAGGGTGTTCTTTTACTTCGGGCTTTGGAATGTTGTGAAGTTTAATTAAAGTGACCAAGGACATAGCAAAGGTTAGTAAATCAAGTAAATAAGTGATAACAATGCCGTATTGAGCAATGATAAGACCAGAAATGGCAGGGGCAATGATCATGCAAAAGCTGAATTTAAATGTGGCAAGCGCCCCCACACTTTTATAGTCATGAGGATTCACAATTTGCTGTGTAACGCTGTCAAAAGCAGGGCGGTGTAATCCGGTTATTCCAGACATGGCAGCTGAAATAATAAAAATGAGGGTGAGAGAGGGAGCGCTATGATATGAGTTCAGTGCAAGAAGACAACAGCCCCCAGCAAGGAGTAGTTCACTGATGATCAGTAATCCCCGGCGATTATATCGGTCAGCGAAAACCCCGCCAATTAATGCCGTAACTAATAGAGGTAACAATTGAACTAAACTCAATAAGCCAACCATGTACGTTGACTGCGTCATTTGATAAATTTGATAGGGTAATGCGACACTGCTGATCATAGTGCCAATAAAGGAAATAAATTGCCCAAAATAGAGTAATCTGAAGTCTCGGTTTTTTTTAAGAAGGGATAGGTCTAAAAAATTGCTCATGGTGAAAATCCAAAGGTGGGTAGGGCAGTAGTACAATAGTGAAACAAATTTTAAGCTTTTTAACGGATTCAGTATAGCGAAATTATACCGTGTATCCCTATAGAGCAAATTGCTGTTATAGAGAAGGGGCTCCCAACGTTTAATGGATCCAGCAGGTCATAGTTATTTGCTGTAGATTTTGGTAGAAAAAAATCGACAGCTCAAGACTTGGGTTATTTCTGCTCCCTTACGACACGAGGGGCGATACACCGGAGATGCTGTCTCGCTATGGAAATATTGTACAATATGAGCTAACTTTAATAGAATAGATGCCCCTGGTAATTTTCTCATTTTGCTTGGTATTCATTGATGAATAACTCAGACAGAAGGAGGCGTTAATTTTCAAGTAATGCGATGAATCATGGAGGATTATCAGCATGAAAAAAATAACTGATTACGATCAATTCAAGAGTATTCTTCCTTATTCCAGCGAAATGTTCGGTGTTTATCAACCCTTAATTGGCTGGAAATCAAAAAGAATATTGCAACGTATAGAAAAATCCGCGCAAGTACAAAATGAATTTTTACTTGATCAACTTATTAAACACTTTAATAGCGACACATCCATAACCGACATCGATTTACGAGGTTGCGAGCTGGGTAATCCTCATTTTAATCTGGGTGAGTTCTTACCTTCTGGTAAGTTGCTCAATCAACGTTCAATTTTGCTGCAAGAACTCCGTAAAAGATTACAAAAAAACACGGTTAAGAATGTCGATGAATGGCGCGAATTTATAGCGAACAACGATTTAAAAAAAATTCTTAATGAATATGTGTTTCGCTATTATAAAGAAGAGTTCCGTGAAAAATGTGGGCGGCTTACAACGTTAAGACCCAATCCAGCTGAGACAAATGAAGGTTTATTCCTGCGTGTTATGCAGCGTAAGGAAGAGCTTTATCAACAACTCGTTTCCCAATTAAAAACGGAATCGATCATTGCGCGGATCATCATTGAATTGGTCAACAGCCAATCTGTTGCTCCTTTGAATAAAATTTTCTATTCCAATGTAAACTATAACAGTAAAGAATCATTTTGGAGTATTGTGAAGAATTTTTCTGAGAACTTTAAAGATCCATATCTTACCTTTGATCCAAAAAAAGATATCAATAATGTTTCTTTATCACCTTTAGGAATTGTACATCTTTTTCGACAGTATTTTTTTGAATTTGATACATTTCTGGGCTCACCAACCGGCCATGTTTGGTTAGCTCCAGGCTCCACAGTAGAACTTATTGAAATCAGTACACGAAAAACGATTACCGAAAAAACCTATCAAACCGAATACGAATCAATTACTAAGATGGAAAAAAGCACTACAGAACAAGATGAAATCAGTGAAGCAGTAAAGCAAGATAATAAAAATGATTTAAAACTGGGTTTTACAACTACAGTAAATCAATCCTGGGGAACAGGCAGCGCTTCAGCTTCGGGTAGTCTAAATATGGATAGGACGCAACAGACGGCAAGAGAAACCACACATAAAAAAATGCGTGAACAAACGCAAAAACTTTCTTCAGAAATTCGGGAAAATTTCAAATCAACCTTTAAAACTATTACAGAAGAAACCAATACTTCAAGCAAGCGTTATGTGCTATCCAATAGCACCCCTGATTTGATTAATTATGAATTACGAAGAAAAATGCGGCAGGTAGGGGTTCAGGTTCAGGATATTGGCAGTTTTTTATGCTGGGAAACTTTTGTAGATGAACCTGGAGAAGATTTAGGTTTAGCCACTTTAGTGCATATAGCCAAGCCTGCGGATTTAATTCCCAAACCCGTGATAACAGAAACGGTCCCCCCACCGGATGTATCCACTAATTTTACTGTGCAGGCGGTCTGGAATTTTGGTGATAACAGAAAGCACAATCAGGATTTTCCAGAGTTAGGATTTGTTCCCCTGACTACCTTTCAGGTTCCAGCTCCGCCGGATGGTTTCGAGCTGCAAAAATCTAATTATCCCAATCGCTTTATTAATATTAAATACATTTCCCATAGTGGTGAAGACTCTGAAAATCAGGTTTGGGCTTTTAATGGTAAATTTACTCCTGACTATTCACAAATTGAAATTGGAGTCGTTACGGGTCCAGATGGATTGGAATGGGATGAGCGAATCGATTTTGTTGTTGGATGTACTCTTCTTTACACTGCTTCTGCAGCAAAACTTGCAGAAATAGCTGCAAGTAACGCTGCCAAGAAAGCTGCAGCCACTGAAATTGATACGGCCAATGCCGAGAAGACGAGACAAGCATTTTTAACTGCTGCTAAAGAACGCATTGAAATGGCCAGTAATATAACTAAACGTAAGTATGAGGATTTACGTGAGGAAGAGCGCATCATTGTCTATCGTCGTTTGATTAAATCATTGATGACGGATATTCATTATCAAGTAAAAACAGAACCTAAAACTTTGCATGTATTATCCGAATTAATCAATTCCATTTTTGATGTAAATAAAATGCTCTATTTTGTCGCTCCCGAATGGTGGAAGCCGCGTAAAAAATTCAGCCAATATTTAGGAGTAGGAGATTTTCAAAGTTTGACGGCAGATTCAGTGAATTGGTCAGATAATGTGGCAAGAGAAGATAATTATTTAATTACAGACAAGTCGCATCCTGCGCCAATGGGTAGCTCCCTCGGGTGGCTATTGCAATTGGATGGCGATAATTTGCGCAATGCGTTTCTCAATGCTCCGTGGGTTAAGGCCGTTATCCCCATTCGTCCTGGAAAAGAACGTGCAGCAATCAATTGGTTAAAGAATGTCAATGTGGAGGGGGCTGATGGATTGGATGCTGCGTATGCAGCTCCACAAGCAGAATTGGATGAAATTAAAGCCAAATTATTAGCCCTAGATCCAGGCGATGAGGTAGGCTCTCATCCCCAGGTTACCATTAATGATGCCATTCGTTTTTTGTGTACCCAGGTTGCACAAAAACATGAAGAATCCAATAAAACAGATCATTATCCAAAAGGGGCAGAAATCCATGACGATGATAAAGTTTCAGCAACTCCCATAGATAAAGTATACGAGTATGGTTTTTATCCTTTGCAAGGAAGTTTTCGTTATGATCCAAGCAACCCTGATCCGAATAACCCAGATAGAAATTTTCAGGTTTTCGATCAATGGGTTGAAATTTTGCCCACTGATCAGGTAGTCCCTGTCGAAGTTACTTATAATCCGCTCACTGGAAGACAGGAACCACCGGCATAAAAGGAATCCAATTATGGTCGGCCCAGTAGCACCTGCTGTTCGACAAATGGATAATTATGGAGCGGATGTCAGCAATGCTTTTGATAATGCTGAAAATGAGTTTTTTTCTTCCGGGAAACATTTTATTACAGATGGGGTAATTAATTTAATTTCAAAAACAGGGTTTTTTAGAGTGGATTCCTATGAAAATACTTCAGCGATTGACCGCCACTATGTTGTTTTTTTCTTTAACAAGAAAAATTACGATATGACCAAAAATCCAGAGGTATTTGAGGTGCATGGTACCCTTGGTCGACATTATATCGAAATTCATAGAAATCAGCCTAATATCACGGACTTCCCTATTGATAACGATCGCCCATTAAAAGCAGATAGCAATTATGTGATTTCAGTAGAAAGCGAATCTGCACTGGTTTGGAGTAATTCTACTAATAAGGTCACTCAACGAAAATATGCAGAGTATAAACCGGTTAATGAAAATACCCTTGTTGCTTTTACTGAAGAGTATGTAATTACTGACGCAGAAATTACTTTTAAGAATTGGAAAAACTCCCATTTACAGAATATATCCTCACGAGGCTTGGGCAGGCCTACACAGATTTTGTTGCATGAAACAGCAGGCATGCAAATGGATGTTTCGGCAGCGTTTAATGTGCCTGCCCATTTTTTAATTGGCAATATGAAAGATAATAAAGGGACTATTTTTCAAATGGTTGATATTGCCGCCAATGTGCCGCATGGAGAAATTACTAATGGCAGAGCAATTGGTATTGAATTTGTTAATGCTCCATTTGATATTTGGGAACAAGTTCGGGATCCTAACAACCCCCAAAGATCAATTGACAAAATACCCAGGGTCAAATCCAATTTTGGTTTAACTAACACTACGCAAGGCGTTTATCTCCATATAGAAAAAATAAATATCAAAGATGTGACCATTAACAAATCTGTGCAATTTATTCCCCTGGAATTTTCTGATGTCGAGGAAAATGGATTTTTTGAAATTAAAATTCCTGAAGAGAAATTATTAAATAAAACAGCTTTGTTGGCTTTTAAAATAAATGGCAGAAACATTGTGGCTGAGAATGATAAAATTGTAACAATTCAATACTGCAAACCTGCAAAATTCGAACATTTAAAATACCTGGTTGAACTTTTGTATGATAATAACTTAATTAAAGATGCAGATTTTGAAGATGGCGAATTTTGGAAGGGTGTATATTATGACCCAGATCAAGACAAAACTTTTTATATTTATCAAAAACTGTTTACCGAAACGGTAGCCACTACAGTAAATGCGGCGGGAAAAACAATCAAAAAAATAATCATGCATTTTATAATTAGTCTGTCAGAGCCCTGTATTTTTTCCCATGCCCAAATTGGTCATCACGTTGATGGATATTTACAAGGTTTGTACTTGTATCTAAGAATCTATGAAGAATTATCGATTAAGGCAACCTTACAATACATGATATTCTTTTTAACTTCGGAAAAAACAAATGCCGAGAAGATACCTCTTGAGCTAAACGAAGAGACCACCGTAACCAGGACATCGGAAATCAATCCGGCAACACAGGCAGAAAGCAATATTGATATTCAGTTTTCAACACCCGCAACCCCTGCAATTATTAGAATAAATAATTTTCTGGAAATTGACCTCCAAGCAGCAAAAACCATGTTCCCGGAGATAGGAAGTTGATGGGGAATAGAACTTATAGAACAAGCCAATCAGGCGACAGTTTTAGGCAGCACACAATACTTTTGACGAAGTACCGTTAATGGCAGTTCAGCAACTTCCCACAAAGACCAGTTAGGGGTAAACAGATTAACTTGCATTTGCGAACCACGATACCAAGCCTCCCAAAATGCTTCTGGATTCATTTTGCATCGTGATGCTCCTGCAAGATTATTGATTTTAATGCCCAGATAGAAAGAATAAAACACGGGGATAATATGCCCTTCCATTGCTTTTTTTTCAAGCATAGTTGCTGTAAAAGTAGAAACTAATAATTCGCCGAAAGGGGTGGTATTGTACCCGCTTAAAACATGCAGTGAATCATGAGGCATTATAAAGGCATAATTTACACCTTCTTCTTCTCCTGGAAAAAAGTAATTATTGTCTTTAAATTGTTTCCAAATACCATACCCAAAGGAGTCCTTCGGTAATTTCTGTAAACTCTCGTATCTATCTACTAAAGCAGGATCATGATGTTTGCCGCGATAAGGGAAGAGCCATTGCTCAATATCTTCTTCTCTTTGTAAATGAGGAAATAAGTCGAAACTTTCAAGATTTTTAAGGGATATGTCCTTAATAAGCCAATGGATGTCATTATCTAACGTTTTCTGTAATTGCAATAAATAATGAGGATAAAGATTGACTGCTTGAGCGTATTTAAACAAGAGATTAATTTTTTCAGGCTCGATTTCCCCGTCCATTAATGACGTCACAGTAAGAAGACGTAATGCATATTCAGCAATTTCATCTGAAGAAAAATAATTGGAAAATTGTTCAGGATTGATGAAAGGCAACGTATCTAAAATCAATTCATCCTGGTGGGTGAAAACATATTTATATAGTGCTTTAATCGACCTGGCCTGCATGTCACTTAAGGGGTGTTTTCCTTGGACAGTTGCAACATCGCGCACAGCTGCGAGAATAATATAAATTTGATCTAGATAGAATCTCACATGAATACCATCCTAAACCTATATAATTAATAGTAGAAAAAGAAAACGATTCTGTCTAAAATTTTCAGCATGGAGCTAAATACAGCACAATGAAGGTCATCGTATTAGCTAAATTTTGCCCGAATTAATCTTATTGTAATCCCGGCAAAACAATATTAATAATGGTTTCTACCCTCCTGGAGCAGCAATTAATCCCTCTTATCCTGTTGTCAGCATACCACAGGAAATACCGGTAACTGTTTTTCTTAAAAGAGGTAAATCTATTCTTTTCATGGCCTCAATCTGAATGAGATTTAAAGGATGAACGAGTGTTGATCTTAATTGGATACTTTCCCCAAGCCAAGGTTGGTGAAAACAAAAATCATTTTCACCTGTTATTTGATGGAAGAATAAGATGGTTGACTCGAGTTCTGATTGAAAGGGTGTGAGGTATTCATCGGATCCAGTTAATTGACATAAGTACTGCTCCCAAATCGGGAGGTACACTTTAGAAAGGGTGACTCCTAACTGTTTCACAAAGGCAGCGAAAAGAGAATTCTCGTTATAGATCATTTTAAGCTTATTTTTTC
This sequence comes from Fluoribacter dumoffii NY 23, assembly GCF_000236165.1. Taxonomy (NCBI): domain Bacteria; kingdom Pseudomonadati; phylum Pseudomonadota; class Gammaproteobacteria; order Legionellales; family Legionellaceae; genus Fluoribacter; species Fluoribacter dumoffii. The sequence continues at coordinate 1,232,748 of NZ_CM001373.1, read as the reverse complement.
CAAGCGCATCTAATTCAAGCCAAGTGGAACCAATACCCCACCAAGTCGGGAAAAGAATTCGTGTTTGAGTCCAGCATAGAATCCAGGGAATTGCCCGCAGCTTTCTTTGATCAGGTCCTGATTTTCGTTTGGTTGGACGCGAACCAATTTTCAGCTCTGTCAAAAAGTGATAGGGCGAAGCACTTTCAATTGTAGGCCAAAACCATTCGCTGTTAATAAGTGCTTTATATTTCTGACTGACTGTGTGGGCAAATGATAAAAGTTCTTCGGGATAACCCTTGTCCGAATCATTGTTTTTTTCTGAATAAATGGCAAGAAATTTATCAATCTGACTTTTGAGGATGGAACTCGAACCAAATAGTCTTGCAACCATCTCTCCCTGAACCGTTGCTTTATAATGGGTCATCATATCTTTAGACCATGAAGCAGTCTGTTCTTTGATATCCCCGCCTCCTCGTTCAATACTGCCGCCTGAACCATGAAAAAATATAGGCCTAAGGTTCTTATTTTCCAGCGTGGACTGAATACTTTTTAAGCTTTTCGCAATCATGAGTCGGGAGGGCAGTACCCCATTTTCTTTAGACGAGTCGGAGTAACCCAGCATAACCTCATAGTATCCATCCCATAATTTAAGATGCTTTTGTCTGACATCCTCTGTGAGCGACTGACTTAAAATGGTATTGGCACTGGTGAGTGCAAGTTGATTTTCAAATAAGGGCACAACAGGCAGGGCGTAGTTCCTAAAAATTTTTTTGACCAGGCTAATTCCATTTTTTATATCCTCAGCTGATTCAACCATGCTGAGGATAAAGCCTCGTACATAATTTTTGGGATTAGTCCCACGGGTTATGGAATAGACTTGTTCGAGCATTTTGGTGATGGTTGTTTTCTCTATGCTTTTTAAACTTGTTTTCACAACGGCTGAATCTTCTCTGAGCTCTATCGGGATGACCAGAGCTGGATAGAGCCGAAAAATACTGGAGATCATTGAGAATTGCTCAGGGTTGAAATTTAAAAACTTTAAGGTGTTCCTCTGTGTATCCATAAGTTCTTTGGTGAATGCAGTTACTTTTTCATGATCCCCGGGTTTTATTTTCCTGAGATCGTGCCCTCTTTTAATGAGTTGCGTGATCTGATTGGTCAGGGGTTTATTTTCATTTAAGGCGGTTGAGAGCTTGATAATTTCCAATATTTCCTTCAAACCATCTTGGATGGAGGCAATAAAAAATGAGCGGGAAAGCTCAAGACATCTAACCATAATTTTTTCATTAACACCGGAGTGTCCATCTTTATCACCTCCCACCCAGGAGCGTAATTGAATGGGAATGCCTTTAGTTAAAAAGTGATGATAAAGTTTGATGTTGAGTGGACTGAGTGCGTACTGATAGATGTATTGAGCCTCTTCTTCTACACTTGGTTTTTTTTGATACGAAATATTGATCTGAAGCGAGGTTTTTAGCATGAGATCAAGATGAGCTTCATTCATCAGATAGGGAGATTTCAAAACTTCGCAGAGGTAGTCAGTAATTGCTTTGAAAAGGGTTAAAAATTCAGGGGTACGAGCTTCCGTGGGATGAGCGGTTAAGACATAATGAATCGCTTGAGGTTTGTCAGAATAAACTATCTCCTGTCTTTGATTGATACGAAAAATGCGGTAGGCATTTTCACAGGCGTTAATGAGTTCCAGCATAAGAGAAAAGCCATGAGCAATTTGATAAAGCTGATTTCTGTCTAGCTTGGAGAGTTCCGTTTGCAGACGAAGAAGGGCATTTCTAAGCACCAACGCCTCGCTTCCAATCGTCTCTTGCATGGAAAGACGAATTTGCTCAATTCGTTCAAATGTTTCTTTTCCATAGACTTCGTCGATGGCTTTCCCTAAACGGGTAAGGGACCAGAAAATCATACGGCTGAGTTCTCTTGGCAGATGAGAGACATTGTGTTGCATCGAAAACTCCGATTTCTATGAAGATGTCTGGAACATACACTATTACTCGTGATTTAACCCGATATAAACATTTTTTATACCAGCTTTTCAGCTGATTCTCAAATGATTCTGGTGTTAAGAATATGTTCGTTCAAGGGCTGAATAGAGTTACTTCAGTACTGTGGATTACGTGCATATTTGAGACATATCATTTATCAAAAACAGTCCTATTGGTTAACCTCAATTGAGTCTCACTCCAATAACAAGTAACGACATAAGTAGACAGTGTGGATGCATTGGAAGCACACCCGAAAAAGGATTTAAATGCCCTTAAATTTTGAAAGTTAATCCTCGCATTCTTACTACATTTAATATAGGATTAAATAAGGTATCTTATTGTAATATAGGGAATTATGGCAATTATACGACGCGATCCCAAATCAAAAGCCTCACGAAGAGTTTCGCTTGCTAGTTTTATTGGAACTACTATTGAGTGGTATGACTTTTATCTTTTTGGAACTGCATCAGCTTTATTTTTTAACACACTTTTTTTCCCTAAAATTAGCCCTGTCGCAGGAATTATGGCTGCATATGCAACTTATGCAGTTGGATTTTTTGCCAGACCATTAGGAGGAGTTATTTTTGGTCATTTTGGGGACAAAATTAGTAGAAAGAGTATGCTGGTAATCACTCTTTGCCTGATGGGACTTTCAACTTTTTTGATTGGATTACTTCCAACCTATGACACAATAGGGATATTTGCCCCCATCTTGCTTGTCATTTTGCGATGTATCCAAGGAATTGCTGTTGGAGGGGAGTGGGCCGGCGCAGTAGTGTTGTCTGCCGAGATTAGTCGAGAAAAGGAAAGAGGGTTTTATTCGAGCTGGCCGAATTCAGGGGCGCCATTTGGTCTGGTACTCTCTATCGGGATATTTCTATTTTTCTCCAATATGCCTAATGAGCAGTTTTTAACTTGGGGATGGCGCGTTCCTTTTCTACTTAGTTTTTTTGTCGTTCTCGTCGGGCTATATATGCGTTTGCATATTATGGAGAGTAAAGCGTTTTAAACGCAACAAAAAATAAACGTCCACCCAAAATTCCTGCATTGGAAATGCTGCAATCTCATTTAAAAAATTTTCTTTTGGCAGTTGGCGCCCGCTTAATTGAAAGTTCCTCATTCTATATCTTAACGGTTTTTGTATTAAGTTATGGAACATTTAATCTGCATTTATCAAAAACACTTTTACTCTATGCAGTCATGTCGGGGGCTATCTTTGAAGTGCTCCTGATTCCTTATTTTGGCATGCTCTCCGATCTCATTGGACGACGGCCGGTTTACATCGCCGGGTCTTTGCTGATGGGGATATTTGCATTTCCATTTTTCTGGTTACTGCAAACAAAAAATCCACAGTTGATATTTTTTGCGGTAATGTTTGGCATGTGCGTTCCTCATGCAATGATGCATGGAGCTCAAGCTGCTTTTTATTCAGAACTCTTTAAAACGCGAATTCGCTACAGCGGAACAGCAATTGCCTATCACCTCTCCGCGGCATTATCCGGAGGATTAACTCCATTAATTGCTACAGGTTTGGTAGAGTGGGCGCATGATAAAACCTGGCCAGTGTCTGTCTATCTCATTATCATGGCAATAATTACCATCATTTGTCTTTACATGGCTACAGAAAAGGCACAAAAAAGTATTTCCTGACAGGAGTTAACCTGAGATGTTTACAGTCTCAGGTTAATTTTTTTCTTTATTGATATTAACTTTTGAGCCTTTTTTCTTTGGGGGGTAAACATCCGCCAAGGATACAGAGGTGCCATGTTCTGAGACAATGCGTGCATGATGTCTTCTTAATTCCCGAGGTTCCTTTACGCCGCAAGAGTGACAGATAACACCTACTTCATAGCTAAGGTTTTTAACATAGTAATAAACACGATCGGCTTTATTTTTGGGGTTTAATCCCCTAACTAACCATTTATTATGAGTTGTAATTCCGGTTGGACAAGTGTTTTTGTGGCATTTCAGAGCTTGGACGCAACCGAGAGCAAACATAAACCCACGCGCTGAATTGACAAAATCTGCTCCCACACAAAGTGCCCATGCTACTCTTCCGGGAGTAATTAATTTTCCAGACGCAATGATTTTGATTCGCTCACGTAAATCATACTCTATTAGTTTATCCACCAGAACCGGAAGGCTCTCTGTTAGAGGTAATCCCATATAATCGGCCAGCGTTAAGGGAGCAGCTCCTGTTCCTCCTTCCGCCCCATCAAGAGTTATAAAATCAGGTGCGTATTCAACACCTCTTTTGAGGATTTCCTGACACAATTCATCCAGCCATTCATAATTACCAAGAACTATTTTAAATCCTGTTGGTTTACCGGTTATCTCTCTTATATGGTGAATTAGGTTAAGTAATTCAAACGAATTCGAAATTTCAGGGAAACGGTTTGGACTAACTGAATCCTTATAAGGTTTAATTCCCCGAATTTCAGCAATCTCTTTCGTTACTTTAACTCCAGGTAATAATCCTCCTTTCCCAGGTTTCGCTCCTTGGCTTAATTTGATTTCAAACATTTTAACTTGGGGGTGTGCCGCTGCTTTTTTTAATTTCTCATCGGATAAATTTCCATATTCATCCTGATACCCATATTTTGCTGTACCTATTTGAGCAACCACATCACATTCTCCTGCCAAATGATAAGATGATAATCCACCCTCACCAGTATTTAGCCAACAACCTGCTTTCTTTGCTCCATAAGATAAAGCAAGAATTGCATTCGGGGAGATGGACCCATGGCTCATTGCTGAAATATTTATTAACGAGTTGGTTGTGTAGGGATGTCTGCAATGCTGGCCGATTGTAACTGCGTGTGCTTTGACCACATCCCTTTTAATGACAGGGAAAGGGGAGTCAACAAAATAAATAGTATTCACAGGCCTTCTATCGCGAGTAGAACCAAATCCTATTGTGGTGTCTATATTTTTGCTTGCTTCATAAATCCAGGTGCGTTCTGTGCGATTAAACGGCAGCTCCTCCCGGTCGCGTGCATAAAAATATTGTCGTAAATATACGCCCAAAAACTCAGCAAAATAGCGTACATAACCAATAAGAGGAAAATTCCTTAATATGGTATGTTCTTTTTGAAGTATATTCCAAAGGGTAATAATAAAGGCTAATACAAAAATAATAACGAATAGTACTTCTATTAAACTTAAGGAATGAAAATAATTTTCTTTCATAATTAGCGTCCTGGCTAAAAACCAAACCAGAATACACTAGATGGGTATTTTTCAGCAACCGTATTGTCGCTACTTAAGTTGATTCAATTTAATTGCATCTACACTGAACACTATGATTTATTAATAAAAAAACTTATCATATAATGAGCACTGGGTGACAATTCTTATAGAGGGTTTTTATGTTAAACAACTTGAATTACTTTAATGACGTGAAGGAGAGTAATAACGAAAATGAACAGAAAGATTCTCAAACTCCCCCTCAACATGCCCATCAGATATTAAAACCTAATTTAATCAATGCCTTACTCAAATCCAAGACTCAAATAAAAGAAGTAAGAACTGCTTTTTTGTATGCATTTGCAGATATAGAGCCAAAAGCAGTATTTGACCTATTGAGAACATTGCAAGAGTATCCTTTAAATACCCCGGATGAGACTTGCGCCGCGGTAATTCATCAGTGGTATCTAACCGCTGGCATGCAGAGTAAACAGGGATTTGCAATGAGTGATAAAGAATATCAAATGAATAAAGCTGCAAGAATCGCTCGGATAATCACGGCCGGTTTATCACCAATCCCTAGGGAGAGTCTAAAAGGAAAGGCTCTTCTCGATGTTGGTGCGGGAGACTGCGCCATGACTTATTTGGTAAGTGAAGAACTTAAGATGGAAGGAAATGCAATCGATATCCAAACTGGCATTGACTGGGGTGGTGAAAACAGCAGCGATAAAAAAACAAAGAATGACTATATGTCCCAAATAAATCATCACTATACCTATGATGGCAGGGATTTATTAGGTGCTGTCAATGGAAAAAAGTTTTCCGTCGTCATGTATAATCATTCCTTGCATCATTTTCCATCTGTGCAGGCACAATTTGAAAGTTTAAAACAGGCAAGTCAAATTTTAGAGCCAGGAGGGATTCTCTTTTTATCCGAACACGCAAATTGTTTCGATGATGATATTTTTGATCTGTCCCATATCCTGCTCAACCTAAGATATTCAATAGATAAAAATCAGATTCCTACTCCCAAAGATGCGATTACAGCTGTTTTAAAATTTAAATCTGAGTATCAATCCCATTATTTTTCTAAAAATATCATAGATGCGATGATGTCCCGTTTAGGACTTACTTTGGTTAAAGAGGAGATTCGTTCTGCAAAAGATGTAGCAAAAGCAACTTTTTTCTGTTTTGTAAAAAAGGGGACAGAAAACGCATTAGCCTATTCTCCATACTTTTTCGACATGAATAATGCAGATAGACTCAAACACACTGCAGAAAATCCAAAACGCGAGGAATTACCTCGAAGTAGAAGCGCTCCAGATTTATTAATGGATTCTGACCTTAGGGATGACTTAATGCGCAGCACGTTCTATAGGTAAAAATAGCAAAAATCAACTTGGAATTAATTCTAAACATGCTCTCATCTAGATATTATCGCGGGTCTGGTTATGAGAGCTGTTTGTTTAATTCAAGCCCAAGCTATCTTTTTTCCCAGATAAATTTTTATCGTAAGTCCCTATAAGCTCAGTGATAAGTCCTTCATATTCAGGAAATACAGAGGAATAAAAAGAAAGGTCTTCCTGTGCTTGTTGAATCGTGTTTTGCATGTAGTCCTGAAGGTATTTTTTGTCTTCAAACATATAAGATTGACGACTTAAGTTGGAGAGGATATTGAGCACATGTTGTTGGTAAGTTTTAATCAATTCACCAATATTAGCCGAGCTTTGAAAAAAATTAAGACCCAGTGAGGCATTACGAATAGTTGTATCCAATAGTACAACATTGTTGTTCCAATAGTTATTAAAACGATCTTCAAGTGAAGAGTTTTCAAATTTAGCTTTCATAATAAATTGCCTTTTTGCTAACAGAATTGATAAATATAAAGCCAAATTCTTAAGGTATTATTAAATACGCCTTAATAAGCTTTTAAAGAGAGGAAATTGGATTTGTTGAAAAGTTGCAAAGGACAATGCCCCATATTGAGTAGATAGCAGAAGGGGGGCTTTTACCTTTGAGTAGCAAACAATACAATCTTTATTCATTTTTTATCGAATATTGAAAAGAACTTGTATTTACCCATAATTCACGCAAATAATCAGTATCCTGAAGTTCATGAATGGTCAGTGTTTCCGGTAACTGGGGGTTCATATGAGCAAAATGGTTTATTACAGCCTCTCCTTCTCTTAATTTTTTTAAATCAGTAAGGTAAGCGAGGATTCGATATTCGGGCAGGCTTTCAATAATAGCTTCATTTTCTTTTATAAAATTTGAAACAGCATTAGTGTTTTCTTCAGGGTTTAAACCCGTAAAATAATCGATTAAAGGCTCATATAATGCTGATAATTCAATGACTCGTTCTGGAATTCCCACAATTAATCCGCTTACGCCATCCTCTATCTCCTTGTTTTTTAAAAATCCTGTAAACAAGTTTTCCAAATCTACTGTGCCGCCATAAGCTATAAGAGGTTTGTTGACGGAGATGTATTTAACGAGTGATTCAATAGTTACCCTGTCAAAATTGCCCCTTATGGGTAAACCATTCTCAGGACAGCTACCATGAATCCTGTAGTAGGGGATATCATGATTTATTGTTGACGCTAATTGAGTAATACCCTGAGGTCTTGTTTTGAAAAGGCCAAATAGGTGCTTAGTAAAGCTCATACTACACTCCTGAATACAGCACCTTTTCAAAAGAGGATTAATTGAGGCAAGGATGCCGCATTATGTAAATACACCCTGTTTTAAGTATAGACATTTATCTTTTTTTGGTGGAGTATTTCAATCAGAGTGATGGATATAACTAAACCTTCCAATAATGAATATATGAACCATTTTATTTGCAATAATCATTCCATTTCGTATAATTTATTATTTTTTATTGGATAATTTCGGTGATTCCCGCAAAACAACTAAAAAATTTACCTCATAGTTTTCAAAGTCAACAGCGAATTTTTCTTCAAAATTAAATAATCAATCTATTTAAGCGATGAAGTATGAAGCTGAATATAATGTTTCCTGGCAGAAATGGGTAGTTACTCCTGTAAAGTGATTTTTAATGATTGACCAATACATCCATCCGGTGCTGATGCCCTATGTAAAAAATATACAATTAATTGAAGAACAGGAGCAAAGCGAACCCTACCAAGTTTATCCTGGTCCCTTTATAGTTATGGGATTTCAATATCAAGGGGGTATTTCTCTTATAACAAAGGAAACTCAAAGTGTAAAACTTAAAAATTGGGGGATAACTGGGTTATTGACGCAGCATAGAACGTTTCAAGCAAATAGTAAGAATACGAAGTCCGTATTAATTTTTTTCTATCCTTGGGCAATAGCGGGTTTGTTTAGAGAATCAGCTCAGGCTTTTACTGATCAGTCTTTAGGTTTATCTGATTTTATTAATGAATCAATATTAAAAAGCATTGAGGAAAAAATTCAATCCATTCAGGACCCAAACACCATTATCCAGCTTATTCAAAACTTTCTCATCGAGTTGTTTCAAAAGAATAACCATAATTATTCTTCTCAACAGGGCATTATACATATTGCAAAAAATATAATTACAAAACCCTCTCAAGACACCATTTGGAAATTGGCACAGAATTATGGTATTAGCCGACGCAGTCTTGAACGCCATTTTCAATCCCTTATAGGTATAAGTCCTAAAAGATTTATGATGACTACCCGTTTTCAAAAGGCATTACAAGAGATGAGAGAAGGAAAATCTTGGTCCGTTTTTTCACAAGAATTAGATTATTATGATCAATCTCATTTCATAAAAGAATTTCAGCAACTGACGGGAATGTCTCCGAAAAATTTTCTCAAGCAAATTTAGCCCCAATCTGTCGCATTTTTACAATAAAATCCCACACAGTTTCCTCATAATTAAAAGGTTACAGCAGCGATCACGCTGAATTTAAATAACAATTTATTGAGGTAACCAAGATGATTAAAGACAAGGGTAACATTTCAACATGGGATAATCGGCCAATAAATGCAGACTATCTTTACTCATACTTTGTTGAGGTAAATGGGTCGCGCATACATTATACAGAACAAGGGAAAGGGAAGTCGATTCTATTTATCCACGGGATGCCTTCCTCTTCTTACCTTTGGCGAAACATTATTCCTCATTTGATACCTTATGGACGATGCATTGCATTGGACCTTATTGGTCACGGGCAATCCGATTCCCCACAGATTGAGTTTAGTGTTCGAGACCATCTGGATTATCTTACAAAATTTATTGAGATATTGGATTTAAAGGATATTTTAATTGTTGGGCACAGTTGGGGAATAACACTGGGGGTCGCATATGCAAAAAATAATGAAAAAAATATAAGAGGATTGAGTTATTTTGAACCCATGTTAGGGGCTTGGGATTCTTGGGAGGAATTTAATCCAGATAACCCGCAAGCCCAAGAAACTTTTAAGAAATTTCGTTCAGAAGAGGGATGGGATCTTATTGTTAATCAAAATATCTTCCTTGAACAAATTTTTGTAAATGCTTCGATACGAAAACTTTCACCTGAAGAAAAAGAAAATTACATAAAACCTTTTAAATCAATAGCAAGACGAAAGGCCGTTTGGAAGGCCCCTCAAGAATTACCCATAGCAGGCAGTCCGCAAGAAGTGGTTGAACTCGTAGATGATAATTTTACATGGCAAAAGCAAACCCATATCCCGCAGTTATTTTTTTATACAACACCGGCCGCATTTTTTAAGACAGAGCAAGTAAAAGAATTCGGCAAAGTTGCTTCTTCAGTGAGCTTATACTACTTAGGTGAAGGGATATATAATCATGCTGAAGATTATCCTGATGAAATTGGAAGAGGAATTGCTGAATGGATCATTAATAATTATTCCATAGACAAGGCAATTCCAAAATTTAGCTTATATACCAATATTCATAAGGCAATTAGGAAAGAGATTTTCTTGATGTGTAGTTGGGCTGGGAGAATCGATTTTTTTGATAAAAATGAGACACAAAAGTTTTTACAACAATTCAAAAGTTTACTTTCTTTATTAAGGGATCATTCAAAACACGAAGATACCTTTATCCATCCTCTCTTACAGAAAAAAGGTCTCGTAGAATTTAATTTACTTCATAACGAACATGAAGAGCTGGAACAGAAATTGGTTGATTTAGAAAACCTATTGCATAAATCACTAGATTCGCCAGATAAAACAATTGGTCTTGAGTTAAGCAATGTTTTTTATTTGGAGTTTTGCCATTTTGCCAGTAACTATTTACACCATTTGCATTTTGAAGAAGTTGATGTGATGGCCGCTCTTCACAGAAATTATGACCAGTTCGAACTACTTAGGATTATGGAGCAATTTAAAAAATCTCAAACAATAGAGGAAACCAAAACTTCTTTGAAAGGTATATTTTCTTCAATAAATCCCTATGAGAGCCTATTTGTGTTAAGTAGCATCCAAAAAGCAGTACCATGTGATCTCTTCATGGAGCTATGTGAGTTAGCCAAAATGAATATATCAGAACAGCATTGGGAAAAAATTGATGCGATACTCGTGTCCACAACAAAAGTGGCCAAATGAGGCAGATTTAAGCAGAGAACAAACCCTGGTTCGCATGGTGTAACAACCAGGGTTTTTACATCAATTTTATGTATCTACCACAAAATAATCTAGATTTTTAATTTGTCTTTGATTCTGGAGGCAAAGAGTGTTGCATGGTTTCGTTTATGGAAGATTGAACTTTAGGCTGTTCTCGTGAATCATCTTGAGGAATCAGCGAAATACTTATGGGTATATCTTTTCCTTGAGATGATTGAGGTATCTGTAAGTCAATTTCAGATAAATTATCCGCTGAGACTGCTGCTGGGGCCATTTTTTGATCCATATAAAGTGCGTAAAGAGACCCAAGAACTCCATTACTCAATGCTCTTTGATGCGATTTTAGATCCGGCTCCGTTCCATCTAAAGAACTAAGAAGTGCTTTTGCTGCAGCAACTTTTTGATCTCTGTGAATTCCTAAATTTAGAAAATTTAAATATTCTGGACCTGATTTGCGATCTTCAATATAGGTATTTAGCGCTTTTCTTAAAAAATCATTTTGAACATTTTTATCACAACGAGGAATTAAGCGAGTTAAAGGAGAATCCGGTTCAATTTCTTTTCTTGTCAATTTTGTTCTACCTAATAACGATGGGATTAATTCGTGCTGATTATTGAGGCAAGCTAAATTTAAGGGAGTAAAACCTTTTTCAGAACGCATGTTACAATTTGCATAATGGGTAAGAAGTTTTTCAACCGCATCTTTATTCCCGCTCAAACAGGCGCAATGTAAAGGAGTTTCATTACCGATATTAGCCTGGTTACAATCTAATCCTTTATCCAAAAACAATTCGATTAAGACAGGATTGCCGCTCAATGCGGCTCCATGAAGTGCGCTGTTATTATCCGAATTAAGTTCATCTATTTTTGCGCCATGATCTAAAAGCAGTTTTACTAATTCAAGGTTTCCTGTAACACACGCCTCAAAAAGTGGGGTGTTACCCATACTGTTTTTTTTGTTGATATCAATATTGGGATGATTTTGAAGAAATTCTTTCGCGAAAGAAAGCGTTTCTGCATCAGGATTTCGCACATTGGCAAGGCAATGAAGTACATTTCCCAACGCAAAACAATTATTAGGATCAAATGATGGGTGTTGGGAAATGGCTCTGGCAAGATCGTGATTTTTATTTAATATGGCGCCAAAAATTGCAGACATTGGGTGTTGGGGGTTATTAACATTCATTCCTTTGATTGTAAGCAAATAATTAGCAGCATCTACACTATCTATAGCTGCAGCGGTAGACAAAGCTTCGCCAAGGGCTTGATCCAGATCCAGATTCGAATGTTGGAAATCAATGCGCTTTAGTGCCGCTAGATCGTTAGTTTGGGCAGCTGTTCTTAATAAGGAGAAATTACTCCTGTCAGTGACTACATGAGTTATGGGGCTAGTAGCTCTTAATTCTTCGAGATCCAGAGGGTTGTTTTGATTAGTAAAAATTGAGGTAGAAAGCACAAGTGGTTTCGGTTCAGAGAACCAATCGTGCCAAGAGTCATTCATAAAAGAAATATTTAATTCTTTTGCGAGTTCTTTGCTAGTATATGTTCTCTCCACCTTATCCAAATGATTGGTATCAACCAGTTGAAATTCATCATCCCCCAGCACACGAACAGCCACAGAGTGCGAATTAGCACCGAAATTAATTGCCACATCAGTTCGATCTTTAAGTTTCTCACTGATAGATTTAAGGTAGGAGCTTAATTCTGCACGAGTATATTGATCGGTAGTGCGGAAAGCGAGGTCAAGACCACCAAGATCTTCTAGTTTTTGAGATTGTATATAGTGACTTATTTCCATTTCATGATGTTGACCAAGGAGCTTACCACCAAGAACATCTGTTGCCACGTAGGGTTTTAAATAGAAGGTAATATTATCGAATAACGCTGGAATCTCAACTAAAGCTTGTAGATTGGCATTGACTGGGATCCCTTGTTTTACCATATCACGTACTTGATTGATTCGCTTTAAAAGATCATCTGGCATATCGGCATATGTTCGGAGAATTCCCATTCTCCGATTAAATGTGTTCAAATCTCCACAACATACGGCTTGAGTCCACATTGCAGTAAAGCCCTTGCATAATCCCTTATTTGAAATTGAAGTATACCCGAGGCGCTGGGCAATATTGATTAACTGAGAATGTTTCACTAACTACCTTTACAGCATAAGATATTTTAATTATAGAAGATTATTATCAATTTTTTTAAAGTGGAGCCAAGGATTTGGAGACTCAGGAATTGTACTTAGAAGGCAGACCTAAAAATTTATTATTTAATCCAAAGCAAGTTCCTGATGAATAAATCAATAACTTAATGTGATCCAATAGTGGCATCCTCTTTCTTAGATTTATGTTGGGTAATTGAGCATTCCGTTGGCTTACTTAATATCAGTTTGATCTGTGGAGAAACTTATTATTGATAGGGCTCTTAAGTTGATACTGCCAAAAGCTATACTATAAACATAACGTTTTATTAATAGAATTGTATGAAAGACAAAAAAGAAATTGAGAGAAGAATGCAAGCAGGAGGAATTACCGGGGCATCTTTTGCTACTGTTGATTCTCAAGGTCAGATTGCACTGACTCCTGTCGGTAGTATTCCAGATCACGATTTGCAGCCTGAAGTCAAAGAAGATACAGTCTTTCAATGTGCTTCTCTGAGTAAGCCTGTATTCGCATATTTAGTCTTAAAATTAATCGAGGCCAATAAAACAAAATCCGATGAAGAGGATTGGGTGGGAAAATTTAAAACAAATTTTAATTTAAAGACCCCTTTATACGAAGTCTTTAAGGATGAAGGCGTTGTATTAAAGGGCGATAATAACCCTTTTCTTAAACTATTCAGTGACCAAGAACTAGCAAAGCGAATAACTGCTGAAATGGTTTTATCCCATACAACAGGATTACCTATAGTGGGTAATCCCCCGTATCAATTCCAATTTGAGCCGCCTGGTACACAAGGGTGTGACTTCTATTTGATGTCCGAATTACCTGAAAGTCTTGAACAATATAAAATCAGCTATATATATATTAAAAAGAACGATACTCGGGAACTGTATTATATTAAACCTGATGGGGAATATGAAAAGGTACACATTGTTGATTTCGATTTATTTGAAGAAAAAATAAACTCCATTAAAAATAAGGATGATACTCAATTCCATCTCAGTGAGGAGCAAATTAAAAATATTGTAACACCAAATGGAGGCCACACCCGTATGCATTATGCGTATTCGGGACCTGGTATTGAATGTTTGCAAGTAACACTTAAAGAATTAACAGGTTCCAATCTGGAAACATTGGCCCAAGAGCACATATTTGGACCTTTAAAGATGCCTAAAAGCACTTATAGTCCTGAAGGTATAGCAGCCAATAGTCTAAAAACAACCGCAGAAGAATATGCTAAATTTATAACCACTTGGATTAATGACGATAAATTGAATTATGCGTTCACCCCAGTAACACCTGCTGACTCTATGAAAAGTGACTATTTGCCAAACCCAAAATCAGTAGGAAGGCTTGTGGCAGCTATAGATATTAAAGACGAGGTCAGGGACCTTGTAGCTTGGGGTTTAGGGATGGGCCTGGTAAAAAATAAGGAAGGTCAAGTTATAGGGGTCTATCATACGGGTGATATGGGCAATAGTACAGCTGAATGGCGCTCAGGAGTGGGGGCAGTAATTGATCCTGAAAGTAAACGTTGTATTGAGGCTTCAGTTTATCTGACCAAATCACCCAATGGACATATTCTTGCAGAGCAAGTTTTACCTAGCATACTAAAACCGGGCCTCGATTATTTTTTTCCAACATATGGCTTTGCTCGTAACCCCGAAGAATTGGATGGAACAAATTTTCATGGAATGAATCCTAGAATCTTACAATCTGAATTAAGTAAAGTGGCTTATAAAACAAAAGCATCCACCCAACATTTAGAGCCAACTCATCAATCTGTAGCAAACCCTTCTAATTTACCTAAATTAGAAGAAGATTTTAATGAGTCTACTGATAGTACTAGAAAAATGTTTCATCAAATGAACATTAATCCTCTGTCATCCAGACCAGAACCATTGCTAAAAACTGATAAATCTCAAGAGAAAGAAATAAGCTCAACCAAGCCAGTTCAGGAGGTTAAGAAAACAGAAGAGGATAAAATGGAAGGAGAGCCAATATTTAACCCAACACCACTTTCCACATCTTTTGATCCTTATAAAAAATGAATTTCACTAGTATTAGAACCGTATCTCCAGTCAGGTTATTGGGGAAAAGAATGGACTACATCATAATGTTCTATAACAGCAATGGACCGCACTCTTATTTGGGGTCAAAGTCCAAACCAATTCGAAATTTTAATGAAAGTTGCTAAAGCTTGCCATAAGAAGCTCTTGTCGGCTTTGATTTTTACTACTTTTTTCTTTTTAGATACTTAAATGGGATTTATCCATTGGGCTCAGCTTCATGACAAAATAGGAAAGCTACCTCTGAATCCGTAGTGGGGTCAGCAAGGAAGATTTATTCCACAGGGATTTTTTTCCTAATGTCAGTCTATTTCTTATATTCGATGGACAGCATTATTTGATTATAATTTAATTAAAGCCTAAAATATAAGAACTTAAGGCAAATTATTAAAACGCTGGATCACATCATTTATCCTATTTGTTCTCTTCTATAGATAATTGCTTGCTTTGAGTGAATATCGACCTGCGAAGTATATTATGACTCAAGAAAAATTCGATACAAAACAAAACGATGTAACAGTTGAAGACAAATCAAAAAATAAGAATTTATCTTTGTTTAAGGCAAATTGTTTAAAATTAATTCCTGAACTGGCTTTTTTTCATTGGAATAATGAAGCATTGAAAGAAGAACAGTGGCAAGAGGCTTTAAACCGTTTTGACGTTTTGGGTAAGAAGAAATTAACTGCTACCCATTTAATTTACCTATTAAGTGAAGTCTTAGAAACAAATTTTGAGTCTATAAGTTCCAAACTGCAAAAGAAAAATCCTGGTCGAAGTTGTAAAAGGAAGCTTGAACAAGAAGAAAAAATACCTAGGTCGCAAAATTCTTACTCCAAAAAAAGAAAGCGGGAAATAGAGGCTTCAGATCCCTCCCGTCAAGTCATCGTTGACGATGAAAATATACCCTCTGCCTTGAAAGATTCTTTTAAAGACCTAAACCTTAGAGTAACCTCACTGACTCCGGGAACACCCACCAAGGAATTTGCGGAGATCAAAAGAACCCCGGGGAAAAGAAAAGTTAGGCCCTTTTATACTAAAGAAGGTGGCAGTTTAAATAGACCGCTAACTTTCTATACGCCTATTTCACCTGAGGGCAAAAAAGGGATGGTTGTCATGAAACAAGTCACCGCCCAGGAACTAAAAGATAAAATTCCTACTTTAGCAGCACAGCGCGCGAAGCCTATTACGTTTCAAGTATTTAAGAAAGACATTAAGAGTAATACCAGAGCTTCCCGGCGGATTAATCAAAAATCAATGACAGGTGCCACATGTCAGCAGCTCTTCGCAGCCCATGGGGTAGACACTATCATCAAAATACATGGTAGCGAGTATCATTGGAGTCATATATGGGGACTTTTTTTAGGTGGCCAACATTCAGTTAGGAACTTAATCCCCACAACTGCAGCCGCCAATTATAATATGCTGAAGATTTTTGAGAGATATGTAGCAAAAAGACTAACTGAGGACAATGCTAATTCACCAGATTGCATTCAAATAACCGCAATACCAAAGTATGAAGAAAACTCGGATTCTCTCATTCCTATCGAATTGAAATTAAATTTATCCTGGGAAGATAAGGACACCGAGGGAAACAGTAAAAAAATCGCGGAAACAATTACGATCAATACTCGATCGTACCGAACTATGACCGATACCATGGTGCAAGCAATCTCTTTTGCACGCGATGATCTAGAACTCATGATGGCAGTGATTAAGTCACAAGATCAAGACTCTAAATTAGAAGATGATCAGTTTGAAAACGGCTCTTCTTTTTCCATTTAACGGATGAGTGAAAAAAACATAAATTGATGATTTGGGAATGGTCATAACATTTTTTACGTGATTTATTCTTTGAAGATACAATTTAGCGACTTTAGATCCTCACCCTATAGAAACAATAATGTAAATTTTTATTGGAAAAATACTGAAACGGGCTAGAGTGGTTGCATCATTTTCTCGAGATGTTCAAGGCGATTTTAAATTAATAATCTCCGACTCGCTTACTTTCATTCAAGGATTAGCAGATTTAGTCTGCAAGGAATTACTTTAAATCAGGAGGAAATACATGTGGATTAAGGATTTATATATCGAGGTACCTAAGCGTGATCATGCCAAGCCAACGAGATTGCACATAAGGATAATTAGTGACAATGAGGACCAACTCGACAAACTCCCTTATGTTTTTATGCTCCCTGGCGGTCCCGGTGCTAATTACTCACACTATAAAGATTATGAATGTCTCTCTGCAAAAGGTAATATTGTGTTCATTGATCCAAGAGGATGTGGATTGAGTGATAAACAGGATCCTTCCGAATATACGATGCAAAATTATATCCAGGATGTGGAGGAAATTCGAAAATATCTGAATCTGGATAAAATAGTATTATTAGGTAAATCTTACGGGGCAATGTGTGCATTAGGATATACACTTACTTATCCGACACATGTTTCCAGTCTTATTTTGGCAGCTGGTTCCCCGAGCTTTAAAAATATTGAGACGGCGCGTCATAATGTCGAAAAAAGAGGGACCCAGGAACAACAAGAAATATGCAAGAAATTATGGACGGGAAGCTTTGCAAATACTGAAGAGGTGGACCACTTCTTTGCTGTTATGAGTCCCATGTATTCATGGAGGGTAAGGAATAACCTACCTGTCAATCGACCCGCTGCCAAGCATATTTTTGCTTATGAACCTTTAAATCAGGGATTTGGTGGATTTTTACGAACATTTAATTATGAAGATCGCCTGCATGAAATACCATGTAAAACGCTAATACTTGTAGGTGAAGAAGACTGGGTTACTGATAAACAGCATTCTCAACTGATGGCAAACAAGATTCCTGACAATGAATTTATCATTTTTCCTCATTCAGATCATTCCATGGAGTCTGATGTCCCTGAGCAATTTTTTTCGAGCATACTCTCTTTTTTGGAAAGACAATGCAATAAAAGAAATTCATATCATTTTTTTCAGCAAGAGGAAAATCCGGGGAAGGAGAGAAATGATAGTCAGCAAATGAATCAATATTCATGCAATTAAATATTATCTGATTATTGGCAAGCGGATGTCGGATCTTTGGTCCGACACTAAATGCCTCAAATGAAATTAAGTAAATTTGTTGAGTAATTCATTAGCCCTTTTATGATAATGTACCGATCTGCAAAATATCCTTTATGTACCATCATTAAATAATTTTCACATTATTAACTGTTTAAAATTTGATCATATGCTTTGGGCGTATTATGCTTAATAGTAATTCATTTGGCTTTCAGCTCCTTAGATTATGAAAGAGTTTTATCCAAAAACTCACAATTTAATAAATCGATTACCGAATCATAGGTGCAGAATTTTATTATTTGTTATATTAGAGAGCGTTGTATGAGGATAAAAGTAATAGCAAGTGGTAGTTTTCTTCCTAAAAAAGTAATACACAATGCGGATTTTGAAAAAGTAATGGATACAAGTGACGAATGGATTACCCAAATGACCGGGATAAAAAAACGGCATTTTCTGGAAGAGAAAGAGGATTACTTAAATTGTTGTTACCATGCAGCATCAATGGCTATAGAGCGTGCTGATCTTAGTCCCCAATTAATTGATTTAATCATCGTTGGCACCACAACACCTTATCAATTAATGCCGAGTACGGCAGTAATGCTTCAACAAAAATTGGGAATTAATCATTGTATTTCTTTCGATATGCAAGCGGCTTGCAGTGGTTTTATTTATGCCCTTGCCAACGCTTATTACATGATGCAAGCCCATCCACAAATCAACTATGCTCTCGTGATGGGATGTGATGCTTTTTCTATGCTTACTGACCCAAATGATAGGGTAACACGAATTTTATTCGGTGATGGATTTGGTGCTTTTTTGTTAAAAAGAAGTTCAGAGAATGACCGCAAGGGGATATTCTACTGTAGTATTTGCGCAGATGGCTTGGGAAAAGGTGATCTTGAAGTTCCATGGGGAGTTGCCAAGGGTTATTCTTCAGTAGAATGGAATAAGCCCTATCTTGTCATGAATGGAAAGAAAGTTTTTAAAAATGCAGTGAATCAATTTGTTAAAAATATAAATACCGCACTGGAGCAAACTAATTTATCCATTACAGATGTGCATCATATCATTCCTCATCAGGCAAATATTCGTATAATTGATGCAATAGCAAACTCTCTTGGAATTTCTCTTGAATCATTCCATGTCACATTAAATAAACATGGCAATACTTCTGCCGCGTCCATACCGATGGCCTTTGATGATTTATACAATCAAGGAAAAGTGAACCCGAATGACATTATTTTATTAACTGCTTTTGGAGCAGGATATACCTGGGGTACAATCATTTTTGAGTTTTAGGAAACTTTGTTCGAGGGGCGTGCGCCCACTCACTCACCCATGAAAGCCAGCAGGCAGCAACAGTGGGGTTTCTACTTCATTTCTTTTATTTTTTGCAAGAGCAAATAAATAAAGCAGGTTTATATTTTTTACCTTTAATAAGTGTATGATATAGAATAATTACAACAAATTATTGCTAGGGAACCGCAATGACTAATACCTATGGTTTTGGCAAAATAATAAATTACTTCCTTGAAGACCAAAAGGATAAACCTACCGAAAAACTGCAAAAAAAGGGATTCGGTTGTCTTTATAGAAAAATTTAGGTGTTTTAATGTAATGTTTTGGGAAAAAACTCAAGTAAAAGGGAATTTTTTCATTGGCTTAAGCCTGATCTTAGTTACTTCAATAACAAAGGCTGAGGTGTCTCGGCCAATAAGTTATTTTGAAGCAGTACGACTATCTCTCAGTAGTAATCCCCGTATAGGCGCAAGCAAGGCTCAGATTGAATCAGCCCAAGCTGCAATTACAGAAACAAGGGGAGCAGGATTACCCAAGATGGGTTTCGAGATGAATGCTGCACGTAGTGATAATCCCTTAAATGTTTTTGGATATAAATTAAGTCAAGGTAATGCAACCTTTGCCGATTTCGGTTTTGCACAATTTACAGGCCCCAATTCCTTATATATCAAACCACAAGCCCTGGATGCCCCTGGGTACTATAGCAACTACAATACCGCCTTTAAATTGGTGGTGCCGATTTATTCAGGAGGTGAAACTGTTGCCCGATTAAAAAATACCAATGCCTTACTTAGAGCTGCCCAGGAAGGGGATGAAGCGGCGCGCATGCAGTTGGCCTATGATATTTTGCAAGCTTATGAAGGCACCCTTGCTGCAAATAAAATGGTTTTTGTTGCCAAAGAAAATGTTGAGGCCGCCAGTTCCTACCTTAAACTCACAAAGGCTCTATTTAAACAATCCCTAGTCATTGAAAGTGATATATTGCTTGCAGATAGCTATTTAAGAACAGCAAAAACATTTTTGGTGGCAACTCAGGCTGAGTACCAAAATCATCTTGATGAATTTCGTAGTTTGGTGGGGCATGGGATTGCTTATACTCCCAAAAGTCCAGTGAATTTTCCCGCAACCAAAAAATCCCTTACCGAACTAATGCAGGATGTATTAGTTCATAATGCACAATTACGTACAATTAAATCAACGATTGAGGCAGGACAGGCTAATATCGATGTGGCTAAAGCGGCCAATAAACCGCAGGTTAATCTTCAATTGCGACAAGACTGGAATGGTAACACTTTAGGCGCAGGATATCCTTCCAACCTTATTGCCGTTGGGGTTAATTGGGAATTATTTAGCTCAGGCGAACATACTGGTGCAACGAATAAAGCGATTGCAAATGTAAAACAGGCTACCTTTCAATTGGAAGATACTGCCAATAGTTTACGACTTTCATTAATCCAGGCAAAACGCGCAGAGCAATTGGCAGATATTCAATACCAAAGCTATCGCGCCAACGCTAATCAGGCAAAAGAAGTGATAGGGCATCTTTCCAAACGTTTTGGAAGAGGGCTTGTCCCTCTGGGACAGTTACTCGAAAGTCAAATAAAGCTCACACAATCCCAAAACCAGTGCATCCAGTCACAATACAACCAGGTTTTGGCTCGAGGGCGTATGTTGATGTTGACGAATAAACTGATTCCAGCTTTCGAAAAGTAACAATAAAAAGAATTTTACTGAGGCATGGAGCAAAAAATTTGAATAAGAATATCCCTCAAAGACCTATGTTGAATAGTGCGGGTAGATTATCTAGAGCTTTTATTAACTCAAAACTTACATTACTCATTATCATAGGTTCCTTATTATTTGGAATACTCGCCTTAGAGTTCACACCAAGAACTTATAACCCAGAAATTGTAGTACCTGTTGTGGCCATTTCAGTGAGCCGGCCAGGAAGTGATGCTCAAGAAATGTTGCATCAAATTGTCAGGCCTTTGGAGGGCCTTATGGCTTCCATTCCCGGGGTAGATCATACCTATGGTATGGCAATTAATGACAGTGCTGTAGTTACGGTACGTTTTAAAGTCAATGAAAATGAAGAAAACAGCCTGGTTAAGGTATACAACCAGATTAACAGTAACATGGATAAAATGCCTGCAGGCACTTTGATGCCTTTTGTGCAATCAATCAGTTTATATGACGTTCCCTTGCTGACTATAAATTTGAGTTCCTCCCATTTCAGTACGACACAGCTGCAAACTCTTGCTACCAGGGTGTTGGAAGATTTACGTAACGTCCCACAGGTAGGTAAAAGTTGGGTTATGGGGGCTTCTCCCTCTGCACTACGCGTATGGTTAAACCCTGATAAAATGGCCTCTTATTTCATTCCCTTACAAAAAATTAAACAAGCACTTGAGGTGAGTAATGTCAGCTTCAATGCAGGAAAACTGGAACCCAATCTTCACGAAAGTCCGTTACGTATAGAAGGGAATCTGATAACCCCTGATGATTTGGGACAAATTATTATCGGAGTTAATGAAGGCAAGCCTGTTTTATTAAAAGACATTGCGCATATTGAATTGGCGCCCCAGGATGACGCCATCCGCTCCTATTTTGCTTTTGGTCGAGCATCAGCAGATCAGCAGCCGGGTGAATTAAAACCCTCAGTAACTATAGCATTTGCACGTCAAAAAGGGAGTAATGGAGTTGAAGTAGCAAATGCAGTCCTTCAACGATTAAAGCTGATTGAGCAAAGTAAAATTATTCCAGAAGGGGTAACTGCAACGGTAACACGTAATTATGGTGATGAGGCGAACGACGCAGTAAATACTTTGGTAGAGCATTTAGGTATTGCCATTGCCTCAGTTGTTATTCTCTTAATGTTATTTTTAGGTTGGCGTGAAGCATCTATTGTGATTTTTTCCATACCACTTATTTTATGCATCGTTTTGGGGGTAGGGTGGATAGCGGGTCAAACCATTAACCGCATCACTTTATTTGCTTTAATTCTATCTTTAGGTTTATTAGTGGATGACAGTATTGTCGTAATAGAAAATATTCATAGGCATATACGCGAACACACGCAACATAATTTTGCACGATTAATTATATTCGCCGCGAATGAGATAGGAAAACCAACGATTATTGCTACCTTTACAGTGATACTTGCTTTAATCCCCATGGCATTTGTGTCGGGGATGATGGGGCCTTTCATGGGACCTATTCCTTTTAATGCACCCTTAGCTATGTTGGTTTCCCTAATAATTGCTTATACTGCAGTTCCCTATTTAGCGTATCGCTGGCTGAGAGCCAAGGCACATCAATTACCGAAGGTTGAAGATAATTCTCGGATGGAACATCAGTTAAGTCTGAGTCATAAAGTCTATCTCTATCTTTTTTCTTCTTTATTAAAATCGCGTTGGAAACGTTATTTATTTTATTTTTTTGTTTTATTTCTTTTAATTTTGGTAATTATTCAGCCACTATGGCAATTCATTAGGCCTTCGGGCACGAATGGTCCTTTGAGTCCTATGGGTGTTGAGCTGAAGATGTTGCCTGATGATAATGTGAATACTTTCCTCCTCGAGATCAATGCTGGAGCAGGGGCATCTTTACAGCAGACTTCGAACATTGTAAAAGAGATTTCCAAGGTTCTTGCCCACAACAATTTTGTTACCAATTATCAGGTATTTTTAGGCCAAGCTGCCCCCGAAGATTTTGCAGCGATGGTACGTGGGGATGCGATGCAACACGGAACAAATTATGCGCAAATTCGTGTTAATTTAATCAATAAACACGATCGAAGGATTGGATCACATAAAATTGCACAACAATTTTATGATTCTCTATGGAATATTCGTCATTCTTATCCTCAAGCACATATCAAACTCTTTGAAAGTCCTCCAGGACCTCCTGTTCGATCACAAATGGAAGCGGGTTTATATGGGCCTGATTATGAACATCTTAGGGATTTGGGACAGTTTATCAGTAATAGAGTGTACCCTAAAGTTTATGGAATGATTAATATTGATAATTCTGTTACTGACAATTTGGAAGAATACAATATCGTCATAAACCGTAATGCGACCCTATTAGCTGGTTTGGTTCCGAGTATGCTTGCTCATGATCTGCAGGGATATTTCAAAGGAGTACAAGTAGGAAATGGCCATCGTCCTGGTCTTCTTGAACCTGAAAATATAATTCTTCGCCTTCCCAAACCATCCAGGGAAAATAGTTCAGTTTTGAAAAAATTATTTTTAATTAATCAGCAAAATCAACTTGTTCCCCTCGCAAAAGTAGTTGATCTCAAAAAAGGAATTCAAAAAAAACCTGTTTTTACCCGTGATCAACACCAAGTAGTTTATGTCACAGGAGAAATGCTTCATTCCAGCCCTGCCTATGGCGTCACCACAGTGACCCAAATGTTGAAACATCTGGACTTACCAAATAATAGCCATCTTAGCGTGGGTAATTTGGGATTTAAGGAAGAGCAACCTCAAGATGTTGCGAAAAATCAATTATTTTGGCTAGGGGAAATGCGTTTGACCCTCGATGTGTTTCGTGATTTGGGTTCTGCATTTATAGTCGCCATTGTCCTAATCTACATTTTGCTAACTGGTTTTTATCGTTCATTTTTTATTCCTTTGATAATTATGGGGGCAATTCCACTGACGATTATTGGCGTTTTTCCAGGCCATTGGATCATGCAGCAGCCCTTTACCGCTACTTCCATGATCGGTGTCATTGCGCTTGCGGGAATTGTTGTTCGCAACTCATTATTACTTATTGATTTCATTATTGAAAATTTACGGTCAGGCGCGTCCATTGACACCGCGGTGACTCAATCTGGCGTGGTGAGATTAACTCCCATCTTGTTAACCGCTTTGGCGATTATCCTGGGTTCCTCGGTAATGCTTTCAGATCCGGTATTTGGCGGGCTTGCTATATCTCTTATTTTTGGGGCTTTTGCATCCACCCTACTTACATTATTTCTTATTCCTTTAATTTATTTAGGTTGGTGGAAATGGCGTCATTCCTAAATAAATCCTTTCTTATTTTTTTACTACTTAATAGGTAAAAAATATATTTTGCTTGAATTTATTAGGGATTAAGTCTTGCAAAATACCACACATTATTGCACCATGTTTTTTTAAAAATAAAATTGCGTTAAATGGAAGAAACCGGAAGCAACCTAGGGAGAAGTTTAGTATCAACCGCCATTCATAATCCCCATCTCATTATTGTTGCCTGTTTGGTTATAGTGCTCATGGGCATCCTCGCTATTTTTAATCTCCCCAAAGATCTATTGCCTTCAGCTAATTTACCTGCCATGCAAGTGATTTCGTCTTATCCTGGAATGCCAGTTACCGATGTTGAAGAAAATCTGACTTCGAGGTTTGAGCGCTACACTGCTCAAGCAATTGGCATAGAGCGGCAAGAATCCAAATCTCTGGTAGGGGTAAGTATCGTTAAAAATTTTTTCGATAACAGTACTGGTCTCAATTCTGCAATGGCTCAGACAACATCTTTGGTAATGTCAGTGATGAGTCAGCTACCTCCAGGTACTTTACCGCCTTTAATTCTTCCGTTTGATCCTATGGCTTCAGTCCCACTAGCACTTGTTGCGGTTAGAGGCAACAAGAGTATTGAAAAGATCTATGACATTGCACGCTATACGGTACGTAATACCATTCAGGCAGTTCCAGGTGCAATGGCACCTACTGTTATGGGTGGACGGTTAAGAGAAGTAGTTATCTATCTTAATCCTAAAAAACTCAATGAATATAACTTTTCACCCTTAGCGGTCTTGGAAAAAATTGTCCAGCTTAATACGTTTATTCCTTCAGGTGATGTAAAAATTGGAAATTTTGATTATCAGATTGTCAGTAACGGTTTGGTGCAGCATATTTCCGAAATGAATAACTTTCCCTTGAGGGCAGAATATGGTGTTCCGGTGTATTTGAAGCAAATAGGAGAAGCTAAGGATTCAGGGCAAATTCAAACAAATGTGGTACTAATTGATGGTAAGGAACAAGTTTATGTGCCAGTTTATCGTCAGCCAGGGGGGAACTCCATTCGTGTTGTAGAGAACGTAAAAGAAGCGATAAAAAAATCAATGAACACCTTAAAAGATATTGATTTGACTTTGGTGGCAGATCAGTCAATTTTTATCCGCAAAGCAATATCTAGCATAACTCAAGAGGCTTTATTAGGAGGCGGGTTGGCCGCGATTATGATCTTTCTTTTTTTAGGAAATCCTCGCGCTACCTTTGGAATCTTGCTGTCATTGCCCCTAGCCTTATTGGCAGCAATGATTGGTTTAAATTCTTCAGGCCAAACTATTAATGCAATGACTTTAGGTGGTTTGGCACTCTCTATTGGAGTATTAGTCGATAACTCAATTGTGGTTTTAGAAAACATAAGTAAAAAACTGGAGCGAGGTCGCTCGCCAAAACAAGCTGCATTAGAAGGGGCATCGGAGGTAGCCATGCCAGTATTAGCATCAACTTTGGCTACCTTGGTCGTGTTGTTCCCTGTAATTTATTTAACAGGTATTGTAAAAATATTATTCGCGGCCTTAGCGAAATCGGTCATGTTTGCCATGATAAGTTCATTTCTGATTGCAATGACCGTCATGCCCTTATTTGCCTCACAATTTTTAAACCGATCTGAACAAGCAAAATTACCTCGTTTATTACTTTGGCCACAGATCGCTATTCATCATTTAACGGAGGGGTATGGGAAAGCGTTGGCTTTAGCATTGAGGTACAAGAAAACAGTATTAGCGGTTGTAATCGGGTTATTTGTTGGTGGAATATCATTAACTCCACTTATTGGTACTGAACTTTTTCCTCGTGCGGATGCAGGCAGCTTTATTGTAACCATGCGAATTTCATCGGGTACTCGAATAGAAAAAACAACACAATTTGCCAAAGAAATAGATGGTAAATTACGGCAGTGGATAAATCCCGGGGATCTCGAGATGATAATTACGAATGCTGGTGTCGAATACGGATTTCCGGCTGCCTTTACTCCCAACGTAGGTACTCAGGATGTATTTTTTAACATAGCATTAACTGAAAATAGGGAATATACATCCCAATATTATGCCCAAATCATTCGTGAGAACATGAAAAAAGAATATCCGGATGTTGAAATTGGTATTGAATTAGGAGGATTATTGACCTCGGCGCTGAACTACGGACAAAGGGCACCTATTGATGTTCAAATTGAGGGGCCAGACATCAAAGAAGAATTTAAAATTGCTACAGAAATTGCACAAAAAATTAAAAACCTACCCGGAGCAGTTGACGTTCGTGTTCAAGAGCGTCTGGATGCGCCTTTTATTAATTTGGATATCAATCGTGATAAAGCTATGGATTTAGGCATCACCACTAATGAGATCATAAAAAACGTCGTGAGTGCAGTTACAGGGAGCGCCACCTTTGCTTCAAATGTAATTTGGGTTGATCCTAAAACAGGAATCAACTATCCAATGGGAGTGCAATTTGCTGAACAACAGGTATCCAGCTTTAAGCAATTTTCGAATATTCCTGTTCGTGGGCATGAACGGGAACGAGTTACTCCTTTAAAACGAATTGCAACAATTACTGAAATTAAGGGGCCAATACAGATTAATCACGTCAACTTTAAACGAGTTACTGATATTTATTTGGATGCTCAAGGTAGAGATATTGGAGGATTGTCTCGAGATGTACAAAAAATAATTGATAAAACTAAATTACCTGAAGACTATTCCATAGCTATTCGAGGTGAAATCAGAGAAATGATGGAGTCAGTACAATCTTTGGGAGGTGGGTTCTTGCTCGCTGCCACCCTCGTTTATTTGATTTTAGTGGTGCAATTTCGTTCTTTTGCACTCCCATTGGTCATTATGGTAACCGTGCCTTTAGGTGTCGTCGGGATTGTCTTAATGTTGGTAACAACACACACTTATTTTAGTATTCAAGCAGCAATTGGAGCAATTTTTATGATTGGAATAGCTGTAGCAAATGGAGTTTTATTAATTGAGTTTATTTCTTATCATACTCAGCTAAGCGAGCATATGGATGAAGGTATTGTAGCTGGTGCAAAAGAACGTTTACGACCTATTTTGATGACTTCACTTGCAGCAATCCTTGGTCTTATCCCGATGGCTATTGGAATAGAAAAAGGGTCGGAAGCCAATATTCCTCTGGGAAGGGCAGTTATAGGTGGACAGTTGTTTTCAGTCTTACTGACCCTTTTTATTGTGCCAATTTTATACCGTATGTTTTTCGCCAGGACACATAAAAAAGTACGAGCGTATAAATGAAGCGTATTTGGATTATATTTTTTTTCTATTGTATCTTTGTCCCTGTTTGGGCAAATTCTAGACATATGTTAACTACGGAGGAACTGTTGCGTCTTTCTGAAAAAAACAGTCAATCTATCAATCAGGCGCAACTAGATGTACTTGTAAAAGTTAAAGAAATTGAAGTAGCTAAAGCGCATTATTTTCCTATTCTAAGAGCAGAGGCTCTGGAAAGTACGGGTTTTCCTGGTTCCTCCAATTGGCTTGGTATTGAAGGTTTAGTTGGATCTCCTTATCGCTCAGGACCTACAGCAGGAGTTGTTGCCAAACAGTTAATTTATGATTTTGGCAAAACTGCAGCAGCGGTAAATGCAGCTCGTTCGCAAGTTAATGTAGCCAGGCAAACTACTCGTGTGACTATGTATGAAGTTCAATTATTTGCCTTGAAAGCTTTTTATCAATGTGCTACCTATAAAAAAAAACAAGAAATATGGTCTAATTTGGCTAAGGAATCAGCTCTCATTACCAAGGAAGCAAAGCATTTTGTAAAAACAGGGCAACGGTCTGTAGTCGATAATTATTTGTCCGAATCAGAGACGCAAGAAGCACGTACAGAATATTCATATTTAAAGGAACAAGTTCTGGGAAGTCTTAAAGAACTCTCCGTAATTATAGGTAAAAGTGCCTCTACAATTGATTGTCCAGTATTATCAGAGAGCCTGATTGACTCATTAAACTCAAAAAGCCGTGTTTATTCAAGCCCCTATGTGAAAAGAGCGATTGCCGACGCCAAAGCAGCCTATGAAAATTTAATAAAAGAAAAATCACGATTTAGACCTGAGATCGTAGCGATTGCCAGTGGTGGCGGTATGGATAAAACCCATTTGATAGGAAGGGAGGATTATGCTGTCGGAGTTGGGGTTTCAATGCCGCTTTTTGATCTTAATATAACAAGTCGCATCAATAAAGCCCAAGCTAAGTTACTCGTCAAACAAAAAGCTGTTGCCGCACAAAAACAATACATACAAGAGTTAAATGCACAACTTGATTTAAGCATTAAATCTACTTTAATTCGAATAAAACACCTTAACATTGAATTAAACATTGCGCAGGAGGGTTTCAAAGTAGCGAAAAAAAGGTATTTTAATCTGGAGGGAGACCTGGTTGATTTGAGGGAAGCTTGGCGTAATTTGGCACGAGCTCAAATAATCATCGAGGATGCACGAAACGAGCTGTTACTATCAAAAGCGGCAAAAGCTTTACTTAATGGCTGGGGGTATTAACATCCGCTGAATAAACTATCGGTTTATCTGAAATTCTTATTCCATTTGTAACGCCTTGTGATATTTCGATTTAAGTTCTTGAAGCAACGATTTAAATTGGACGATATTGATTGTTCTCCTGATTCAATATATTCAGCTGACATCCAAGTAAATCCAGAGTACTGATTGAATTAATTTGGGGCAGACGATAAAAAGACACCGCAGTAGCAAGAAAGCTGTTTAAATTGGCATAGCTATTATTGTTTTGATCAACCAGGGTATTTGCAGCAGTTGTCTGCAGCGAATACTGGTGCACGCCTTGAGCATGTTTAATATAAATAGAGATTGATGAGGGGTCTCTATTACTGATATGAATACTTCCTTCAGGCAGGGATGATAATAAGCTCACAAGATTTTGAGGTTGACTGATTTGGATAAGAGCCCTTGCCAAAAGTGGAGGAATAGGCAGGTTTCGGTTGTTTTGGGAATACGCATTATTATTGTTATTATTAGAGGATTCCAGTAAAGACAGATTAAGTTCGAATTGGTTGTTACACTGTTTTACCTCAAGTTGTACAAATTTTAAATTGATATTATCAATAACAGGCCAGTTTAATTGAGGAAAAGCAGTGGCAATTTCGTTGTAAGATGTTCGAAAAGCATTTTCTAAAACCAGGCACTCCAGTGAATTTTCTTTTTTCGCATAACCTGTTCCGAATAAACCTACACCTGAGTATGAGCTGTTTATTGGAGGAGTTCGTGAAACTTGGGCTTCTCCCATAAGGTTATTAATTCTATTCCTGATATGGTTTTCCGCATTGCTTAGGTTAGTATTCTGGCATATATCTGTGTACTCTTTTTCGATATTGAAATAGATTTGCAAATAATCTTTAATCGAATAACGAGTGCCCACATCCGCATCCATAATCCAAAAAAACAGATGTGGGATATTAATTACCACTTGCCTATGTCCATTGGCCGGAGCTTCCCTAAACTGGACGTTCAATTTCCCAGGATCAGTAAACGATGGTTGAAGAATACAGCTGTGATTTTTGTCCAGATAGTCTTGCACCCTATG
The DNA here is from genome assembly GCF_000236165.1 of Fluoribacter dumoffii NY 23. NCBI lineage: Bacteria > Pseudomonadati > Pseudomonadota > Gammaproteobacteria > Legionellales > Legionellaceae > Fluoribacter > Fluoribacter dumoffii. Next base: position 1,202,779 of record NZ_CM001373.1, on the reverse strand, counting down.
AGGCATGAAGAAATTAACTTTATTTTGAGAAATTTGATTTATATTAAGATGCACAAAATCTCTTAACTGATATAAATGTTCTGCAAAGGCATAAAAATTTAGTGGATTATCGGGAAGAGGGGGCTCAGATTGATTGGCTTGAATTTCCTTAACCCATAGATTGGCAGAAGGGCTCCTATAAATTTCCCGTTGAATCATTTGTTTCCTTTCCAAGGTGTCGGACATTTTGGAATCGAAATACATGGATATTAAATCTGCCAGATACGTATTCATTTGATCTAAAGTATCCTGATCTAACGAAACATTTGGACCAACATCATTCAAGAGAAATTGCATTGTAAAAGTTTGTAAAATTGAAACATTTTCAGGTGGATTGTTCCCTGCAAGTTCTAGAAGATAATTTGCCAAACGCGCATAAGAGTCCGCACTGGCGAACAGTGGGATAAAGGGTATGGTATCTTGTGGAAGAATAAACTCCCATTGATCCTTAAGATCTTGCATCCTGATTAACAATTTTGGGGGATTATGTTCGCAATTAAGAAGGAAATTAATATCGTTCTTAATCTGCTCGTCATTTCTCCCATCCTCTTGTTTAGACAATTGCAGATGCAGATATCTTAAAAATTCTTTACGTTTTTGAGGGGGAAAGTCGGCTACCTGGTGAAAAATGGACATTAAAATATCATTTCGCTTATTTTCATTAATACTGTATAAGGGGTAGAGAAGCTTTTCATGAGCTTTATCAGCCGTTTCAAACTGAAGTTCGCTTAATTCAGTTTCGTGTTCCAGAGTTTGACGCAGCGAAGTTACAATAAGGTTAGCCCACACTCCAGTTGAAAAATGTACCGGATGGGGAATCATCTCAAGGGTGGTACAGCGTTCAATAGTGTGAGTAATGGTTGAATCAATGTGCTGATGAAGTGAACCCAGGTTTTTAGAAATAACATAGCCTTGTTCTTGCGGAGAAATCGCTGCTTTTGCCATGATTTCATCGAGAATCGCTCTTCTTTCTTTGAGTTCCTTAATTAAATTCCTCTCATTCTGTTTCTTTTCCACGCTTAGATTATAATCGGGAACTAGCATTTTTTTTGCCAGTTCATTTTGGACCAGATTTGTTAGCTGCAAGACCCGGTTATATTCTTTAAATAATTCTCCTCTCAATTCATATAACTCCAGGAGTTTGGAAATTCGAGACCGTTCGCTCTGATTCTCTCTAGTAGGCAAGGGATTCGACTGTATGAATTGCTGTGCCAGGAGAATTTCCCCATACTCTTCATGGGATTGAACTCTCTGAGTTAAGATTTGATGTATTTTATGAGTCAAAGCAGTGTGCTTTTTATAGTCCTCTCGTAACTCCTCAGGAGATAGTCCAACAAGGCGACTGATGGTATTTTCCAAAATTGGATTATTTAAATTGGAAGGTTTTCTTTTTAGCTCCAAAACTTCCATAAATAGATTATTAATTTTATTTAATTCTTCTTCGTCAGATATATAGGGAATAAGCGTGTCAATGTACTGGAGAAGATTCAGTACGTATTTCATTTTAAGCTGCTCATCGAAGTTAAGAGAGGAAACAGCTTCGGGTTTTGAGAACATCCAGTAGCGATAATCTGGTTTTCGAAGAGGAGCGCGCTCTTGCCTTTTTTCATCATCAATTTGATCAACGAGAATACCGGGAATTTTTTGATAAACAGCTACACCCACAGTATTATTGAAGTTATTGGTATGCGTTTCCCCCATGAAACCTACATACTTAAATTCCTTACCAGGATTGTTGGCCTCAAAACGCGCCTTTTCTTTTTCGATTGTTATATGAGCTAAATAATTCATTGCCCGTTCGCGTTTTGTATCTGATGTACTTCCCATAATGCTGTAAGACGTCTTTGTATCAAAAAGAACAATTCGTATCAGCTTATCCGGATGGGCTAGATTATATTGTTTCACCGCTTTAACTAAATTCGTGAAATTGTAAGGGCTATCCTTTAATTCACGATGATAATCCTGTTCATATAATCTTTTCTTTAAGGGGGCAGGTAACTCTGTATCTTCGGTGGATGTTAAGTAACTTTCTAAAAGCTCACCACATTCCTCGAGACATAGATGTTCAAGAAAAATTGTACTTACTCCCTCATCCGCTAAAAGGTTTAAATTCTCAATCAAAAATCTTTTGGGCGCTTCATGCCCATGACTTTCACCCACAATCATCCCGGGATAATTATTTAGTATTGAATGTATTAATTCAGGTGGAGACATATTGTAATCAATCGGAAACTGAATTTTTTCCTGGGTTTCTGTTTGTTGAAAACTGAGTTGTAGCTGTGAACCAAGTCTCAATAACTCCTTTTTTTCCAGATGAGCAAGATCCTGTATAGCCACTCCTTCTTGGGTCAAGGTTTTAAAATCTTTTAATACGGGCGCAGGGGATTGAGCGGGACTAGCCTCCATTCTTTTAACAATTTGATTCAATTTTTCATATTCATCAATTAACCATCCGTAATCTTCCAATTGTGAAGCAAACTCAAATTGAGGATGGTAATAGACCCAATCACGGGATTTTTTTGCTAAATCAAGGGGGGTATTAAAAGATGAGTCAAAAACATGAGGATCTGCACGATAGTCCAGAAGTAAGCTCATCATTTCAGTTTTTTGCTCTGAAGCTGCATAAAGCAAAGGAGTCCAGCCTGATCTGGTTTTGCAGTTAGGGTTTGCTCCGTTCTCTAATAAGAATCGCACTAAATCCAGGTGATTATTGATGCAAGCTAAATATAAAGCTGTGAAGCCATTCGCATCAACTTCATTAATTGAATTGTTATTCATCAAGTTAATATTATTGTCTTGCAGATATTTTTTGACTCCACTTAGACCCGTTGTTTGATAAATTTTAATTAGAATAAGCATGAATTATCGTAACCTTTTAAGAAATAGGTATATTTGATTTAACGATAAGTTAATCATAGTACATGTTGAGCAAAACTTAATCGATGCAATTGGCTTTTTTGAATAATTTTTCAAATTTATTTTACATGCAACAAGAGGGGTTATCTCGCTAGCGCGTGATTTACTGCTATTACCAGTAGGACTCGCGATTATTGGCTTCTCCGAATTGAGCTATAATAACTATATTCAACTCAAGGAGGAGAAGGCCATGTTTGATGGACATCTTACACCTATTATTGCATTAGTTGCCGGAATTTTAATATTGCTTATACCACGATTATTAAATTACATTGTAGCTATTTATTTGATTATTACAGGAATTTTAGGGTTAGGTGTTTTTCATTAAATTAACCCAAATAAATTTAGTGCAATTGCTGATTAATAAATTGATTCTGGCCAGTACGTCTCATCATTTTGGGACCCCTGAATTTAATTAATTTTACTAATGGGATATCTAAAACCCATATCCAATCTTTTGAGTCCGATTTTTCACTGTGTACCAGAACTTTTGCTAAAAAACTGTAAAAAAATTATCCAATTTGATTGGTTGTACTATAGTTAAAACCGTAATCTTGATGCAACACCATCAGGAAGGTTTTGGTATTTATAACGAGATGACGATGTTTGGTAACTTCATATTTGTTCCATGTGTTCAAAGAAAGCCTAATCGGTATTTTTTTGTACATCCTTGTTCTTGTTATAGCTTTTAAGTTAGAGGATATTTATGGGCTCAATTGAAATTTTAAGTGTTGCCTCTACAGTACCTGAGCAACATGTAGCAAGTAAAGATATTCTAAATCAGGCATCAAAAAAAGTTAGTCCTCAAGCCTTGGAAATGCTTGAACAAATGGACATTGAGAATAGGTATTCAATTATTGAAAATTATCCGGAATACCTTTGTGGAAAATGTGAACGAAAGATTATGATTGGAGTTAATGATTTAGTTATTAATTCAATTAATAAATGTGTAGCGCGTTTTGGTCATGATTTAAACATTGGTTTACTTATTGCTGTTACTAATACTGCAGAAAGACCTTTGCCTTGTATGGCCTATGAAATATTATCGAAAACTGAAGATAACTTACTGCCTCATGATATCAATATAATAAATATGCAAAATCAAGGGTGTAGCGCTTTAATCAAAGCCTTTGAGCTTGCTTCATACTTTTTACAAGCTAATCCAGATAAACAAGTTGTTGTATGTGTAGGAGAGGCGCATACAGCAATGGTATCGCCAACTTTATCCGGAGAAAAAATTTTTTCTTTTAGGGAAATCAAAGAATTTCATGACAATAGGGACCAAAAAAAGGCCGCATCCTCTCTAAATAATTTAATTAACAGCTATTTATTTGGTGATGGGGCTGTATCCTTCCTTTTAGGACATAGGACTTTAGATGATGGTTTTGAATCTTATCATTTGACTAATATTGAACCTTCAGACAGTGAAATATTGGCTATGAATGAAGGGGGAAGTAAAATTCCTACCTATGAGAATTTTCCACAATATGTCTTGGGCCGAACTGTCCCGGTACGTGGTGCGGCTTACAGTCGATTACTTTTAGAGCAATTTTTAAAAAAGGATAAGGCTACTTGCCCTATCGAAAAGAAGGATATTAATTATTTTCTAATTCATACTGGAAGCAAGAAAATCATTGATGCAGTGCAGAAAAATCTTAATTTGCAAGAGCAAGAGGACAAGATCGCTGTTTCCTATGCTATCCTGAAAAATTATGGAAATTTATCATCTTGTTCCATAGGTTTTATGCTGGATACTTTGATTAATAAAATGAATGAGAGAGGAAATATTTTATTGATATCCTTTGGTGTTGGATTTAGTGGGAGTGTTGCCAAATTAAAAATTTAATCGAAAGATAAAATTTTAATAGTCACAAATGTGCCCGGTGTTTGCAGAAGGCTAAATTGGTTTTTCACTATTCAAAGTCCACTCAATAGATTTCTTCTGCAAACAAATGGGTCTCTTGATCATTCACTCTATGAATAAAGCTGTTCTTGCGTATATATTATTTTCTTTTTTATGATTAATGCCTAATTAGGCGCCATTTATTCTTCTTCTTTTTTATCAAGTTTATGGCCATCCAGATGGCGTTCACTTCGCTCATTTTCCTTTTTTGCCAACTGTTTTTCTTTTTTTGAACGTCCAAATTTGACCCGATTTTCGGAAGTCCTTTTTTCTTTCTCCAAACGAATTTTAGCTTTCCTTTTTTTATTAAGGTTAATGATTTCTGCCATAGCGCTCTCTTTCCTAAACGTTGCTTATACTATAGCGCATAAAACCCCATAGATACTTATTATCTAGCTATAATTAAAAATATATTTTCGTGAATGGCAAATGAAGGTGCCTTATGGACGAAGAAAAAATAAAAAGTCCATCTCTAAGTGAAATTATCAGAGGGGATGAAATAACAAGCCATTATCTGGGAGATAGCCCGGAGAATAAATTTAAAATTTTTCGTTACGATCAGGAGGTCTATGCCGTTCGTTATGATGTGAATCAAAAGCCTGATGATTATGTTTCCATGTGGCGCAGCCATAAAGGGGAGCCAAAAGAGGAAAACAAGCAGTACGAACCGCTAGGTAGCGGAAAGCAAGGCATAGTATATAAAAAAACAGAAGACAAAGCCTTTAAACATCGGAGAACAACGATTGAAGGAAAATCACAGGCGAATATCGAGATCCTGGAGCAAAAATTTTTGCTTAAAGAACATAACATAGAACAGTTCTTTGTTTTGGGCTTATGGAATGTTAAAGATAAAGATAAAGTTTTGCTTTTCATGCCTAAGGTAGATACGAATTTTCCAGCGGGTTATAAGAGAGATGATTTTAAGCCGCTGTTTGATGAATTTATTCTGGCGCTGAAGAAACTAAACGAGCTGGGCTTTTCACATCCCGATTTAGCGAATAATCTATATCATATCAGCCCCCAAAACATGCTGAGGACAACAGAAGGGGTGAGGTTAGTCGATCTTGATTATGGTTTTGTGCCCTATAAAAAATATGCTGAAAAAAATTATGATAACGGGACTGATCTTAAGAACCATACTTACATCAATGGCATGGATCAATGGATATTTGTATATAATGACAGACGCACCAACCTTTCCCTGCCTTCTGGAATGAACACTGATGGCCTAGAAAATTGGTATGAGAAGCATTCAGGAAAAGCTCTTTCTGATCATCCTAAAGCCCTTCTTACTTTATACAAAAATGGAAGTATTACGTTACCAAAGAGCCTTGTTTATGAAATGCATTTAAGAAATTCACAAGAAAGTGTTAAAGAATATCATTCCGGAAGTAAAGAGAACCGAAAACATACTTTTCATGAAGTAAGCGCAGCGGATTTCAAATTTTCTGAATTTAAACAAGAGTATCAGGAGCTCAGAGGGGATGCCCTAAAGAGGACAATTCTTAAAGAGCTCAAAGATTCTTTAGAAGAAGTAACAACAGAAGAGGAATTGAAAGAAATAAAATTAAAATTTTTTAAATCTGCTGAAATGAAAGTTATCGATACAGCCCAGGATCGTTCAACTTATATATTAACTAAACTGGGTCTGAAACACACCGACTCCCATGTGGCTGTTGAGAAAATATTTAAAGAAGCTAAAGCAAGAATTTCTGAACAAAAGACTACCCCGGGGAATACTCTTTAGTCACGAATTATCGGCAGCGGTTAGATTTTTAATTGTTACCGCCTTTTTTTCATTTTGTAAAACAAATAGAGCAACACCAGCAAATAAAAGTATATAAAATACAGGGGCAAAAGAGAGAGCGGACAAATCTTGCAAATAATTTGCAACTAATGGGGCTGTTCCTCCGAAAATAGCCATGCTCACACCCCAGGCAATAGAAACTCCACTATATCTTATATGAGTGGGGAAAAAATCATTCAATAACTTAAATATGGGTACTCCAACCATTGCATTGCATAAAGCATAGGGAATTTGGGCGGTTAATATCAAGCTAAATGAATTACTTTGAGGAATCAGATAAGCCAAGGGAGCAGCTATAAAGTAACCGAGAAAACCGAACTCTATAATTCGTTTTTCATTAACGTGGTCAGCAAACATACCAATGATAAAGATGAATAAAACCACCAAGCCCTGTGCTATAGTGACAATGAGTTTTGTTTCTGAAGCTTGCAAGGTAGTATGTTTCATTAGATGGGCAGCATAAAAAACATTCATAATATAAATGTAAATGCCTAATGCAGCTACTAACAATGCGGCTTTAACCAATTGAGTTTTGTGCGATTTAAATAAATTATTCAGAGGGTTAGCTTTTTTATCTTTAGAAATTGCCAAAAAGGCCGGGGATTCGCTCAGGTTTATTCTAAAATATAAAGCACAAAAGCAGGATAAAGTTCCTAACAGGAATGGAACACGCCATGCCCACCCAGGCATTTGTGGAAAAGAAATAATTGCAGACATCAGCCCGCCAAACATCATACCTAATGCTGAAGCAAATCCAGTCCAACTGCCTGCCTGGCAAGGTTTCTCCAGATCATGTTCCATCAAATAGATAGCGCTGCCATTAAACTCACCAGAAACGGCAAAACCTTGAGTACAACGTAAGAGAATTAATAAAACCGGTGCAAGGATTCCAATGCTGCTGTAGGTAGGAAGACAGCCAATCAAAAACGAAGAAATCCCCATCAACATAATAGATACTTGCAATGCAACACGCCGTCCCTTTTTATCACCGAGATACCCAAAATAAAGAGAACCTAACGGACGAAAAAAATAACCAATGGCAAATACGGAAAATGTGGCGATGAGTCCGAGGCGATTTCCCAACTCGGGGAAAAACAGTGCAGCAATAATATTCGCTATGTATGCATAATAGGTAAATTCAGCCCATTCCAGGAAAGTTCCTATTGTTGCCACAATGACTCGTTTCTTTTTATGTTCCATATTATAACTCATGAAATGATTTGAAATTGCGGGTTATGATTTGGTGTTTTGTAACCCTAATAACAGGTTCAGGATTTTCCTGTCCGTCTTCAGAATATTCTCGAAAAAACTATATCAGACCACAACTCGCGTTTCCGATTTTACTTTAATTAAGGTGAGCAGTATGTTCAAATACACATCCTGACTAATAAATGCGTATTTTATAGTACTTTTTTGTTGTTCGTAAGGGGGCCTCCTAGAGCTTTGTCCACAATCTTCTAAGGGCTGTGTTAGAGACAGGTACTAGCTAGAATCCAACCTTCTATAAATTAAAAATTATTTGACCTCATTTGATTGTAGATCTATATGTTAAAAATATGATCAAATTATCTGGTGATTGAAATGTCATATGAAAGCCGCTTTTTTGTGCCAACTGTTGAATTAAAAGAAAGGATAAAATCAAAACAAGGAGTAAAACCAGAGGATTTTACGATAATAGCCTATTCAAGTTCTGGGAGAGGTGAAGATTCTATCGCTTTATTAGAGCAAACTTCGGCAGCTTTCCCTAAAGAAATGGTTAGAAATCTGGTGTGTCTGTATCCTGAACGACTTATTGAACATGAAATTCTTGCCCAATTACAAGCAACTGTGAAATTGGATAAACATGTTGATGATGAGATGGATACATTTGGTCATGCTTTTACTATCGTACAGAAGAAATTACAGAGCGGATCGTTTAAAGAGATAGTATCTGAAATAAGCTTAATGCAAGATAATACCAGAATAGATCTTCTACAATTTTTTAATGACTTAGCTAAGGGAGAATTAAAAGAAACCTATCCGTTCTCGACTGGAGAGCTTGAAAATCTGCAGGAAATTTATGCTTCAATTTCAGGAAATAAGCCTTGGAGTGAGGATGAAGAATTACTTAAGGCAGTTTGCGTTGAACGAGCTCTGGCATTAATTTATACCCAAAGAGCCCGAGTTATAATTGAACCTGCTGTATCAGAAATTATATCCGAACTGTGTGATCACGGTTCATTAGAGCCATTAAAGTATGTTGATAAAAAGCAATCAGTGGCTTTGTTTACCACTGGAGGCGTTGCTTCAGGAAAAGGAAGTTGTCTTAAACTTGTTTCAAAAGTTATTGGAATCTATGAGCCGGAACCTATCGCATGGAATCAACTTGTTCATCATAACGCAGACAGGCTTAAACCGTTTTTGCAAAAACCGGAAATAGACCCCCTGAAATATTCTCAATTTACCTATGAGGAAGCTTTGTTGGTTAAAGAACGGGTCATGCAAGTTATTGCAAAAAAAAGCAATTCATTAGGGGGGGAGAGATATCCCTGTTTTCTTCATGATCAAACCAAATTGAAGCCTGAAGAGCTACGGGAAGCAAATCAACGGTATGGTGAGGTTGATATTGTGGCGATTTCTACAGATGTAGCCAATGCTGTTGAGCGAGCTTTTGGACGTGGGAAAACGACACAACGCTATGAGCATACAGAAGGTTTGCTAGGATCACATCAAGCAGTTCCGGGGGAAATGATGAAATCATTAGCTCAAGAGGTATTAATAGGTTCTAATGTATCTGTAGCAATGTTTGATAATAATAGTCCAGCAAGAGAATTGTACCTGTTTGCTTCAATTAATATGAAAACAAAAGAAATTACTGTTTATGATGAGGAGATGATGCACAACTGGATCAAGAAAGAAAATATTAATCCTAAAGCAAAACCAGGAGATTCTTTATATTTGGAAAAGCCGGTTCGATCCATGGAGGAATATTTTGGTCCTTTAATTGATAAGGGGTTTACACTTGAATGTCCGAAGGAAGAACATGCCATGGGATTTCGTAGCCTTTAAAATGCTAAATTTATGATATTGTGGGACAATGTCCTTAAAAAGTTTACAAGGAGCAAATATGATGAAACAAAATAGTGGTGGCCAAGGGGCTCGAAATACAAAAAAAAGGTCTTTTTTAGAAACCACCAAAAGAATTTGGGAAGAGGATAAAAACAAGAATTTGGAAGAAAATAAAACAACTCATACTAAAGAGACACATGTTGATAGTTCAGATAATTTGGTTGAAGCAGAACCAGATATAAATCAGTTTCTGAAACCCAAATAGGCCATTCAAAATTGTAAAAGTTGTGATTAAAATAAGGAGTTCAGGTATTGTTTAAAACAAAATATACAATTTTTGACATTTGGTAAGGATCAACTATACTTTAAATGTAGGGTTAGTTTTGGGTTTAACTCGAAGCTTCTCCTGCTGCGAAAACCACCCTCGGGTGGTTTTTGTCATTATGCTTCAATAAATTGGCTAAAATGGAATTTGAGAGCACTCACAAGTTTTTTTACAAATAATTGAATATCAAGGAAAAGTCCATATCAATACTGGTTTTTAGGCTAGGGGTGAGGGAGATTTAGGCAATAGTTTTATTAGTTTATTTATTACAGATAATTTTGATATTTGTCCTGCTAAAAAGGGTTTCCTTATCGCCAATGTTTTTCAGATATTTTTGAATAATTATAAGTTGCTGTTAACAGCCGGTAATTTGAAATGAAAATATCAAAAAGGTTAAAAAAATTTGCCAATAAAATTTCAAAAGAAATTACTTTTAACGAACTTTTACATCAATTTCATGCAAAGGATAATTTCTTTTTAATCATACTATTAGCTGTACCTCCAGCCACTCCCTTATCTTTTATACCAGGCTTTTCAGCACTTTTTGGGGCCTGTATCGCCCTAATATGTATTCAATTATTGATGGGAAGAGGAAAAATATGGTTCCCGCAAAAACTGAAAATGAAAAAAATACCTCATAATATTAATAAGGGCTTGTTGAAGTTACTCCCTTATGTGGAATATTTGGAAAAATATATTAAAAAAAGATCGTTATGGGTAGGTTCGCATTTTCTAAAATACGTTTTCATTTTGATTATTTTAATCCTGAGCATTTTATTAATGCTGCCCGTTCCTTATATAGATTTGGTCTCTTCATCGACCATTATGATTATTTCCATCGGAATAATTAAAAAAGACGGTTTGCTTATGTTAGGGGCGCTTTTATTGGTGTTGATATACCTAATTTTACTTTTTTATATTTTGCGTACTGTCTTCATTTTAAGTTTTAGTGCCTATAATTTTATTAAATCATTAATTAAATAGTTTTCAGGGATCTGAATAAGTGCAATGATGAAAGGGATAATTAAGAAAAAAAACTTACGGGAACGGATCATTTGGCGTTCTATAAAATGGCCGCTTATTCTTTTGTTGTGTAGTTTGCTTTTTATATTTATAAGTTTTTTAAACTTTTCCTTTTTTTTAAAAGAGTGGTATTTGGTCGTAGTTATCAGCGCAAAACTCGCAAATCTTTTTATAATTACCGCATTTTTGCTGGCTTTGTATAATATCCTGGTCTATACCAGCATTTTCTTCATTCAAAAACTAAGTGTATCGAATCCGCCTATCGCTTTGATCTTACAAAGCCTGAGAAAGAGTTCCAAAATTATTTTCATTCTGGTTTGGCTCAATGTACTCTGTTCTATAGCGCCTCCCTCGAAGCAATTCCTACTTTATGCCAATAAAATTTTTACTTTATCCCTCATTTTGGCTATTAGCTGGATAGGAATCCAGATCCTAAATACTTTTGAGGCCTTCTATGAAAAAAAAATGCTATCTCTTTCAGCAGATACTCGCATACAAGTGACTGAAATTTATACCAAAATGCATTTGCTAAAAAACATTGGATTCATATTTTTGGGAATTATTACTATCTCTGCGATTTTAATGAGCTTTAGTAATGTACGTAACATGGGCTTTAGCCTCTTGGCTTCGGCTGGTTTTTTAACCGCCATAATAGGATTTGCAGGCCAAAAAACATTAAGTGCTATTTTCTCGGGGTTTTGGATTATTTTAAACGGGGCAATTAAAATTGGAGATACGTTATTTATAGATAATAAATGGGCTATTGTAGAAGAAATTACCTTAACTAACGTACGTTTACGAATGAAAGATAATCATCATTTAATTATCCCCATAAGTTATTTCCTGGAAAATAAAGTAGAAAGCCTGGGAAGAAAAGGCAAAAGTTTAATAACCAGTATTTATTTTTACGTTGATTTCAAGTTACCTATTTCTATTTTAAGGAAAGAGCTTGATGAAATTTTAGATAATTCAATGTATTGGGATGGAAATATTAAAAAAATTTTAGTTAATAAACTAAATGAAAGTTCGGTTCAGATGCGAATTCAAGTCAGCACAAGGGATGGGGAAAAAATTTCTGATTTCCGGGCCGAAATAAGGGAAAAATTCTTTAATATTTTACGCGAAAAGTACGCTGAATTTCTCCCCAAAACTCGTCAGATCGGGATTTTAGATCAGGAAAAGAAAAAAGAATAAAACATTAATAGTGAAGAAATAGCCATTAATAAAAAAGTAATCCATCCTAGCACGTTGGAAAGTAATTTATTTTTATATTCTCCCATGATTTGCTTATTATTAGTGATTAGAAGAATAATAAAAATAAGGGGCAAAGCAACAATACAATTGATTACAGCAGCTATAATTAACCCTTTAATCAGGTTTATCTGCAGTAAATTCATGAATAGTCCAATTAAAGTGGAGACTATGGTAATCAAATAAAAATATCTTGCATTTTTACACTTATGGAAAGGCCACTCCTACGATTTAATAGTACAGCCAGGGCATAAGCCGATGAAACAGCCAAAATTGGGATGCTGAGGAGCCCAAGCCCAATTATACCAAGAGAAAAAATTAGTTTAGCGACATATCCTGCATAGGGGAACCCATCCACAATAGGTTCTAAAGCTTTGGCAGCATCAGCCGCGGTATTGATATTGCTTATTCCATGGGTATGAAGGGTAATTCCTATTAAAGCTATAATGGACCAGGTGCAAATTTGAGAAAAAAACATCCCAATAAAATTATCTTTTTTTAATGAGTTTAATCTTATGTTTGAAATTTGAGCAAAGCCATGTGAGCTGAAGATTTTCATTTTTCGATTTTCTTCAGCCTCCTGGAAAGCCTCCCAAATAAACATATAAGGCGAAATAGAGGTTCCAAATAATGCAGTTAGCATAAAAAAATATTCACTGGAGAAGGTTATATTGGGAACAAAAGTATTTTTTAATACTTCTAGCCAGGGGGTACGTACAATAAAGAGGGAAATAGGATACACAAGAATAAACAGACATAACCACTTTAATATTTGGACATATCTTTTATAGGGAAAATAGATAATACAAAAAAGGATAATTCCGGTAAAAAAAATTAAGCCAATCAGTTGATTTACAGGAATAAGAAGACTTAAGGCGGCGGACATGGCTCCCAAATCTGCCCCTAAATTGATTGTATTGGCGGTAAACAATAAAAAAGCAAGGGGAATCAATATCTTATTCCCATAATGCTTCTTGATAATTGATGAAATCCCCCTGTTTTTTACAGCTCCTATTCGTGCGCATATTTCCTGTATTGCTATCATAAGCGGAAGCATCAATAAAACGGACCAGAGTTGTCCGAAACCAAATTTAGCTCCTGACTGGGCGCAGGTTGCAATCCCGGAGGGATCATTATCTGAAATACCGGTAATTAAACCTGGACCCAAATGCCGAAAAAATTTATTCTTTTTCATTGAGCACACTTATTAACTTATTAAAATAGAAGGGAATTTGTTTTAAAGCATAAGCTGCTGCCAGTTTTTGTTTTTGTGACTTCGACCCTTTAAAGAGGACTCTTTCAGAGACCAGAATATTTTTTGAATTATGTTTAATGAGCCATGCAAAGCAGATGGTCCCTGGAGGGATCCCATCCATAGGTTTAGAGGCAGCTATCCCCGTACTCGCTACTGCAATATTCGCCTGGGTATATCTGAGAGCGCCCTGTACCGTTTCCCGGGCTACTTCTTCACTCGTCAAGTTAAACTTTTTTATTGTTTTTTTCTTGACTCCTAAAACCTTCAATTTAGCCTCTTCAGAATAAACTACAAAGCCGGTATCCAGGACTTCTCCGCTTTTAGGAACTTTACTCAGCAAATGAATAATGTATCCTGAAGTACAAGATTCAGCTGTGCTTAATTTTAATTTATGTGATTTTAAAAAAGAAATGAGTTCCCTTAATTCCTGTTGATTCATCATCTTCCTGATAATTAGAACAATTCCAGCTTTGATTCCAATTCTATTTTAAGCGATTGAAGAGGTATCAAAATATCGAGATTATAGGTTCTATCCTGATACAGACATCAAGCCAATTTAATTTTTTAAAACATACAGTTATGCTACAGTAAGATATTAATTTTTCAAAGGCTTTACCTAGTCGTTTTCCCTAATTGTCACTTAATAATATTGGAAGTTAACCCTGCTGATAAAAGAAATAAATAAGAATGGCTCTAATAACTGAAGCCATTCTCGCAAAGATTTATTTCTTTTTTCCACCTTTATCTTGTTTATTAACGGTGCGCCAGGCACGTTCCTCTGCTTCTTTTTTGGAAACGCCCTTTTTCTCATAGGAGTCTTCAATGTGTTTTGCTTGACGTTTTTGCTTATCGGTATAACTGGATTTATCTCCTTTACTCATGACAACCTCCTTTTGATTGAAAGCTTATCCCATACATCAGAGTATTAAAAATAATTATCACTTTATATTATAGAGGGTGATTTATTAATTTATGGGCTTTTCTTTGACAAAAAATCATATCAAGCTACCCTTTAAATGTGCATGAAGATTTTAATAAAGTAATGGAGAAAATTATGGAAAACTTAAATACAGGAACGGAAAATCTAAAAAGTAAGTTTAATGAAATGAATGCAAACATAAAAGATAAAACAGAAAATATGACAGAACAGGTAAAAGATTCTGTATCTGAAATGTATGAAGAAGGAAAGAAAAAGCTAAACCATCTGGAAGAATATGTTGAAGAATATGCCCATGAATTCGTAGAAAAAGTGAAAGAAAGACCGTTAACTTCTTTACTTGTTGCTGCGGGAATAGGGTACTTATTATCTTCACTTTTAAAAAAATAGTGTATTTTTTCTTTAAATAAAAAGCCACCAAAGTGGCTTTTTATTTAAGAAAATCCATATTGATTTAGGTTGTTATGGTGAAAATAAACAATTATTTTTTTGCATTCTTGCTAGGAACAACTATATTTTTAAGAAGATTCAAGTTTAGGAGAATATCATGGATGATTTTAATGAAAACCCCTCAGTTATTAGAGCAAAAGAACATTTAAAGAAAGGCTCTAACATACTCATCGATGAAGGAAAAAGAAAAGCCAGTGAACTGTATCACGAAGGTTTGGATAAAGCTTCTGAAATGGAACAATCCATAGAAAATATAGTAAACAATTTAGCTGGAAAAATTAGGGAAAAACCGCTCTCCTCGGTGTTAATTGCTGCCGCAATCGGCTATTTATGGGCAAAAATTAAAGGATAGAGGGAGTTATTGCCCGAAGTAGCTGACCCTCATTTCAGAGCTTTGGGCAAAAATTTCTTTGGAGTAAGACGCGCCTAAGTACACCTAAATGTAAATTCGACTTCAAATCAATAAGTCCGTATCCAGAATCTTCGTCATGAGCGTAAAATGAAACAATATGGAAAAGGAGTGCACACTTCCTTAAAGAGAACAAAATTGATGTTCTCCCTCCTTCATTTTTTAGCTTGTTGGAACAATACGGCATTTAGGGTTGGGTACAGTTTTGTGGCAAATAAACATTAAACCGCGGAACAGCAAATAACATCCCTGGAAGAGAGGTTTAAGGTTGTCGCTTAATGCTTTTATATGACTTTAATTCAGGTGCAGGTATCCTTGGTGGTGAGATTGCAAGTATATTATGGAGTGAAGGAAGAGATACGGTTAATGGAATATGACATTGTTCATCATCAGAACGTGCCGGCAAGGGCAAAAGCCGATTTATTCTCGGTCTAAGAGAGTCTTCTTCCTCTGCATCAATAATCGCTTTTTGTTCTTCTACTTTCAAAATAGCCTGAGCAAATGCTTGTGCTACATGATGTTTAGGATTCAATTTGATACAAATCAGCATTTTTTGAAACCATGAGGATTGGCTAAAATCATTGCAAATCTTGAGTGCAGGGGCAATAATCTCATTCACTTTGCCTTGCCGGCTCATTAATCCTATTTTGAAAATAAATGGATTGAGGGAATTACGCTTCTGAATTAAAGCGTGATCTAAAACTTCCAATTGCTCAGTAAAGAATAAAAATTTTGCCAAAGGTTCTCTTAAAGATTCAACTCCCTTGCAAATTAACTTTAATTTTTTCTCTGCTTCACTCTCACCGACTCTATTTTGCATGCGAACACTTTCAACTTCCAGGATGAGTTTCTGGGATAGAGAATTGTAATTGATAGCTGATAGTTCAGATAACTGTTGTTGAATTGAGTTAAGATGTATTGTCGCTGCCGCAGTGATTATTGATTTCCATACTGAATTGACTAAACGTAGAGAAAGCCAATCTTTTCTTGACAAACCTTGGACAATTAAAATATTCAATTCATATGGAAGATTTAGCATTATAATAACATCTTGCAATATTAATAGTTAATAAAAAATCATTATTGTAAATGATGCGTTAGGAATAAGCTATTCCTATATAAGGAGTAATACAGAGAGAGAAATACTTTGTGACCGTAGAGTAAGCCATATGAATTTTACTGCCTTTTCTGAGCTACTCTTATAAATAAAATTGATTGACCAAATGACCTCATTATGTAAAAATACCCAACAGTTTATGTAAATTATTGCCAATATGAATAAGCTTTTTTATTTAATCTGTTTGTTTTTAGTTCAAGTTCCTGCATATGCAAGCGCTGAAGAAAATACTCAAGCCTATTTCGATTCCATAAAAACCACTCCGAGTATCCTAAAAAAATTTCTCACCCAAATGCCTAAAGGGGGAGATTTACATATGCACCAAAGTGGCTCCTCATTCGCTGAAAACCTGATTCATTATGCAGAGACGGATAATTTGTGTATTGATAGGAACAATTTATCGGTTTTGATTAATCCTTCATGCAGGACAGAAGATTATTTGGCTACTGTCTCATTTAATAAAAAATTATATGATTCTTTAATTGACGCATGGTCGATGCGCCATTTCGATAAAATGGAAAACGAATCAGGACATGATCACTTTTTTAATGCTTTTGGAAAATTTAGCCTCATTACCAAACTGCATGCAGGAGAAATTTTAGCTGAAATAACTGAGCGGGCGGCTGCGCAAAATGAACTCTATTTAGAAATTATGACTACCCCCGATGGGAATGAAGCCAGTCAGCTAGGTAAGCAAGTGGGGTGGGATGCGGATTTGGAAAAGCTGCGCAATCATTTATTAAGCGCTAATTTTAATCAGATAGTAGCACATATTTCTGAGAATTTGGACAAGGATGAAGCGAAAAAGAATGCATTACAACAATGCGGCACTAATGATGAACAGGCAGGGTGCCAAATCACAATTCGTTATTTATATCAGGTTCGTAGAGAACAGCCTCCAGAGATGGTTTTTGCGCAATTACTTGCAGGATTTGAATCTGCTTTACACGATCCGCGTATTGTGGGCATTAATATGGTTCAGACAGAAGATGGAACAATATCAATGCGCGACTATAGATTACATATGCAAATGGTAGCTTTTTTGCATCGACTCTATCCTGATGTTCATATTACGTTGCATGCGGGTGAGCTTAATCCTCAATTAGTTACTCCAGAAGGACTTACATTTCATATTTATGAAGCAGTAGAAACTGCTTCTGCAGAGCGAATTGGCCATGGTGTTGATATTAAATACGAACATAATGTGTACGAATTACTAAATAAAATGGCACAAAAAGAAGTAATGGTTGAAGTCAATTTAAGCAGTAACGATTATATTTTGGGCATCAAAGGAAACAATCATCCCTTGGCTTTATATTTGGAATATGGAGTGCCTGTAGCCTTATCAACTGATGATGAGGGAGTAAGCCGCGAACCTTTAACTCGCCAATATGAGCGTGCCGTAGAAGAACAAAAGCTTTCTTACCGCACTCTGAAACAATTAGCCCGAAACAGTTTGTATTTTGCATTTTTACCGGGTGACAATCTTTGGCAAAATTCACAATACACGGCAATGAATGATGCTTGTACCCCCATTATATCTGAAAAAGACCAGACAACACCCGCATGCCGGAATTTTCTAAATGCGAACCCAAAGGCTAAACTGCAATGGAAATTGGAAGAACAGTTCGTCAAATTTGAATCACAATATTGACATTTAATTACTGGCAGAACTCCACCCTATGGCTTCAGCAAAAAAAATTCCGGCAGGGTGAGAGGTTAGATCTCCCGTAAAAAATTAACCAACAAGTGAAGGGCATTAGAAATAATATTTTGCTCTTCTTTTGTTACATTCTTGAGGTTTTCATTCAAGCGGTTATGCAAAAGGTAGGGTGCTTCTTGTACAAATTCCTTACCCTTTGGGGTTATATCAATATAAATGTTACGCCTGTCTTTAATATCTCGGGTTCTGCTTACGAAATTTTTTTCCTCTAAACGATCAATAACCCCGACTAAAGTGCTCATTGATAAATAGACCCTTTTGGAAAGCGAAGATATTGTCATTATGCCTTGTTCATAAATTTCATATAAACAAATAACTTGGGGGACTGTTAAACCGTACAGTTTATTTAGCCTTCTGGAGTGATAATCCATTTGTTGCATAATGTTACGTAATGCAAGAATAATGTCTTTAGAACCATGCTCCAGTTGATCTGTCGCTTCGCCAATTCTTTTTTGAAGATCACTCATAAATTGTGTTTACCTGTTTATAGGTTGAAATGATTGTCGCCCGACACCAATGCTAATAATTCAGTTGAGATTAACTAGTTAAAGGCGTTTATCTATTGTATCCAAGTGGCAAAATAAACTATAGGAGGGCTCGTAAAAATAATTACATGCCTTCTTATCACTATGGTTGTATCTAGTTCATATTTTTTGTTAACTTTTTAATTCTATCTATAAAATCCACATTAATTTTCCTCTTTTGGGAGGATGTAGATCTTCTACTTGAGTCAATGACAACAGTTAATTTGATAAGTTTTTTTCCTGGGCAATTACCGGCCACTTTCTATTTTAAGGTTGAAAAAAAATAATTTAGCAATTACCATGGTAAATCATTTGAGTACAAATTATATCAATAGAAAATAAAAAAAGAGGTGTTATTAGCAGTTACGAGTACTCACGATGAACTGTACAAATATCCTCGAAATACTATGTAAGTAATTTTCAATTTAGCAATTATTAGCACTCTCAAGAATTAATAAACTAAGGGAGGATTATCGATGGATGATCACATTAAAAACTTCTTAAAACCATCCCACACTTCTTCACAATCGGCTGCTGATGAAAATGAAGAAATTTATTTTAAAAGTAATGGGGTTTTAACGCTAGGGGTAGAAATTGAGCTTCAACTCATCGACTCTGAAAATTATAATTTGTGCTCAAGAGCTGCCGAGGTACTTGCTGCTACAACCCATCTCGAAAAAATTAAACCGGAATTTTATTTAAGTACTATAGAAGTGAATACTGATAAATGCAGTACAGCCCATGAAGTAGAAGATGATCTTTATAACAGCCTTGCTTCCCTGCAACTTGCAACTAAAGATTTAGGGGTCTTATTTTCAGCCACAGGCTCTCACCCGTTTTCCAGGTATGCTGATTGGGTCGTATCTCCTACAACCCGTTATCAGGAGCTCATTGATCGGAACCAGTGGCTTACTCGCCGCATGAGTGTTTATGGATTACATGTGCATCTGGGTATGTCTAGCGGTGAGGACTGCATTCGTTTTAACAATTTTTTTATGCATTTTTTACCGCATTTACTGGCACTGTCTTCAAGTTCCCCTTTTTGGCAGGGAATTGATACAGGGCTTGCTTCTTACAGACCAACTACCTATGAAGCGTTACCTACAGCCGGTCAACCTTATCATGTTCGAACCTGGCAAGATTTTGAAAACTTATATAAGACATTGAAGTTGTGTGGTTCAATTAAATCTCTAAAGGATTTGTGGTGGGATTTAAGACCAAGCCCTGGCTTTGGAACATTAGAAATTCGTGTTTGTGATGGGACAGCCACCCTTGCAGAAACCCTTGCCTTAGTCGCTCTTATCCATGCACTTGCTCATTGGTTTGCTGATAATGGAAGTTGGCTGGAGTCGGTAGCCTATCCTCCTTACTGGTTGGCTCGTGAAAACAAGTGGAGGGCGATTCGTTATGGTTTGGATGCTGAATTATTAATGAACACAGAGGGAAAAACCCGATTAATGCGTGAAGATATAAATGAATGGATTGAAAAATTAAGCCCTTATATAAAAAAATTAGGCTATCAAACGTATTTTTCGACCCTTAAAGTACTTATGGACTCAGGTACCAGCTCTGAACGGCAACGCAAAGTATTTGCTTATAATCAAAGCCTTAAGGAAATTGTGCAGCACAATGTAAGTGAATTCTTGCTTCAAACTCCTCTATACCGAAGGGAAACTGTCATTGCATAACGCTGTGGGTTATGTATTTACCTAACGTTGAGGAGTAACTCATGGAGCAAAAAGTTTATATGTCAAAAAGAGTTGGTAATGTGCTTATTGTAAGTGAATTGAATCACTATACAATTTATTCAAGCAGATTGATGGCAAGATCCCTGAACCAGGATGAAGAAAGTTTTTTAATGGATAAATACACCCGGCTTTTGGGAAATAATCAAAATATAAAGATGTTTGGGGATGGGAAGCCCTGGGAACCTTCTGCCGTAAAGGAGTTCCTACAGGAAGAAACACAACGATGGAACTCAGGAAACAAATTCTCTGTGTTTTCAATTTATAACAAGAGTACTCAAGAGTTTATGGGGTACCTGCACATAAAACATTCTCTATATGATTTCTCCGAAGTAGGTGCTGGCCATCAAAATGTTGCTGAAATTGCATATATTATTGATCAGGACTTCTGGGGAAAAGGTTATGGGACTGAAGTTGCAATTCTGGGTAAAAAGTTTATCAAGCACATTATTTCTGAAAGTAATAATGCAAGTCAGGAAAAGGATATTAACGAAATTGTCGCAACAGTGGACCCCTTAAATGAGGGTTCAAAAAACGTTTTAATGAAGACCCTGAAACATCAGGAACAGCAAGAGTTTAGCCGGTTCGGCGGTCAGACCCGAATTTTGTTTTTTAAACTTTTGAATACCAGGATGCCCCTGGTAAATGAGTCTAGTATTTTCACTGCAAGATTGTAAAAAAGGAGTAACTATGTGTGGTATCGCTGGTGAATTCCAATTCAATAAAAAAAATATTCCTCTTTTTAACCTGGAAAAAGCTCTACGCAAACAATTTCATCGAGGACCTGATGATGGACAGATTTACCTCACAAAAGGTATGGCATTAGGCCACCGAAGACTTAAAATTTTTGATTTATCCCATTTGGGTGTGCAACCCATGGTTGATTCGGATTTGGGTTTAGCCTTGGTTTTTAATGGAGCAATCTATAATTTTAATGAGTTACGCGAGGTTCTTAAATCGAAAGGATATTCGTTTATTTCAAATTGCGACACAGAGGTACTTCTTAAAGCCTACCACGCATGGGGAAAAGACTGTGTTCATCGTTTAAATGGCATGTTTGCATTCGCAATTTGGGAACAAGAATCAGGTAAACTCATACTTGCCCGTGATCGTTTAGGCATTAAACCACTTTATTATACTGCAAATACACGTCATGGATTTAAATTTGCATCCACATTACCTGCTTTAATTGAATTTGGTGATGTGGATACATCAATTGATAAAGTTGCACTTCATTACTATTTGATGTTTCATGCAGTCCCAGAACCTCTTACCATTTTATCGGGGGTAAAGAAACTTTCTCCAGGCTGTCTCATGACTGTTCATCCTGATGGAAAAATTGAGGAGGAACGGTATTGGGATTTAAAAATTGATAATTCAAAAGCCGACCATTCTCGTGATGAAAGTTTCTGGATAAAGGAAACTTATGAGGTTTTGAAATTGGCAACCCATCGTCAATTAGCAGCAGACGTTCCTGTCGGCATCTTACTGTCGGGGGGATTGGACTCTTCTTTACTTGTAGCAATGGCTGCCAGTCTTGGTCAATCCGAAATCCAAACCTTTTCCATTGGGTTTGATGGAGCCAAAGGCGAATCAGGGGATGAATTTTTATATTCGGACATGATCGCTACAAAATTTAACACCCGGCATCAGCGGATGTTCATTTCTAATAAGCAGTTAGCTTATTCTTTGGGTGATTGTATTTCTGCAATGTCTGAACCGATGCTAAGCCATGACAATATCGGTTTTTATCTTTTGTCTCATGAGGTTGCAAAACATGTAAAAGTAGTACTCTCGGGTCAAGGGGCTGATGAGATTTTTGCGGGTTATCATTGGTTTCAGAATATAAGCAAAAATTCTGCTTTACCTTCACAGTCGGCCCAATTAATTTCAAGCAGAGTCACAGATCGGCCCTATAAGGAATATCAGCAACTTGTAATGCCGGACTTCCAAACCCCATACCATGCAGCTGACTTTTTAAATAGGCTGTGTGAAGAAAACAATTCCAAAAACCCAATTGATAATCTGCTTAAATATGAAAGCACATTCGCATTAGCGAATGGCCCCTTAAGTCGGGTGGACAACATGACGATGTCAGCGAGCCTGGAGGCGAGAGTCCCTTTTTTGGATGAAGAAATGATTAACCTGACTCTTTCTATGCCCCTTCAATATAAATTACCCCAGGGAGGTAAATATATTTTGAAACAGCTGGGAAGAAAAATGCTACCAAAACCCATTGTCGACCGGCCTAAAGGATATTTTCCGGTTCCAGCGTTAAAATATTTGGAGGGAAGTACCTTGGAACTCATGCGAGAAGTACTTTCTCCTGAAAAAATAAAGCAAAGAGGTATTTTTAATTTAGAGGCAGTTCAAAATTTATTTGCACACTCAACCAAAAATTTTACTCCCTCGGGTATTTCCAAGCTTTGGCAGGTGGGCTTGCTTGAATATTGGTTGCAACGGCATAAATTTTAAATAGAATGAGTTATTTTAAATCGTAAAAAAGATTAACTTTGTTAATGATTTATTATTTGCAGGATTATTATAACTTCATTCTATGGATGGAAATAAAAAATATAAGGATTTTAAACTTTTTTCGGGTATTTTATGCTTTGGTTCATATTCTTATTATGCATTATATCTTCAAGTTATGCTCATACCCCGAGTTTGATTTCTCAATGGAAAAAAAATGCTTCTGAGCCGGAAAAACTCTTACCTGTTTATTTGAGTTATGAAAATAAAAAAAGATCTTTAGCAGGCTGCGACATGGGGAATACAACTTTCCTGCCAGGAGTATATGAGACTAAATGGAGCCATAATTTTTCTGGAGCGCATTTTGGGCAGCAGTTTGCCTGTTGGAGCACCTCCCTATACCTGGATAATCAATGTATGTCTTTTAAAAGACGAAAATATTGTGAGAGGTTCAATGAACAATTTGGCTATGTGGAAGCCGACTTCTATAATTTATGGCCTGAAATAGGAATAGAGAATCAAACGTACCCAAATGAACTTGGTGTGCTCACTCAGGGAAGGGATTGTTTTGGATGCGTTAATAAAAATGACAAGTCTCATCTGGAGCCTACTGATTCAGTTAAGGGCGTTATCGCGCGCACTTATTTATTCATGAATGAGCATTATGGACTTTCCTTAAGTCCCTCCCAAAAGAAATTATTTATTGCCTGGAATAAAGCATTTAAACCACAGGCCTGGGAAAAGCAATGGGCGTTGCAAGTGGCTTTAATTGAAGGGTATAAAGATTCTTATATTACTCATTGGCAGGTTAAGGCTCACGTTGCGCTTTAGTAGGCCTAAGCATAGCCCCCCAATTTAATTCGTAATTGGCTCTGAAATGATTAAAACACTAGTTTTTGTGAGTCATTTAAATATTCTTCAACGGAAATTTGGACGACTTCTTTATTTTTTTCCAGTTTTCTTGCGTAAATAGCATCTTTGGCATGAATACTGTAATTCAAGAAGCTCCCCTTAACCGGGCAAAAAACTCGTTTTTTTTGTATCCATTGTTCTAAAGAATCTCCATCAGTAGAGGCTTTCGATTGTTTAATATTTTCAGGAAGCTTATTATAGGCCTTCATAGACTGAATACTACGTATAAGGGGTGTCAATAGCTCCATACCTTCTTTAGAGAAATCCGCAAGGGTAAACATTTTTATATTCTCATGTTTGCTACCCTCCAGTATAGTAACTTTTTCAAGCAACTCATATAAATCCGCAGGACAGATGTTTAACAGTAATGCTGCATGCTCTCTTACGAAGGTTTGACAATGCTTCCCTGAATATTGAATGTTCCCATCTCGACCATCAAAATAATAATGCTTACCATCGGGGAATGCCGCTCTAAGTTGATCAAAAAAACTCTTTAGGGGGCCGTGCATATTAAAAGCATCAAGAGTAAATGTATTAAAAACACCTTCTTTATAATAAAAATCTACGATAAACCAATGTTCGAGTAAATCGTTTTTTACGCCAATGGCTATTTGAAATCGATAGTTTTCGGGTATTTCGCTCATTGAAGCATTCAAAGAATCAAAAAAAGATGAAAGGCGTCGTAATGAAGTCACATAACATTGAAATGTTTTTCCCTTTTCCAGAGACGAACGTTTTTTAAGTTGCATTAACAGGTGCATGTCAGGAGGGGTAATTCCATATAAACTTTGATTTTCAGTTTTCGATTGCATGATAAATCAGATAATAAGTTTGCGGTGCAAGGATTGTACACATCGATTATTAATTAAATATTAAGTGGGCTTTGTTTTCTTTGATTAAATGAAGAGAATCATTCCCAGTTTGTAGCAGTCAATATAAATTGGATTTTGAAGCTTCTATTCGTAACTTCGGTATTTCCGGGACTTTGGCAGACGCTATGAAATTATTGGGGTTGATCTTACTTATCATCCCCAATACCGATAATGCAACACAAAAGAAATAATCTTTGAGCCTCAACTTCCCTTCAGTAGGCTGTGCGAATAACTTGTTGCAGGTTATCTCTACAAGAAAATTTTTCTGGCAAATAAATCTATTCAAGGATTAAATATAATATCGCAATCCCAATTGAATTTGATTGCTGTACAAAGTGTCAAAACTTGTTGGTGTTCCAGTTAAACCCAGATTAAAAGGTCCTCCTGTATTATAATTTCCAGTATTGGAAAACTTGCCCAGATCCACAAATTGATAATTAAAATCAACTAACAGATTTGCATTAAAAGCATAAGCCAAACCTGCACCAACTTGCCAGGCAAAGTAGTTGACAGTGTGACCGTATTCACTTTGCTGGACGAATGGCCAATAAATATTATCTGTTGAATTGGAACTTAGGCCGATACCACCCATTACATAAGGAATAACAGGAAAATTGAAGTCGATGTCATAGTAACCATTAACCATCAAGGTATAGTTTCTCAGGTTTGCAGTACCCACTTCGGGGGCATCATCAGTGGCTTCAAATGAGATGGAAGGGCGGTAGGTAAAAGTAAGGTCTGCTCTTAATTGTGGAATAAACCGATAACCAATTCCCACATTATAGCCGAGTCTGTTTTCAACATGGGTATCAAGTGCGTTAATTTTCGTATTTGAAAGGTAACTCGCAGTAATTGCAGAGGGATCATTAAAGAAGTTGTATCCCAAATCAGCTCTTAGGTAGATATTATCTATAGCTCCCATTGTGCCTGCAAATAAGCTTCCAGTAAAAAGGGCAATACCCGAAGTCAAATAAATTAAATTCCTTTTCATGAATTATCCTATATAAATCAATAAATAAGAGGGTATTATCTTACTAAAGCTGATTGGGTATGTAAATTACTGGAAATCCATTGGATACCATCCTGATATAAATAAACTTGTTTCCTTATTTGACCCAAATTAGTAGAGGTGATACATAACCACCTCTTGATCAAATTTTTAAGAAAACATATTTTCCAAAGGAGTTACCTCTTCATCAGACTCTTTGGGCTCGGGCTTAAAAAAGATGTTTTTATCTAAAAAAACCACACTTTTTCTTTTACCTGCATCTTTTGATGGTTTCTCCTTTAAGGTTTTTGGAGAACTCCTGGACGTGTTTAACTCTTCAAATTCTTCTGAGGTGACAAGTTGCTTACGTAAGTTATCCAATAAATTGATGAATAAGATTGGATTTTTTTTGTCGGTTAATTTTAATTCATAATAGTACTGATTATTTACTTCTATAATTTTCAAAACAGCCAATTTTAATTTTTTAAAACAGCGTTCGAAAAGAATTGATTCTTGTTGGATTTCATCTCTGTTCTTGCCTTGCTGTTTATCTGTTTTAAATCTCTTGAGATGTAAACTATATAAATCAATAAGTACCTCAGCTGTCTGAGTGGATTTGTTTATTTTTTTATTTATCACAATACATGGAAGTATGTTATTTGGTAAAAAATTCTTATGGAGCGTATCGAGCACCGATTCGATTGCGGCCATATTATTTTCCAAATCTAATAAATCAGCTTTTCTAGGCTGTAATCTGACAGAAGCCCAATATTGACTTTCTTCATCAACGGGTCTGAACTCCTTAATAAATGTCGTCATATTGGTTTGATAGGCAGTTATTTCAAAGTTAATCAATAACTTAACCTCTAGTATTTTTTTTAAAACAATACCCAGGGCTTCTGCTCTTGATAATGGATTCGGATTTCCATCAGTTGCAAACGTAGCCTCAGTTAAAAGAAGTCCTAAGAAGGGGAGCGCGCTTCTAAATGCACCGTATACTTCACGCATGTATTTTGAGTTTTTATCGGAGGAAATTAATTTATTGATTTCCTCGAGATAATGGAGATCTTTGGTTGACAACCCCCTGAAAGCGCTCGGTAACCGAAAAGCATCCTTATCATACAAACGAGAGATATCTTTGTTATTAAGAATACCCGCTATAAGCATCATATGGTTTAGATCAGGATAGTTCTCTCCTTTAAGCGGGCATAATACCTGTGCTAAATCAATGATAAACTGAAGCGCATTTTTTAAATTTTCCGGGGGCTGGCTTAAAATTTTCAAACAGAAGTAACTGCTCAATAAGTTAAAGCTGTCCGTCAATTCCTTTATATTGGGCGAAAGGATGTCTTTATTCGCTTTTAGCCAATTTCCATCATTAAATTCTGTAATTGATACCTTCTGATAAAATGTAATGGTCAGCTGTCTTAATTCGTGAGCGATTAACAAAACCTCATCTACTCTGTTATCACGGTTTTTAGTTAGTGCCTGGTTAACTAACTGATCAAAGGATTTATTAGCATCGATTAAAGCAGGGCAACGCAATTGTTGGTTTAAGATGAGAAAATTATGTAATAATGGACAATTAGTGTAAACAGAGGTCAATTCAAGGACTTCCTTTAAATGCTGGTTAAGTTGGCTTCCAAGCTCACCTAATCCTTTATCCTTGTCACTGTTGATGTTACAAAAAAAACGTAACTGCATAGAGAGTGTCGGAACCTCTGCGATCCTGTTAACGGCACTGTAAAATAGTAATTGCAATACAATAAGATTCGCAATTAATTTCTGATCCGCATCAAAGTGAACATATAAAGCTCTTAGGTTGATCAAAATCTCAATTAACGATGTAGATCCCAACACACCCAAGGCCTGGTTAGTGATTTGCTCCAGGTTAAACTCCCTTTTGGATTCAGGGGTGTCCTGGCAGGCAGTTAAGAACCATAACAGATTCAATGTTTGATTTTTTTTTGGTGTGGCCTCAGGAAATAAAGGGACTTCCCGAGGTTTAGAATCTTCAAGTGAAATATGAGGTATCAGCAATACTATAAACTGATTCATTAAAATATTAATTTTTTCCTGAAAGTGCGTATATATGCCATCAACGCTTGGATATAGGATGCCTATTGCGTCTGAGACCACTTTTTGAAACTCAGGATGTGTAATCAGCTTGGGGTCGAAGATGAAGTCTTCAGGGAAAAAGTTTGTTTTGCACAACTCATGAAATTTTTTTTGGGCTTTTAAATATTCAGCGGAATGCTTATTTACTCGGTATTCACCCACCAATTCCTGCAAAAGTAAATTTATCTGTTCACTGCTGGCGACTGCAGCATTTTCCTGATCCGATACAATTTTCAAGTTTGAAAGATCTCGTTCTGGAGAGGTTTCTCCTTGAAGTCTTAATGAGGAATGAAAGGAATCGAGACTGGTGGAAGGAGATGAGGAGTAATCTGATCCACTCCTGGAGGAGAGTAAGGGGAATGAGTCTCCCAATTTGTCTGCAGAACCAGGAGTAGATTTCCGATATCGCAAATCCAGTGATTTTATGCGACTTAAATCAATCGATAATAGAGCTTTCCTCAAGTCAAGGTTATTTCCCGCCATATCAAGCGGTGTTTTTTCATGTTCGTTTTTGAGAGCACGATTACATTTCCCTGTATTCACTAGAGTTTGTATGGCCCAAACATTATGGTGTAAAACAGCCTCATGCAAGGGAGTATTTCCCAAGTTATTGGTATTATTAATCAGTTCGGGAATAAATTCCAAAAGCACCTTCAATGTCTCAGTGTCTTCTTCACTTCGTACGGCATAATGAAAAACAGTAGCATTATTCCGATCACCCAGAACAGCAATGTCTCGCCAGGGCTTATCCTGCATTAATAACCATGTTGTATCTCTAAATAGGGCTTCCAATACTTTCGGTTTATTTTTTAAAACCAAGAGATGAAAAACTGTCCTATCGAAGATATACCTTTCTTTAATAAGCTCAGGATTTTTGGTAAACCATTTTATTAACTCTGCTGCTATTTCTTTTTCATCTTTATCAGAAAATATGAGTTCCTGTATTTTTTCTTTATTCATGCACTTGTTCCTTTCAGAATAAAATCCCTATTCTCTTAAAGTGGTTCGAGATATTTTGTAGTAACAAAATAACTTTAAAGCCTTTTTTAGAGGTTTATTTTCGTAGCATTTGCTCAAAAATTAGAATTTTGGGTTTAAAACAGGCTTCATACATCAAAAAATGTATGTTGATATTAGGGAAAACCCTAGGGCCTGTATAAGCTACAATGAATTAAGTGGGTTCGATGACTTAATGTTTACAGGAATGTCAATGGCTTATTTACCTGGTTTTTCCTATTACCCAGATTTTATCACTCCGGAAGAAGAGCAAAACTTAATTAAAAAACTACAAAGCCTCACATGGAACCCTGTGGCTTTATTTGGGCAGATAGCAAGACGACGCGTCGTGCATTTTGGAATGGATTACCTTTATGAACGACGGAGTGTGCAACCGACCGAGCCTATTCCGGTGTTTTTGAAGGAAATTAGAGATCATGCTGCCTCGTTATTGAAGGTTCATTCTGATGAAGTTGTTGAAGTGCTTCTCACTGAATATCCTATTAATGCAGGAATTGGTTGGCATCGAGATGCTGCTGTATTTGAAGCCATTTTTGGTGTTTCTTTACATAGCCCTACGCTAATTCATTTTAGAAAACGGGATGACCATCAGACTCAACATAAACTCATGCTCGATCGAGGCTCGGCTTACTTGTTGACTGATGAGGTGCGTTGGAATTGGGAGCATCGTATTGCTCCGGTGAAACAATTACGTTATTCCATTACTTTAAGAACATTAAGGACACTAAAAAGCTCATGATGTTATAGCTTTTGTTCACCTACTGGGTATACATAAATACTAAATGTTTTTATAACTGTAATCATAGAACAACGTTTTGGGTTTAAAATTAATCGAGGCTAAGAAAACAAAATCCAATCAAGAGTATTGGTGCGGGAATTTAAGAACTGGCAAAGCGGATAGCCGCTGCATGGTTTTATTCCAGACCATATATCAGGTAAGCCACCGTATCAATCCCAATTTGAATCGCCTGCCACATACGGATGTGACGTCTATTTGATGTCTGCACTCCCTAAAAGTCTTTAACAATACAAAAACAGCTGTTTCACTTTCTATTATTGAAGGAAAATAATGGCTTACAAGAACAGCAAGCGCAGGCTGGGCTTAAAAACCCAGCAAATGATCCAATTTATTTTAAAATTAATTTAATCTAAATTTTTTACAATTGAGGGGCAAATAAAAAAACCTCCTTTTATTGACATGCAATTTGATAGAACAATTTTGATTTGACGGTACGCGTATTTCTTATTAACTACTTCGGTTCATAATCAGATTGTAGTCATGGAAGAAACTCTTGAGAGTGGGTCTGCGTTTCTCACGTTTTAAAGACTTTATTAAATTATTTGCTGCTAAAATCTCTCTTTTTTTAGCATCTAATTGTTGCTGAAGTTTTTGGTTCTTTTTGATGCTGATATGTTGCATTTCGTTAATTTCTTCACCTAGACGTTTGTTTTCATGCAATATACGGTTCAATTGTTCTTCCAGTTTCTTTTTATCATTATTTAATTCATTCGTATATGAATAAGTAACTAACAATTTATTTTCAATTTCTTGCAGAGAATGAAGAATAATATTACCTAAAGGGTAGGAGTGGTTGGGGAGATGATTCAGGAGATCACTGTGTATCTCCAACTCTTTAGCCAGGCATTGCAGAGATATAATAGCATGTTGTAACTCTTTTCTCTGTGGGATTGACCTGGAATATAAGTAAATCACGTCCTTACTTAATTCGCCTTCTTGATGTTGCTCCCACCTTTTATTAAGGTATTTTGAGCCAGTATTACGATTTTCCTTGGTCTTTGAACAAATTTTTTTTACATTCGGAATATTTTTTTTGCTACATTGCTTAAGAAGCTCATTAATTATTTCAATAGTATGGAATGGTGCAGATTTATTATTATTTTTCATATCAGACTCCTTCTACGTTAAACAGCCGGTGCGTACTGCATTCAAAGAACAATCATTCAGTAGGTCGAATCCTGAAACGAGCAACTACTGACATATAAAATAACTCCATCAACCCTAATAATGAGCCATCCATGGCAGCAAAAATTTTAGTTTTATTAGAAATGTACAAGTTGTTTATATTTTTTTTTCGAAGATTTGGTTATGGGAAGTGGCTCATTGCCTTTTTGTTGATTACTTAGGTTTTCTTTGTTGAGTGTTGCTGTTTGAACTGAAGATAACCTACATTTTAAAAGTAATTTTTCTCGGTATGCAAGACTGTTTCTCAGTAACAAACCAAAACTTAAAATGCCCATAGCAATATTTTTTAAATTCATTTTCTGGACTCCTTGTATATTGCCTCATCACATTTTCATCATAATCAGCACAGAATGTCAATAAAAAATTGACGAAATACCTTCAATTAACTTGGATCTAGAATGTCAAAGAAATGTTGACTTATGAGTTTTATTGTTTAAGAATGTAATTTTGGTGAAAAGGAGAAGCAAATATGAATAAATTGAAACTATCTATATTTGTATCAATTCTGGTGACAGGTATTGCCTCAGCAGCTTCGGCGCCTTGTGATGGATTTCAAATTAGATTAAAAAACAATCTTAACGATGATTTATTGATGACAACAATTAAATTAAACGGAGCTGAAATTCAGCCGGGAGTCTTTGAAAAGTTAAATCATAAATCAGAGCAAGTATTTACTATCAATCGCAGTAAGCAAGATTTACCAATGACAGGAGAGTTCACTCTACATACTCTTTCTTTACCCAGCAAAACCGTAAAGATTCAGTATAGTTTAGAAAATAAAGTCGCTTTCTGCGAACATAATGATAATTCACCTCAAAGTGATTATGCGGTAGAAAAAAACCGTAAAATAGGGGAAGTTCAATATACTATTAACAACCAATAACTGTCAGGCTTGCTATAAGCCTGACCTCTCACCCTGAAGTGAATCTTTTTCTTACCTTGTGATAAGCAAAAAATGATCATTAATGAAAAATCGTGTCTGATTGACAATTTTATATACTCTAATGAATTTGTTTCCAGCACAGAGTTTTTATTGTCGAAGGTGATGGAAAAGTTAAAAACTTATGAAACAAATTAATCGCTCTTAATAGATTATTGAACTAATAAGTCTTATGTTTACTTAATCATGACGCTAGCTCTTTTGTTAAATTTTTAATTCAAGGAGGTTTTATGAAAGTAAAACAACCACTTACATATATCTTGGGATTAATCCTGTTCACTCTATCTTTTGTTGGAAATGCGGATCAGTGTTCTTATGAATTGCCGCCTAATGAGCAGATCACTCTTCAGGGAAAAGAAACTGGGTCAAGAACATTAAGTTGTAAAGTAGAGCATAACGTGGAGGGAAGCGATTTTATGATGAATTTTGTTTCTGAAACAAATACCAGTATCGTAAATAACTTAATAATGCCTGAGGACACTATAATGACCTTATCTTTTGCCTCGATGAATAATAATGCGTTAAAATTAGAATTAAAAACAAAAGCTAAATTAGGCATCACCAATGAATCTACCGATGTTATCCGCATGATATGCCTAGAGTTGTAATTAAACATCATAGGTTAGGGTGACTACTACAGTAAGCGGACAATGTCCGCTTTATATATTTATAAATTTCCTATTAGGAGAAAATTAAAAATGCTAATTACTCAGGAAAAAGAAGATGACAAGATCCAGTTTCGAATTCGCATGCATGCTTCAGTTTTAAAGGAAGTAGAAGATTATTGTCAGTGGGCTGGCATTCAATACAAGGATTATTTTATTCAACGTGCTTGTGAGTACATTTTTAAACACGACGAGGAATGGATTAACTATAAAATAAAACAGGGTGAAAACTCGGGATTTAAATAAAACTACAGACGTAATTTTTTACTATTTTGCTTAAACTAGAATAATGCAAGCATAAATACTTCCCAGTTTCTTATAAAAACAAAAAGGAATACTAGGGGGCATTAGTATCTACCCAGCTTTCTGGATTAATTTGCATTTCCTCTTTTTCAATAGACAGTTCCTTGCCTAAAACAAAATCAGTAAATTTTTGCAGTACTATTCCAATTGCAAGTATAATTCCAATAGGTTTATGTTGGATTTTATGTTCAAATATTTTTTCTTGATATTCTGAAAATTCCATACCTTTATTTTTCAGTATTTGTAAAAGGTAAGTGTCGGTCTTTTCAAAATTACCTATCGGAATATTAATTCTGCTTAGATGCTCTCCGGTTATATTTAGCTCTTTAAATAATACATTAACTATAGAGGGATTATTTCTTTTGATGGCATCGGTTAAATAACTTAATTTTGCATGAAGGGGTATTTCAATAGTTGATGAAATTTTGCTTAATAGTATTCGTACACAATCCGGATTATCACTTCTAATTGCATGTTGTATCATATCCATTTGTATATTAACATCCTGCTCAAAATATACATCCTTGGTGATTATATTCTGGGATTTGAATTCGGATAACTCGTTGAAAAAAATATTCAGTAACTCAGGATTTCCCCCATTGGCAGCGGCAGCCAACAAGGAGTTAATCATTTTTTCATTTTTAAAAATATTATTAAAAGCCTCTGAAAAAAAGGGTGATTGACGTAAGGTTTGATAACTTTGTTGTCTGCCATTTACTAATGCTAGAAAAACAAGGTTTGGCAAATCCTTTAAATCTAAAGCCGGTAAAAGTGCCTTTAGAGACTCATGATTGTTATAAATAACAGCCTTTTCTGCCGCATCGACATATTCTTCGTTAGACCAATTTGCATCCGAGATTATTAGGTTCATTCCTTCTTCGCTATTACTATTTTCTGCAAAAAAAGATAGATTGTTATAATGCTTCCCATCTATTTTGATGGAGTGGTCAAGTTCCCCAGAAAATTCGTTCAGAGAAGGAAAATCAATTCTCGGTGTAATGTGGGGATTATTTATTACACGAATATTTAGTGCGAGCCCTTTGTTACCTCCATACCAAAATGATAAGTATCTAACCAAAGCAGCTTCGTTATCACATTCAATTTCATTTCTTATGGAGCTCGGATCGTATAAATAGTATTTATCTCTTTCTTTTCTTATCCCCATGGCATGATCTGGTGTGGAAACAAGGATTACTTCATTTTTCTCCTGGAGTTTTATCTTTTTGATAAGATCTGTCATAGTCTTTTTTGTACCAACCAATGATATATCAAAACATGCTTTCATACTCTTTGAAATGAGCTTATCACCTTGCCTTTGGTCAACGTTCAATACTTGATAACTGTTATTTTGGTTTAAGTTTTTGTTGAACAACTCAGGTTCCATGGTAAGCAATACTTGGTTTATGAATTTATTTATTTGCTCATCATAGTTAGAATGGTTTACGTTAGATGCTCGTTTCAGTAAGTCTTGAAATTCTGCTGCACGTCCTTCAAGAACATATTTTGCATATAATGAGGCCAAGCCATTGCATACTCCATCTTCATTAAAATTCAACGGAATATTTTGCGCTTTCAGGTATTTATTAATTTTTGAAACTATATTTTCTTGAGCAGTCATAGATAACACGTTCAGTCTATATCTTATATGTTAAACTTAGTACATTATGTTATTTTTTTCCTTAAATTGAGTTGGCTAAGTTTGGCGAAATTAGAAAAACTGGTTTAGGAATAACAAACCCATAAGTTTCTCTTACGAGTTTAATTCTTAAAGCGACCATTGTAACGCTGTACTTTATCAAAAAACTATTGTTTCTGAGCTTGATGAAGTATCGATCGATTCATGTTGCCTTGATTATACAGTGTAAAATGTTTACAGTTGCTGTCTTCCTACTGTGACAGGTTTCATTATTTCGTCCATTATAGGGTTGGCAGTTAAGGCCGCACGGA
Organism: Fluoribacter dumoffii NY 23; assembly: GCF_000236165.1. Lineage (NCBI taxonomy): Bacteria > Pseudomonadati > Pseudomonadota > Gammaproteobacteria > Legionellales > Legionellaceae > Fluoribacter > Fluoribacter dumoffii. The sequence goes on along the minus strand of NZ_CM001373.1, from coordinate 1,168,089 downwards.
TTTTTTGAAAATCGCAACAGCTTGGTTTGGCAAATGCCTTGATGATGTCATCAGCATTTTTATTGTAATTATTGTCCTTGTTTTCAGCTATTTTTCTTTTGATTTCAATAATGGCATTGCTTATATTTTCTTCTTTTGAAGGGTCGATATTCACCACTATGTCTCGTATGGTCCTGATAATAGCTGGAACGGAGCTATCGGAATTCCTCAGCAATTCATCATTCTTTAATACGGTGTAGACTGCGAGAATATTTTCTTCTCTTTCATTCAAAGGAATCTTCATGATACTCATAGTCAATTTATTTTTATCGGGTATAGTGAGGGCTTCTTGTCTGCTATCTGTATCATTTTGTTCAATTGTTTTTTTGCCTTCATTTTTACTGCTTGCGAAAAAATCCCCCGTTTTTTTCTTAGCGGGTAAAGCATTTTCATCATAGGAAACCTTGCTTTTAGTATTATGTAACCATGTTTTATCGCACTTTATTGTCACTTCGCAACCAGCTAATTTAACTGCTACCTCGTAATCGCCTGGTGCTTGAATGGTTTTAACATTAGCTGCGAAATGCGATTTAGTTAATTTTTCAGGAGAAAATGTTGCAAGTTCCTCATCAGTATAAGGAGAGGCTCCATTAGGTTCTTTATGAACTAAAAAGGCTTCAATAGCTTCACAAAAAGAATTAATACTGGCTTCACAGGTATTATGTCTTCTTTTATTTCGATTGTTGGTGTCTTTAACGGCAAATGGATACCTTTTAGCATCCATTTCTGTTGCACCCTCATATCCTAAGTTATAGGTTTCTTGATGTATTTTAATTTCTTCTTGGACGTATTGAATTAACTTTTTGCTTAATTGTTTAATATCTTCATGAGTAAAATTGTCAATCTTTAATTGCTTGGTATATTCAGTAATTAAATGTTCAATTGAATGTAGTGTTTTTTGTTTATCTTTTGCCACACTGCTTGGCGTGCGATGAGAAGAATTTTTTAATTCCATTTCATTAAAATTTACATTATCCAATAATCGTAACTCAAAACATTGATTCAAAAGCGATTTTATAAATTCGGTTTGAGTTGCTTTATCCTTTTTTAACTGAGATACAAAGTTTCTTTCAAAAGGAGTTAGAACGTCTTTTATTCTATCTCCAATTTTTTCAGCACTAATGTCTTTTAATATGATTGGTTCTACATCTTGCTTAGCATAGGCGGCAAGCATCTTTTGGATAGCTACTCGTAAAATGGGATGACGAGGAACAACCCCAAAAGCATCATTATTTCCATCCACTTCCAAGGGTAATGGCATTTTCATCAAATAAGCTATCCTGAGCTTGTCTTCCGGATAATTTTGTTGGCGGATATGACCAATCATTCCTAACGGTGGTTTATCTGGCACAAGCCTTGTAGTGCTATCAACCGTAGGTTGTAAATCAGTATCCAGATAGTATCCTCCATCGTAATACAAGCTACAATATCGAATTAAATCACTAACGGCAGCCAAATTGCGATTTCCAATAGACTCTCTTAATAAGTTATATATATAGGCATTTGTTTCTTTATCAGGGAAAATAGGGTCAGTTTTAAGCCGGTCCAGCAATTCATTGATATTTTTTATTTTAATATGGAAGTTTCCCGCGTGCATGGGGATATCTAAAGTTTCTGCAGACAGAGGCAATTTTGAATCGGATTGGTGAGCTGATTGATGATGCATATTTTCAACTGTAGTATTTTTTTTCCTGCTCGAATTATATTTATTCGCAAGTGACTTTAAATCTGAACGTCTTAGTGGTTCATTGATGTATTCATCATTATCGGTCCAAATAATGGTTTCTTCAAAGCCACTGCGAAATGCAGCTGCCGATATTTTTAGTATGGTTGACAAATACTCAGGCCTAATTTCACCACCCACCCATACATATTGAAACATTGGTGGAATGCTATTTGATGAATTTACATTGTCGTCGTGTTTTTTTTTCATAAAAAAATGAGCTTCTATTGTACAATTTTAAGTATAATATACTTTTAATAAAAAAGTGTTTCTCCCGATAGAATATCGATAAATTTAGAATAAATTGTTGTCGAAACTTTAATTTCCTTTCTATAGCATTAAAATTGAAAAGGGGGATCTAGGTTTATTTTGAAGTTGCTGAATTGCACTTTCAATTTGTTCCATAACTTTTTCTTTATCACACATATATTCAGATGTGGCATTTTATTATTTATGACTGTTTTAATTAATAACATTTTCTTTGTTTTTTGACATAAGCTAATTGTTTTTTTTTGATAAAAAATTATTCATTTTTAATGAATGCCATAAGAGTTTTTTTCGATCTGAGTTTTAAGTTTTATGTCGGGATGTAATTTCCAAAGCGTCAAGCCTGTTAGCAACCAGGTGGTCTATAATAACAGAAATAATGTACTTAAAGGCTGAAGGAGATAGGACTATGCACAAAAAGGTGATTCATGTACCTGAACTTCTTTCTTATGATAAGTATGGTTTTACACAATGTGTCCAATTCAATGATTTAATCTTTGTGACAGGACAAGCGGGAGAAGATAGAGATGGAAGAGTGGTGGGTAAGGATATAGAGTCTCAAACCCGACAATTATTCAAAAACATAGAGTTTGCTTTACATGCTGCGAACTCCGATTTATCACAGATTTTGGCCATGACATCGTATGTAGTTGATATAGAAAAAAATGGTCTAGCTTATTTTACTACTCGAAAAGAATGCATGCCCGTTTCTTCTTACACGAGCACATCAGTTGGAGTTGCGGCATTGGCTAATCCCGGACTGTTGGTTGAAGTCACCTGCATTGCAGCCGCACATAACCATAAGACCTAGGGCATCAAATTGAAAGAGTTGGATAAAACATGGAAAAAAAACCTATTTTGATTCGTAATGGTTTGCTACTGGACAGAACGAGCCCTTGGTTCATGCACAAAGTGGACATTTTAATTGTCAACGACAAGATTAAAGATATAGGAGCAAGCATCGAGAAAAATGATGCTGAAATTATAGAAGCTCATGACATGATTATCATGCCAGGCTTGGTGAATGCACACATTCATGTATGGCAAGCAGGATTACACGGAGTGGCTGGAAATTGGAGCTTATCTGATTATTTTGAAAAAATGCTCGATACTCTTGGGTGTGAATTTACACCAGAAGATATGTATCTTGCCAACTTGTGCGGTGCTTTGGAACAACTCGATGCTGGAGTAACTTGCCTACTTGATTGGTGTAATAACATTAATGGACTGGATTATGCAGAGAGTGCTCTGCAAGGTTTGGAGTATTCTGGCATTCGTGCTGTGTTTGGTTATGGCACGCCTGGAATTGATGCTGCGAAGTGGTGGTTTAACAGTTCTGAAGGGCATCCCCATGATGCTGTTGAGTTTTTAAAGAAACACAACTCTCAAGCTGAGGGGCGAATACAAATGGGGCTTGCTTTGCGAGGACCAGATTTCACAACGGATGAAGTATTTGTTAGCGATATTCAATTAGCCCGAGATTTGAATGTTTTAGCGAGCATGCATGTCGGGGTAGGCTTGGCAAAATTTGGGGTGAAAAAGATACATGAGGCGGGCTTGTTAGATAGCCGAATTAACTTTGTGCATGGTAATAATCTGTCATTGGAAGAATATCAATTGATCGCTGAGCATGGCGCATCACTTAGCATAACCCCTGAAGTTGAAATGCAAATGGGACATGGTTTTCCAGCAACCGGGAAATTTTTACAAGCTGGTGGAGAACCGGCTTTGGGTACTGATATTCCATCAAATATTTCTGGAAATTTATTCGCACAACTACGCTTTGCCCTGCAAACACAGCGCGCGCTTGACAATCAGACCATATTAGACTCTGGCTCTGGAGTGAACGGTATTGGTCTTTCTTGTGATAAAGCTTTAGATTGGATCACGATTAACAGTGCAAAGGCTCTCCATTTGGATAAATTAATCGGTAAGATAGCTAAAGACATGAAGGCTGATTTGATACTTATTGATCCTAAAAATATAAATCTTTGGCCGGTGCATAATCCTCTTCAGTCAATTCTTTTTTATGCTGAGAGACACAATGTGGATACGGTTATCGTTGATGGCAAAATTGCAAAGCGTCAAGGAAAATTAGTTTATCCTGGTCTAAACAAACTGAAAGAAAAACTGGTTGAATCAAGTACCCGCATAGTCAAGAATGCAAAATTACTTGGGAATAATTGAACAGCATGAAAGATAATATTCTTCAAATCTCCGCTTTCAAAGATATTGTGTTTTTTATCTTAGAGGCTGTTAAAAATAACCTGGGAATCCATGTAAATTACGTTAAAAATGCTGAGGAAGCGCATAATGATTTGAGGGACCATAGGTCAGACATCGTATTCATGTCTTATGACGATACTTTGTCTATGGCACTTCAAGACAAATACACTGATATTGCGGCAATAATGCCTGTCCATGGAGGAATTTTAGATTTATGTGGAACTATAGATTTAAAAAAAGATGTAATCATAACCGGTATTGACACGCCTACAGGATATGCACGGCTTTTAAAATCATATTTAAAGCATATTTACCCTCAAAATTATGATAAATTTCATTGGGTTTTAGCTGGTGCTACGAACATTCGCTTTGAAAAACTAAAGGAATGCTTATTAGATATTACGTTACTTAATCCTCCATTCTCATATGATCCAATCATACCTAAAATAATGAGTATGTACGATTTTATTTTTGAATATCAAGGGGTTGTCATGAATGTTAATAAATCAAACTTCCAGGACCCACATCAGCGGGTAAAAATAAAAAGTTTTATTCATAATTTCAATCAGAGAATTAGAGAACTGAAAAATGATTCAGAAAAATCAATATCAGAACTTGCTTCATTCTATAAAATATCCCTTCGCGAAGCGAAGTTAATCTATGCACGATTATGGCAACCCGATGGGCTCAGCCTAACGAGTGGTTTTGAAGAAATTAGGCTAGTCCATACAGAAAATATTTTTAATAAGGATACTGGAATTAAAATTCCGGCTAAAAGAACGTGGCTGTATTGAAATCTCGAGCTAGGTTTAGATCAAGTGAACGTGTAGTGTGTGTTATCATTTATAACTCTATTCATGCTTGATTATAAAGTTGTCTCTAACTTGGTATTTCCTGTGTTCAAGCTTTCATAAATTCTCTATTTTTCTGTATGGTTTTTTGGAGCTGTTTATTACGAATAGAGTCATCATTTAGTGAAAATCCCTTTAAAAATGTCCTAAAATTGAGGCTACCTACAAACCCAGTCACCAATTTATTAAAATGCAATCTCGTGTCTATATGAATGCTCGGATCTGCATGCATCAGATAAGATAGTCAAGGGATAAGTGACGAACATAGAAGCAAGGGCAAGTACTGCTGCAATCGAAGCAATTGCAATGGTTAAAGAGGTAATTGTTGGTAAAATCGGAACGATAGTTGATAAAACAAGACAAGCACCTATTCCTAAGGCAAGGTCATTCGGATCGGGATCTTCAGAGTCCAGGAAAGCATTAATGGTTAATCGATAGGGGCAGATAGCAAATTTTGCGCATTTCCAAAAAAATGATCCATAAAAATTGGTTAATGATTTAGTAGCTGACATACATTACTCTCTATTACTGGTTTTAAGATTGGAAGGGATTATAGAACAATTATTCAAAGAAGTATTATCGCTTCCTATTAAAAAATTTTTCATATTTGCAGAATCTGATATGTAACAGCACATCATTCAAGAGGCGATTGACTCTTTTGTCTATTTTTTAACTTTCCATTTATATTGTCTATACTCAAATGCAGAGATCAAACATAGATTTGTCACTAAGTATTTAAGAGGTTCGAGTGAAAGAGCATTTACATCATAATCATTTGTGTCACATTAATTATGCTGAAGGGCCTAATAAAGGAACGCCTTTGTTATTGCTTCATGGCGCTACGCATCGCTGGCAATCATTCACATCCATAACTCCTGAGTTATCTACTTGTTTTCATCTCTATGCCCCAGATTTCCGTGGGCATGGCAATTCCCAAAAAATTCAAGGGCACTATTTTTTGGAGGATTATTTAGGGGATATTCAAACATTTATACAGGAAGTGATAAAAGAGCCCATTATATTAATTGGTCATTCATTAGGGGCAATGATAGGGAGTATGCTTGCTGCATCTCAATCCCTACTGGTGAAAGGGCTCATTCTTATTGATCCTCCTTTGAATTTAGACGGTCTGCGGCAATTAACTCTAGGCTTTAAGGATCAGATTAATCTACTGGTGCAGGGACTTCGATTAAGTAAATGGGGATTACCCATTCATCAATTCATCCCCGAACAGGTCAGGCACTGTGATCCAGAGATGCTTTTTGCAATGACTCATGAGTTCGATGAAGTATTTAAACTTTATGATGCAGATGCTTTATTTAAAAAAATTAAGCACCCAACGCTGTTGCTTTATGGTAATCCTGCTCATGGAAGTTTAGTCACTGCGGGAGATATAACGAAATTATTGACTATCAAACCAGATCTACTCCCTGTACAAATTCAAAATGCAGGACACTCTCCCATTTGTCAAGATAAAGAAGCTACGTTAAATGCAGTCATGAAATTTATGGAGCAGGAAGGTTTAATGCCCTTGAAAGCAGATAGCTGACGCCAATTCCGTATAAATTATTTGATTAAAAATGAAAAAACTAAATCTATCAGGTTTATCATTCTTTTTATGGAAGGATTCTATTATAACTTCTATTTAGGAGACACAGTAATAACTAAAGCCGTTTATACCAGGGCTATTATTGTAGAATCTTCACCTATGGGGGTCTTCACATGGGTAGCAAAGCTCAAAAAGCAAATCTTTACCGGATGGTAATGCCAAAACATTTTGTCCCTACGGTTTGAAATCTAAGGCTTTATTAAAATGGCAAGGTTATAGTGGTGAAGTGATTGACCAGCCGCGAACAAGTCGATGCATTTAAAGAACATCATGTGAAACAGCCCCTCCTATGAATAGCCTAGAAAACATAAGGATTTAAAACTCCTGATATGTTATTTTTGTCGCAGCAGCCAAGTTGTAGCTGCATGCTTCTTTAATTTGTCCCTAATAGGCATTACTAATTAAAGCCAGCAGATTAAATGGGTTTGCATTCGGATAACAATGGAGATGTAACATGTTAGAAAAAAAAGAGAATACGGTCACTGAACAACAAGATATAGTGCCTGAACTCCCGGTTGAACTCTTGGTTCATTTATTTAGTTTTTTCAATAATAATGAAAAAAAAGTTGCTAAGGGTGTTTCGCACTCATTTAAAGATGTTATTGATAGTTTTTTTGCTCATAAAAATTTACCCTCAACTTATCAGGCACATAGAGAAGGCTATGTTTCTTCTTTTCTTTTATTACCAGGTCACCGTATCGTTTTTGCGGTTGTACTTGAGAAAACAAATTCCTTATCAAGTTCAGGGCTCGTATTTTTTAATTGCGAAGACCATCAGATCAAAGAGGTACCTTTGATTAAAGAATGCGAAGAGAATGGAAAACTTACTCATCTACATGCTTTACCCAACGGTGATTTGGTTGCCTTGCTTGAGCCAGCAAACCAATATGCACCACCTTATATCCTGATTTTAAATGGAAAAACAGGCGAGGAGAAAAATAGAATTCTATTATCGCAGCAACCTGGCAAAGAATATCCCAGCTTAAAAGAGCTACAAGTACTGTCTTCAAGTCACTGTATTGCTTTATGTTATTCCGGAGAATGTTTTTTGATAGATTTAGAAAAGTCATTTACTCAAAAAATCACCCTCACGCATGCAAAAAAGCTGAGTAAAGATAAATACAGCTCATGGGGAGACCGACCCAGTCAAGCATTAAATATTTATAACTTGCCAGATGGCAATAAATTATCGATTATGCAGAAATTACCTCATGATACATTAGGTAGTGGAGGGCACTTAACAATTAGTTTTTTTGAAGGTTCAAAACAACAATTTTCAAATGAAGAAGATTTTAAAACAGTTCTTTATAGAAGATGAACTAACCTTAGTTAGGTGTAAGCATGAATTAATATCTAAAGAACATTAAAAACAATTTATATAACTTATTCATGCAACACTTCCGGGCCAATGACATCAGATGCCTTGGCAACCGGATCGGAGTGATTTTAGCTTTTGCGATTTTTATTAAGAATGGCGCGCCCGGAAGCTACTCTAAACCTATATCTGCTATTAATTGCTCTTACATTGTTTTATGTGCGCTGAAGGGTTATAGTCTTTAAATAAATCCTCATCCTCAAGTCCTGTTTCTTTAATCCCCTGATCAAAGGGTACATAACATTCTTTTGTCTCCATTCCTGTTGTCCATGCATGATGAGTATAACTTGTGTACTTCCCAATACTGCGATTTGAACTGGGCGCTGAATCTCTAGAGGGGCGAACTCCTGCTTCATCTAAAGCGAATTCAATTTCATTAATAATTTCAATCCACTTAGCTCCATTAAATTCAGGATTTGCTCCGCAATAAACAACCATTTCTCTACCGAACATTTGAGAAAGTTCACTCGCGTCTATCTTTGCTTGATTTTGAGTCATTACTTTAAAGCAAGCTAGATCATTTTTTTGCGCAATCGTTGCCATAATTTCAAAAGCTTTAGGAAGATCCTCTTTTAATATTGCAAAATTTAATTTCCAAGTATCTTCAAAGCCTCCAACATCAGGGTGAAGGCGATTGTACTGGATCCAACTGTCTCCGCTGCGGTTAAGTTCTACATTTAAACGTTCACTCCGATAGAGTGCTTCAGATGAGGTATAAAAACTGTTTATTACGCTGCTAAGATTTTGCTCTTGAGAAATCGTTTGTTTAGACGATGAATTACTGAAAAATCCTAGAGTGCAAGAAGCATGTGGGTTTGTATCTTTGTTTTCACTACTTGGTGGTGTTACAGCATCATCTTTTTCTTTTCCTTTCTCTGTGGCCTTTTTATTTTGTTTCTCAATCTCTACTGCCTTATTAACATTAACAATAAAATAAGATAGCCATCTATGCATGAGAGAGAGTAAATTGCTAAAGGAAATCCAACTAGTCTCGTCTTTAGAAATTAAATCATTTTCAATAACTATTTGTTTGATTGGCCTTGATTCTCCATCAGATAACCTATCAATTTCACTTCTGATTGAGTTTAGCTTGTTACCATCAGCATCACTATAGGTAAGATCTATTAAATTATGAGGATTATGTTCTCCATAATAGTCGCGCTTGTCGAGAAAATTTTTCAGCTTAGAATTAAAGTCAGTATTTTCCCTGTCATAAGGTTCGTTTTGTATTAATTTCATGTAAACGGACCTTAAAACATTAATATCCCGAAGCTGCTGCTGTGTATAACCTTCTTGTTTGATCTTCCTTCGATTTGGGTTTGGGGCAACATGAAGAAACGCGGCATCTAATATAGTTAACTTTACCAATAAATTATCCGCAGTATTTAAACGAGCAAGGATTAATTGTTCATAAGTCTCTATGGATAAATTATGGCCTATTAAGGAATCGATTATATCTAATGTAGTCCTCCCATGAAAATTAATGTTTTTGTAACCCTCTTCATGTTTACTCAAAATTGTTAAATAAGCATTTTTTAATTCTTCCCTAGTTTTCGTATCCTTCGACCATTTAGAAGCTTCATCTATAAAATTTACTAAATCCCAAAGAGTGAAACGACTTTGTCCTTCTATATCACGATAATCCTCTTGAATTTTTTCTAAAGCTTTAACAATTTTTTCTTTAGTAAAATTCTCTGTGTTAATTAGGCTAAATAAAGGATTATCAGGAAGAGTTATGAATTGTCCAAAATAGCTTTCATGGATATGGTTATCAATAAAGAGTAATGCTTTTCTTGAGAAATGTTTTTCCATTTCAGCATGAGAACTTTTAATGGAAGGGTCTAATTGTTCACCAATTTTACCAACAAATTCTGAGCGCGCTGTATCAAGCTTTCTAAAATAGAATGACATAGATTTTAAATAATTTATAAATTCCTTATCATCAATTAGCTCAGTTAATAATCTGATACATTGATTACGCATTAAGAACATCGCATGGATTTGCTGGCTAGTTAAATCCGCTATTTCATTTTGGCCACATTTATCGAAAAATTTCTTAATAAGTTGTATCTTCTGTTTCGCATCAAAAAATGAAATGCCTGTTTCAGGATCTCGAAACTCTTCTTCCAGTTGACTAAATATTTCATCTATTGCTTCTGCTGTTATTTCACTCGGATTACCTTCGTATCTGCTAATAAATGGATTGTGAATTTTTAGTCCCTTAGGAAGAGAAAACTCTGAAATATCACGATAAATAGCTACTTTTTGACCTTTATTAAGCACTTCACGTAAAATGGTACTTAAGGGCTGAGCCGGTACCTGCCTTTGTTGAAAAACAGTATCCAGATCATTATGAAATATAGGTTCCCCATAGTCGCTAATCACTTTCTTAAGATGTTCAAATCCAAGTTCTCCTAAAAGTCGCAGATATTCATTTCTTAGCAAAATGAGAACGTTAATTTCATGCTCAGAAAACTCTTTAATACTATATGATCTAATACTGCTACAGATTCCACGCCGCATTGTTATGGTTAAAAATAAATTTTTAATATACTTAATTTTCTCATCTAAAGTTAAACTTTTATTTTCTATTATTTCTTTATTAAAATCAGGAAGTTGTCCTTTATCTATTTGAGCCAGCAAAGGCATTTTTTCTAAGGCTCTCTGATAGGGCTCTTGTTTAACTTCCTCTGTAGAGTTTTCTATATGGCTCGCAATATGTTCACGTCGACGATTGATATATTTTGTTATTTGCGGGCTACTTGGAATAAATTGATATTTTTCCTTAAGCATTTCAACAAATTTTGCAGGATCAAGATCAAAATCAGGAGATAATTTAAGTAATTTTTCCATTTCAGTATGTGATTGTCCCATTGAAATTATTTTAGTTGGCATATCACACAGTCTGACCCATCTAATCTGACCAGTAACTTCAAATGTAAACGTTCTATCTTGATTTGCAAAAGGCGAATCTGCTTTGCGCATCGATATTTTTTGTCCTTTCAAACTTGTAACGTCACTATCTTCTTCCGATACTTCTGGTAAATAGTCATAAACATGGTCATATTTACTGAGTTCACTTAATACTGCATAGGTATAAGTTGCACAGTTAAAACCATCCTTCTGCAAGAATGAATTACAGCTTCTAATTTCAAAATCTTCATCTAATTGAGTAAGTGAATCATGAAGTAATTGGAGGGCATGTAAGTGTTTTGGATCAGTGACGCTTTCGAAACTAAATATTTTCAATTTTCCTTCAGGCGTTCTTTCTACATCAAAACCGAATGCATGAGCCTCACCAAAGTGATAGTACAAGATTTGTTGACGGTCACCCGGCATTAGTCCAGCGATAGCTTTGACTAGTTTTTTATGAGCATACTCCGATGCATAATTAGGCGCACCAATCGCTTTCATATTTGCAGGTCGAGACAAGTCTCTATTTCGTCGTGTTTTTGCATTTAAAAGAGGCCGTACTAAATCCTCTCTTAGAGAGCTATCAGTGCTTCTAAGTTGACTATCTAAGTTCGAAATTTCTTGGGATAATGCCACATAGTCAGTGTTGCTAAAATCCTCGGCTGCAAATTTTGGTAGATTATGTTTTGTCTTTTTTTCTTTTAAAAAGTCAAAAATTACGTCATTCATTGCAGATGCGACAGTTGGATTAGGATCTTCAATATTAATTTCTGAGAACTCAGCTAAAATTTTATCAAGCTTATACTTTAAAAATGAGTGCAACTGCAGCCAGTAAGCCAGTTTTTCCACGTCTTTTTCTAATAAAATCGATTTTAACTCATTATCTTTTTCTGTTTCTTGATTATAAAAATCGCTACGAACCACACAGTTTATAATAAGGCTTGCAAGATTAAGGGTAGATAATTTAGACATTTTTGAAATCCATGCTTGTTGTTTCTCTAGGGTATTTTTATGACTGAAAGCTCATTAAGATTCTCTGCAGTCTGGTAATTCAGAAATAAACAGTTATTCCAAATGGCCTTTGGAGTTAAACGAACTTGTGGGTGCTTGTTTCGTTGCTTTTCATTTAAAAAACGCATCTGCTTCTTCCTTTTTACTTTATACAATGATCACATTATAGACAATTTGATTAAAACCTGAGAATATAGTGGTTTTGAAATCACTTATTTCCAAAATGGAAAGTAATTGGCTACTTACGAGGTTGGGGAATAATAGAGCGGTCAACCGACTTCAGAGGCTATCCAGAAAATACCATCTACCTAATGAGGCCTGTATTGAATTGTTTTATTAAATTGTACTTTTAACACATCAAATAAGCTTATCCCTTGCACATAAGCTATGAATTTAGGCCTCCCTTAATTCAGCGTGGGACTTTGAGTACCAGTAACAATTCAAGGACATGGATCTAAAGAGTGCGTCTTTCTCACTTACTAACAAGAAATTAAGCGGAAGTGAAGGACGCTGTTAAAAAAATTGAAACTGAGGACGTAATAAAAAAGCTGTAGAAATAGGATGGATTGCAAAGTTTTAGCTAAAAACTACCTTAGCTATGAAAAAAAGGAAACATTAATTTTCTAATTATTAGCGGATTAATATTTAAGATATTATAATGCTGATAAAATTTTTTCGGAAATACTCTATGTTTAAGAAAACGGAATTAAATTATCCTCAAAGCGAGTTCGATTTATTATTCGAATACGCAAAAAATTTATTTAACAACAACTTAGCATTTGCAATAACTTCTCAAATTGGCCAACCATTTATGGCTCTTACCATGTGTTATTCCAAGTTAATACCTTTGTTAAGTGGCGAACCTCACGAAAAATATGAGCTAGACTCGGATCGATTTAACTCTCTTGATTCCAGCAATATTCATCTTACTGACAATGAGAAGATAGTTCAGGAGTTATGGCTTGATCTAAAAGTTAACGTATTGCAAAAAGCTGAGCCTCATAATACATCAACACTCCAAGCTCTTAAACATCAATTCATAAAATTAGCCGATTCATTTCGTTCAGATCTAGAAAAGCAACTTAATCGACTTTTGATGAAGGAGCATGCGCGTTTTTATAAAAAAGACGTTTTTTTTGGCCAAACCAATATTTATTCGAATGAAAAAACGATTCATTTAATAACCCATGCTATAAATGATGATTGCCAAACTCGCCAAGCTTGTATTAATTTAGGCTGGATGAATAAAGAATTAAAACTTACGCTATCCTTTCAGGCTATTATTAAATACACCTTACTAGAAAGAGATTTGCTATTAAATAATGAAAATATTTTTGAGCCGACTCCCTCACCTCACGTAAAAAACGAACCTAAGTCAATGTAAAGTGAATTTTTTTAAAGTTCAACTAATGGCTATAATGAAGTTAAATATAAAGAGTCCGCTACAGAAGTTCATACACGACTTTTGTAAAAAAACATACAATAGTTTTATGAGTTACGGAAGTTAGGAATATTTTTAATATCATACGAATCTGATGGGGCCTTTTTTTTCAGTACTTCAAGCGGTTATGAAAAATAAGTTAACATGACAGTAAATATAATTTTACTGGACAAGGGATGCAAACCGCTGCGTTGCTTATACATACAAAAAAACTAGTCTCCGTCTTCTAAGAGTCAATCGAATGATGGAGGTAGTTCGAGCAATTTTGTATCGAGCTTTTATACGCTGGTGTTTAGATTGTATCCTAAAAGAAAGAAAAGCTAAGGTACAGGTAGTCTGTATTGATTTAATCTCCAGTTACACTTCCGGGCCAATGACATCAGATGCCTTGGCTACCAGTTCGGAGTGATTTTAGCTTTTGTGATTTTTATTAAGAATGGCGCGCCCGGAAGGATTCGAACCTCCGACCCCCTGGTTCGTAGCCAGATACTCTATCCAACTGAGCTACGGGCGCGTTGACTGGCGGAGAGAGAGGGATTCGAACCCTCGATGGGATTTCTCCCATACTCCCTTAGCAGGGGAGCGCCTTCGACCACTCGGCCATCTCTCCAATCAATGGGTGGGGAGTATATCAGGTATTTTGATGCCGTCAATATCCATTCCTTATAATTGATCGGAATACTGAGGAAAGAAAAGATTATCTTTTCTTAAATGATCTATAATTATTCAGTATGATTTTAAATTCTTCGAACATCACGATAGTATTTATATTTTCAATCAATTGGATTGATAAGTTTATTTTAATTTCTTATAAAAATTCCAAATTTTCATGATTACTGCTACTCTTTATCAATCATTAAGTTGAGGGAATTTTTAGATTTTTTTGTCATTTCAAAGGCAAACAAGTGCTTATTGATTTACAAGAAATTAAGAGAAAGCTAACTCTTAACGAAACATTGTTGCAGTGATGTAACCGCAATTAATAATAAGGAGGATCGATGAATCTGAAGTCGAATTTGCATGGGCGAGAGGTATATGTAGTTGATGGAAATCGCACACCATTTCTCAAAGCCAAGGGAATAGGTCCTTTTTCTGGATCGGATTTAGCGGTAGCTGCAGGGATGACCCTATTAAATCGCCAGCCTTTTTCCCCAACGGAATTGGATGAGGTAATTATTGGATGTGCAATGCCTAGCCCCGATGAGGCTAATATTGCACGCGTAGTTTCCTTACGCTTGGGATGCGGTAATAAAGTTCCTGCGTTTACAGTAATGAGAAATTGCGCTTCCGGAATGCAGGCAATCGATAATGCCGCCATTCAAATTGCCAGTGGGCGGAGCAATCTGATTCTTGCGGGCGGTACCGACTCTATGAGCCATGCTCCTTTATTATTCAATCAAAAAATGGCGTCCTGGCTTGCCAATTGGTATGGGTCTAAAAGTATGGGGCAAAAATTAGGTTTGATTACGCAATTCAGACCTGCTTACCTTGCTCCGGTAATTGCCTTGCTGCGCGGACTTACTGATCCTATTGTTGGAATGAATATGGGACAAACTGCTGAAAAGGTGGCTTATCGTTTTAATATTACTCGTGAGCAAATGGATGCATTTGCTAATCAAAGCCATTTAAGGCTAGCAAAAGCCTATGAAGAAAACAGAATGACAGAGGTTTCACCCATTATAGATTATAAAAGTCATGTTTATCCTCAGGATGACGGGTTACGCAAAGATACAACAATAGAAAAACTGGGCAAATTAAAACCCTTTTTCGATAAAAAATACGGTATGGTTACTGCAGGTAATAGCTCACAGATTACTGATGGGGCTTGTTTATTATTACTGGCAAGTGCTGAAGCAGTAAAAAAATATGGGTTAAAAGTGGTTGGCCGAATCGTAGATTCTCAATGGTCTGCACTGGATCCTACCCAAATGGGACTTGGTCCTGTTCATGCTGCCACTCCCATCCTGCAAAGACATAAATTAAAACCTGAAGATATGGATTGCTGGGAAATCAATGAAGCATTTGCAGCACAGGTTTTAGGTTGTATCGCGGCTTGGAATGATGAAGAGTATTGTCGCACTCATCTAGGTTTGGAAAAAGCCATGGGGGGGCCTTCACTGGAAAAACTTAATCGTGATGGAGGGGCAATTGCAGCGGGCCATCCAATAGGTGCGAGTGGTGCGCGTATTGTGTTGCACGTTTTAAAATCACTGGAACAAAGAAATGAGTCGCGAGGTATGGCTTCCATCTGTATTGGTGGAGGACAGGGCGGGGCTATGTATCTTGAACGAGTTACTGAGGTGAAAGGACATGAATAATTACAAACATTGGGACTTGCAACGAGACAATGATAATATTCTATGGCTGGGTCTGGATAGAAAAGATACTTCTGTCAACAGTATCAATGAAGAAGTATTGGATGAATTAAACAGCCTTTTGCATGAGATTTCGCAAGATAAAAATGCGATAGGGTTGATAGTTTATTCGGCTAAAGAAAAAGGATTTATTGCCGGCGCTGACGTGAATGCCTTTTCAAAATTTGAAACTCCTGCCCAGGCTGTGGATTTTCTGCGAAAAGGGCAAGCAGTTTTTTCCAGATTGGAGAATCTGACAATTCCTAGCGTTGCCATGATTGATGGTTTCTGCATGGGAGGCGGATACGAATTGGCTCTGGCGTGTACCTACCGGGTAGCTAGTGATGAAAAAGATACTCGAATTGGCTTGCCTGAGGTAATGCTGGGTATACATCCAGGTTGGGGGGGCTCTGTGCGGTTACCTCAATTAATTGGTGGTTTAAATGCTTTATCAGAAGTCATTTTAACCGGGAGCGCGGTACCTGCTGCAAAAGCAAAAGGCTTGGGCATGGTTGATGAGGTAGTTCCTGTCCGCCAGTTAAAACGAGCTGCTATTTATTTTATAAAGCACAAACCCCCGAGACATAAACCTTCCTTCTTCCAGGGGGTAACTAATAATGCCTGGTTACGCAAGCCTTTAGCATCTTTAATGCGTCGCAAAGTTGCTCAACGCTATCGAAAAGAACATTATCCAGCCCCTTATGCAATTATCGATCTATGGGAAAAAGAAGGAGGCAGGGGCGATAGAGCCTATTTGAAGGAAATCGATTCTGTTGAACATTTAATATCCACTGGAATTACCTCCAAGAACTTAATTCGCGCTTTTTCTTTACGTGAGCGATTGAAAGGTTTTGCAAAGGGAAGTGATTTTAAGGCACGCCATGTACATGTTATTGGTGCTGGGGTAATGGGAGGGGATATTGCTGCCTGGTGTGCACTCCGGGGTCTGCAAGTAACGCTACAAGATCAATCTTATACCCAAATTGCTCCTGCAATTGGCCGTGCTCATGCACTATATAAGAAAAAACTGCGCAAGCCTCGGCTGATCCAGGCCGCAATGGATAATCTAATTCCGGATCCCGAAGGTCACGGGGTTGCCCGTGCTGACGTGATCATTGAAGCAGTTTTCGAAAATCTTGCAGTCAAACAAGAAATAATGAAAACAATTGAGCGGCTTGCGAAAAAAGATGCCATCATTGCTTCCAATACTTCCAGTATACCCCTGGATGAAATAAGTACAGTAATGAATAATCCTAGTCGCCTGGTTGGAATTCATTTCTTCAACCCAGTTGCTAAAATGGATTTAGTAGAGATAGTAAGCAGTACTAAGACTTCCAAAAAGGTTGAACTTAATTCATGTGCTTTTGTCAATCAAATTGGCAAACTTCCATTGCCGGTTAAGTCCAGTCCGGGATTTTTAGTGAATCGGGTGTTAATGCCTTATCTCATGGAGTGTGTGCAATTGTTGGATGAGGGATATAGTGCTGAAACTATTGATGAAGCAGCCCTTTCTTTTGGTATGTTCATGGGACCTGTCGAGCTGGCAGATACAGTAGGACTTGATGTTGGATTGGCAGTTGCCGAAAATCTTACAGCTCATTTTGGAGGAACGGTTCCACAAAAACTTCGTGATATGGTTAAAGAAGGCAAGCTTGGCCGTAAAACAGGCCAAGGCCTTTATCAATATAAAAATGGTAAGCCAATTAAGAAGCAGCCCAATACACCAATTGATCCTCATATTGCAGATCGGTTAATCCTGAGAATGGTTAATGAAGCAGCTGCCTGTTTGCGTGAAGGTGTTGTTGCAGATGCCGATTTACTTGATGCCGGCATGATTTTCGCTACTGGATTTGCTCCATTTCGTGGGGGGCCTATGAATTATGCCAAGGACTTTGGGACTAATAATTTAGAAAATCTATTTAAGACCCTTGAATCAAAGTACGGTAAACGTTTTAAAGTAGACCAAAGCTTGTGATTTGATTTTTTATTTAGATATGCCAGGATTAGTGAAGCCTAATCCGGGCATATCCAAAATCTCAATTACCTGCTTTACCCGGGTTTCAAAGTACACAGTTATGGCTAATTCATTGCAAGTGATCTTAACTAAAAGATTATTTATTTTGTTTTTCTTACAAGCTCTTATTGCATTCAGTACGAATGCAACTACTCTGGTTTTGCCACCAACAGGTGATGTTGTTGGGGATGTTCAATACACCTTATCCGAAGTTAATGAAACGATTGATGAAGTTGGTCGGCGTTTTGATGTGGGATATAATGAAATTGTCAGGGCAAATCCACAAATCAATTCCAGTCGGTCCATCATAAATTCACGGCTTGTGATTCCTGGACAATATATTTTGCCTGATGGGCCTAGAAAAGGGATTGTAATTAATCTCGCTGAGTATCGCTTGTATTATTTCCCTCAAAATGAAAACGTTGTAATTACTTTCCCCGTAGGCATCGGAAGGTCAGGATGGAATACTCCTTTGGGGGTAACAAAAGTTGTTGCGAAAGTAGCAAACCCCAAATGGCGCCCAACCGGTAATTTACGCGCAGAAGCAGAGAAAAATGGTGATTTTTTACCTGATGAGTTTCCTTCAGGGCCCTATAATCCACTAGGGCAATATGCTTTGCGACTAGGATGGCCAACGTATTTAATTCATGGAACTAACAAACTTGATGGGATAGGGATGCGCGTAAGTGCAGGATGTATTCGCATGTTTCCTGATGACATTGAGTACTTGTATCGTATGGTTCCCCTAGGAACTTCTGTTCGGGTAATCAACCAACCTATAAAAATAGGAAGAAAGGATGGGGCTTGGGTAATACAAATTCATCCTCTTTTGAGCGAACAAAGGGGCAAGACACTGCATTCCTTACTCAATAAACAATTGAAAAATCAACATATTTCAAATCTCGAAAACAATAAAATAATCCATAATGAGCTTGCTTATCCTACGGGGTTAATACGAAAAATTTGAGAGGATTTACGACGATTGTGCCGGTCGCTGTACTTTAAGAGACAATAACTTATGAATAATATAATTAGACCACCTAAGATATCGGATACATAATGCCATCCCAGTAAAACACAGGATGCAATAAGTAATATATTAACAATCAGTAACAGGATGCAGGGAATAATCCATTCTCGAAGCAAGTTTACGCATAAGATGGCCCAGATTGTATGGAAGGAGGGGAACGCAATCAATCCACCTTCATTAGTGGTTGGATTAATGTAATGATGGATTTGCCAGAATTTCAAGCCAGTATCTATTTGTTCTTGTGAGAATAAAGGGCTATTAATCACACTTGCAGGAGCAGTTGTAGGAAAAAAATAATAAACGGTAAACCCAATTAAAACAGTAGATAACATATAAAAATAATACTCTCTAATCAGATGGAACTTGCAGGTGATAATAACCACCAAGGGAATAATACTCATTTGGTAAGGTAGGCTATCGTAAATTTGCGCAAGGACAAATTGAAAGTAGGGATGATGGTGAGTCCAAACCAATATATTTTCCATGCGAATATCCAAATATTCTTCTAAAGCAACAATATATCGGTCAATTATTGGAAAAGGAGTTAATTGCACGGCATTAGTGGCAATTGCGATTACACTCATAACAATAAAAAAATAAATCAGTTCTAACCCCAGCGACCTGTACTTGCTTCCCTGAGGAAAATAAAGATTAAGTCCAAGATTTAGAAGAATCAATGTCAATACTAATGATGGGATGCCTTCCGGAAAAAAATTATTACCTGGATATTGATAAAAGAAATGATTTATTGAAAAAACTAGGCAAGATAATGCCAGAATCAATCCGGCATAAATTATAATTGACCGCGATAGTACCTGATTCATTTAATGGGTTATTCAACAGTTTCTAAGAGTTGCTGCTTTTGTTTAATTGCATGAAAAATTTCTTCTCGATGCACATTAACTGATCTGGGGGCATCAACACCAAATTTAATGTTTCCATGTTCTTGCGTTTTAAAAGCCAAAATTTTTACAGTTGCATCACCAATATGAATTATTAAAGGTTCCTCAAAGTGAAGAGAAATTATATCCATTTAAAAACCTCTGTAATTTTTAAATAAGTTGATTATAAATCAATAACATTTATTTTATGCACGGTAACCTAATTCATAGATGCTTGTCACTAAAAAATTAATACAAACCCATAAAAAATAAATTTACAAAGGCTATCCATAGTTTACCCTGAGGAATTTCAGTATTTTTGATTAATTGGTAATTGTATGATGCGTTTAAAATGGTTATAATTGGCGGCTTTTTAAAAACCTTGCCTTACTGTTGTTGCTAATAACAGAAGGCTTTCATCCATAAGGAGAAATCATGAGACATTATGAAATTATGTTTCTTGTGCACCCTGATCAAAGCGAACAAGTTCCAGCAATGGTTGAGCGCTATGAAGGGATCATAAGCAAGCACAATGGTGTAATCCACCGCAAAGAAGACTTGGGGCGTCGCCAATTAGCTTATCCAATAAGTGATGTTCATAAAGCACATTATATTCTTATGAATATTGAATGTAGCCTTGAAGCTCTGGAAGAAATTAAGAATGCATTTAAATACAATGATGCAATTATCAGAAACTTAATTACTCGTCAAAAACAAGCAATCACTACTGAATCTGTTTTGATGAAGAAAGAAAAAGAAACCAGATCAGCGTAAGAGGAGCCCTATCTATGTCAGCTTATTTTCGTAGAAAAAAAATGTGCCGATTCAGTGCTGAAGGCGGCAATGAGATTGATTACAAAGATATCAATTTGTTGAAAAATTACATTTCTGAAACCGGTAAAATAGTTCCCAGCCGCATTACTGGAACACAAACCCGTTTTCAAAGACAATTAGCAAGAGCAATTATGCAAGCCAGATTCCTTGGTCTGTTGCCTTATTGTGATAGCCATAAATAAATATAATTATGCGAGCAGGCAATTTTATAACAAGACAATGTAAGGCAATACTCGAAAATAGACAGCAAGCCATTCTTTATGCTGTTGTTTTTTCGGTATTACCTTTTGCATCTTGGATTTCAGTTGCTTTAGTTAGTTTAGTGACCTTAAGAAAAGGCGCAAAATCTGGTTTTGATGTTTTATTGCCTGCACTCGTTATTCATTCTGTTCCATTGATAATGTTAATACCGTTATCCGGAGCGATTGCTAATACTCTGATTACTTATCTGCCATGTTATTTCGCGGCATTAATTTTGCGAAATACTGAAAGCTGGCAGATGGTGGCCGGGGTATTTTTTATAATGGCACTTTTGGGATGTCTGTTCCTTCAACTCTTGGCTCCCGGTTTTATTGTTGGACAATTTCATCAGTTAAAAATGATTTTCCCTCAATACCAGGAACTGGTTGACTCTACTCTTTATGGCATAAGTTCATCATTTTTGGCGCAATTATTCTTCGGAATTCAAATATTGAGCGTTATTGTTTCAGCAGCAATTTCCTTAATGTTTGCACGTTCCTTGCAAGCCAAGTTATTTTTACCTGGTGGTTTCAGGAATGAACTCATGGCATTTCGAAGCGGCAGGCTTTCGTTCTTAGTTTTTCTTGGGGTTTTATTAGCAACATTTTATGAAATTCCCTTAGCTATGAATATTCTTCCAATAGTGCTTTTTTATTTTATAGCTTCTGGGTTTGGTCTGGTTTATTTTATTTTCTCTCGCAAGAGACAAATGAAGGTATTCATTTTATTAATATTGTTATTGCTGGTGAAACCAATTGTAGTATTGGGTGCCTGCATAGTCCTTGGTTCAGTAGACAGTTTAGTTAATTTTAGATCGTATTTCCCTTCAAGGGTTGGCGAGTCAATTTAAGGGGTTATTAAGATGGAAGTTATCTTATTAGAAAAAGTGAGAAATTTAGGTAATCTTGGTGATAGAGTAAATGTAAAAGCTGGTTATGGCCGTAATTTCTTGATACCACAAAATAAAGCGGTTTTTGCAACTCCCAAAAACATTGAAATGTTTGAACAACGTCGGGTTGAGTTGGAGAAAAAAGCCCAACAATCATTGGCTGTTGCAGAACAACGTGCTGCTAAATTGAATGATACCAATTTAGTTATCAGTGCAATGGCGAGTGATGAAGGTAAATTATATGGTTCAGTTGGTGTTAATGAAATTAAAGATGCTTTAACTGAGAAAAATATTGAAGTGATTAAGCGTGAGATCGTAATGCCTGAAGGACCTCTTCATTCAATTGGTACCTTCGTAGTGGAAGTTCATGTACACAGCGATGTTATTGCCAAGTTGCATGTTGAAATTGTTCCAGCCAAGTAATTATTTCAAAATCCGGGTGATGCGTCAGTATCACCCAACTCAAATAAAAGTTTTATAATCGAAACCACACCCAAAGAATTCTAAAAAGCGAAAGAAGAGCAATTGTGGTATTGAGAAAAGCCCAAATATAAGCAGCATATAATCCTTTAGAGCCGCTATAAAAAGCATACGTTGCAATAAACGTACTTCCGGAGAAAAATATCCACTTATCATTATAGGCAAACCCCATGGAAAGCAAGGCAATGCCGAAAATACCCATGATTAAAAAAACACTATTCTCTTTACCAAACATTAAATAGAACGTGAGTAGTTGACAGGTCATGAGTATCGGTAAGAAAAGTTGGGTATAGGGACCGCTCCCTAATAAAATTGCTGCGTGGCCTGCAATAAGAATTAATTGAAGTGCTATAAAAAAAAACATCTTGAAGTAGATGGCTGTTACAAGTAATGCAACAGCGCCAATGAAATAATGGAGTTGATGCAAATGGGGTGGATTTGTCCCAAAATATTGCAAGAGGCCATATATTATTATTAGTGAGCCAATGCACCCCAAGAGGAAATATATTTTTTTAGCCACATATCACCATTTTAAGTAAATCCCTTTTGCTACTGATTCCTGGATAATAGAACCTTGAGGTTTATTAAACGAAATCCAATAATTTCCCATGTTGCTTAGAGCAAATTTGACTCTTGGGTACTGGCATACTTCTAATACGCTACGACAGTCTACAAGGGTAGTATTTTCTTCATTACGTTTGTAACATTTGAAATTCAAATTTTTAACATCAGAAGCAAAAGCGCCCCAAGTCATTGGATCTAATGTAGCATGGAGTGGCGGACTCATAAAAGCTTCTTCAGTATTGACGCGCTCCATCTCAATTCTGGAGTCGGAATGATTTTGAATTAAGTAATAAGATTGATTTCCTGTCTCATTTAAAATTAAATAGTTTTGGTTATACCCGAAACCAGTGACTTCACAGCCTCGAGGGAAGGTACTGGCGGCATGAGAGGTGCTCATTAGAATGGCGGAGAAAAAAATTGATTTATTAATTTGCTGAAATAAAGACATAATTACCTCAATAAGTAAAACTTTGGGAGCTATTTTAATCATAAAAAACGCAAAGTCTATCCCGCAATGGAAAAATAGAACTGCTATTCCTTATGGGAAGAGATTTTTGCCTTAATCATTGGGTAATAAGTCCTATAAAAACTTAAAAACAAGTACATTCCTACATATGCCAAGGAAAGGCTAAGACAAACAACATTCGTATTGGGATAACTGATAAGCAAACAAATAGAGCTAATCGCATAAATACCCGAACATACATGCATGAGAATTTTTAATATCCTGGAATCTGTTAAATAATCCAGTCTGGAAGGGTATACATATTTGACAGGTACAAAGATTAGAATAGAAAGGATGATTAGTATAATTGCATTTGTTGTCGCTGAAGTGTTAAAAATAAACATATATAAAATAGTTATGTTCCAATAACAAGGAAAGCCTTTAAAAAAATGATCGGGTGTTTTGGCATCCGATTGACAAAATTGATAGGCAGAAGTAATAGTAACTGCGGCTATTAAAAAGACAGAGTATGTATCCGGAAG
Source organism: Fluoribacter dumoffii NY 23 (assembly GCF_000236165.1). NCBI lineage: Bacteria > Pseudomonadati > Pseudomonadota > Gammaproteobacteria > Legionellales > Legionellaceae > Fluoribacter > Fluoribacter dumoffii. The sequence goes on along the minus strand of NZ_CM001373.1, from coordinate 1,144,361 downwards.
CATCCCTGGTTTGACAAGCAAGAAAAAACAGGGGGTTATTACGTAATTCAAATAATCAACAATATTATCAAGTAGAGCTCCATCTATTTGCGGCAAAATCTCTTTAATATTAAATAAACGGGCAAGACTTCCATCAACTGCATCGATCACAACTGTAATCAGCATAAGCCATAACGCAAAAATATACTGTTGTTCGTACATCTTTACTAATGAAAAGACACCAATACAGGCGGCGCTTGCAGTAAATACGTGCACTGACCAAGCCGCTACATGTTGTAATGGATGGAATTGCTGTTTGCTTCGATTCATTAATTATCCTAGTGTTAATAAAAAAACATTACTTAAAAGCATTCTCTCTTAAATATGGATTTTAAAATATTTAATTGTTGTATATTGGGCTAAACTATTGTTGTTTTATCAAAAAATAAAAAACATAAAAATAGTATCAATAATCAAAAGTAGTGTGCAAGGAGAGTTGATAACTTTAGTTAAATATACTTAATTCTGTACGGAGAGATCATGAAAATTCAAACTGTAAACCCTGCAACAGAACAAATAATACAAAATTATGATTGCCTCAATGAACAGCACGTCAATGAACGACTTAATAAGGCACATGAAACCTACTTGGCATGGAAAATAACGTCTTTTAACCAAAGAAAAACTTTAATGTTGCAACTTGCGGAACTTTTGAAATCTAAGATTGATGAATTGGCTCATTTAATGGCAATTGAAATGGGTAAACCGATTACTGCGGGTAAGGCTGAAATTAATAAATGTGTTTGGTTATGTGAACATTATGCAGAGCATGCTGAAGAATATCTTGCTCCAAAGCTCATCCAAACTGAGATGAAAAAAGCAAAAGTATGTCATGTGTCCCTCGGAATTGTTTTCGCAATCATGCCTTGGAATTTCCCATTTTGGCAGGTTTTTCGCTTTGCGGTACCTACAATTATGGCCGGAAATGCAGCGGTTCTGAAGCATGCACCTGTTTCATCAGGTACAGGAAATAAAATTGAGGAATTATTTTTGGAGGCAGGTTTTCCTGAGCATCTTTTTCAACATCTGATAGTTGACAATGATGGAGCCGCAAAAATCATAGAAAATCCCCATGTCATTGCAGTCACCTTAACGGGGAGCGGACGAGCCGGGAGTGCGGTTGCGAGCCATGCAGGTAAATTCTTAAAGAAATCCGTGCTGGAGCTTGGCGGAAGCGATCCCTATCTAGTTCTTGAAGATGCGGATCTTGATTTGGCAGCACAGTGTATTGTCAATTCAAGGCTTAATAATTCTGGTCAAGTCTGTATTGCTGCCAAGCGCATCATTGTTTTAAAATCAATTGAAGAAGAGTTGGTAAATAAAATAATCGAGCATATCGACGCATTCAAAATGGGGGACCCACTCGATCCCAAAACCAAGCTAGGTCCACTAGCCCGTTCAGATTTGCGTGAAAACTTACATATTCAAGTAGAAAAATCATTGAAACAAGGTGCTAAATTATTGCTAGGTGGTATAATTCCCGAAGGTAAAGGCTTTTATTATCCACCAACATTAATAACGCAGGTAAAACCTGGTATGCCTGCATTTGATGAAGAATTATTTGGTCCTGTTATCGCGATTATTACAGTCGATAATGAGGAAGAAGGAATTAAATACGCAAATCAGAGCAGATATGGACTCGGCGCAGCTGTGTTTACTCGTGATTTGGAAAAAGGGGAACACATAGCGACCCATGAAATCGAGGCGGGGGCTTGTTTCGTTAATGCTTTGGTGGCCTCTGACCCCAGATTGCCATTTGGTGGGATAAAAGAGTCAGGCTATGGTCGTGAGTTATCCAGGGAAGGGATTTTAGAGTTTGTAAATACTAAAACCGTAGCGGTTAGTGATTCGTGATACTGAGGTTTGTTGAGTTTACGTTGAGGTAAACAAAACAGGAACTTAGTACATATAAATTTTTGAGCCACTCTCATTGGCAGGTAAAAGGTACCAGTTAAATGGGAGTGGCTGGTTATTATATTTTTTAAACAATAATTCTCGCTGTAGAGCTGAGGCAAAGTCGACGAGGTAGAACAACAATGTCTTATAAATTTGAAGAGGGTAAAGATGTATTAATTGAAGCCATTGTAGACAGGATTAGGAGCTCTATGGTTGATGATCAAGCCGAGTTCTGCGCCGAATTTGCCAAACAACTCTATGGGACTGTTGCTATGGAAGATCTGAGCGCATGGACAATCGATGATCTGTATGGTGCGGTAGTTAATTTCTGGTCATTGATTAGTGAACGCGCGCCACATGAAACAAAAATTCGTATCTATAATCCAGACTATGAACGTCATGGATGGCAAACGACGCATACAGTGATTGAAGTAATTTGTGATGATATGCCATTTTTGGTTGATTCAATTCGTTTGGTAATCCACAGAATGGGACTATCTTCTCATCTGACTATCCATATGGGTGGTATCCGTGTTAAGAGAGATAAGGAAAATCGAATTTGTGAAATTTTACCTCGAAATCAGATATTGGATGAAAAAGGGGTAATTCATGAAGCTCCTATATTTCTCGAGATTGATCGACAAACCGATCCAGAAGTACTTGAAGAGATACATAAAGGGTGCGAACGAGCTCTTGAAGATAATCGAGTTGTTTTCGAAGATTGGGACAAAATGCGGGCTGCTGTCCGAGAAGCTATTGCGGAAATCGATAAAGTTTCTTCTGTGCTTGACTTGGACGAAGTTGAGGAGACCAAAGCATTTTTACATTGGATTGAAGACCATCACTTTACCTTTTTAGGGATGAGAGATTACGAATTGGTACAAAAAGGTAAGGAAACAGTGCTTCAAGCTGTTCCTAACACCGGATTGGGACTTTTACGTGAAAGCGTGACTAAATCAATAACACGTAATATATCGGCAATGACACCCGAAGCGCGTGAATTCACCTTATCTCCCCGTATCCTGGTTACTTCCAAAACCAATACTCTGGCAAGCGTACATCGTGATGCTTACACTGACTATATAGGAATTAAGCGATTCAACTCTCAAGGAAATGTGATTGGGGAACGAAGAATAATTGGTCTTTATACTTCCGCTGCTTATCATACTAATCCAAAACAGATTCCATTCTTGAGACGTAAAGTAGCGCTCATTATGGAAAATTCCAAATTAAATCCCCGCAGCCACGCGGGTAAAGTTTTGTTAAATATTCTTGAAACATTGCCCCGTGATGATTTAATCCAGGGAACTGAAGACGAACTACTCGAAATCGCAATGGGCATTTTTTACATGCAAGATAGAAAGCGCATTCGTCTTTTTGCCCGAGTTGATGTCTATCGCCGTTTTGTCTCATGCCTGGTCTATGTTCCCAAGGACAGAATCAATACCGAACTGCGCATGGCAATGAAGAAAATTCTTGATGAAAGTTTTAACTCGATTGAGACAACGTATTCAACTCAATTTACCGAGTCCGTGCTGGCAAGAGTTCATTTTATTATTAAAATTAACCCTAATTTGCCGCTGGAATTTGATTTAAAAGAAATTGAAAGAAAATTGATTGAAGCAGGCCGCTCATGGACTGATGATTTACAGACCCATTTATACGAAGCATATGGAGAAGAACAGGCAAATAGCCTTTATGCGCGGTATAAAAATGCATTTCCTGTTGCATATAGCGATATGTTCCCCGCCAGGACCGCAGTTTATGATATTAAACATATCGAATTGCTTACACCCGAACAGCCTTTAGAAATAAACTTTTATAAACCGTTGGATGAGTCAGAAAACAGTTTCAGGTTAAAAGTATACCAACACGATACTACCATCCCCTTATCTGATGTTTTACCTATATTGGAAAAATTAGGCTTGCGCGCGATTAGCGAACGTCCCTATCAATTAAAATTCGAAGATGGCAAAGTTGCCTGGATCAATGAATTTTCCATGCAATATAACAAGCCAATTCAGTTCGAACTGGATGAAATTAAAGAATTATTCCAGAATGCGTTCGCCAAGGTGTGGTTTGGACAGGCCGAAAATGATGGATTTAATCAACTCGTTTTAGCCGCAGGCCTTAACTGGCGGGAAGTCGCTGTTTTGCGTACTTATGCTAAATATTTTAAACAAATTGGTATTACCTTTAGCCAAGATTATATGGAAACGGCGTTAAATAATAATGTTGGCATTGCGAAAAAATTGGTAAGATTATTTGAGATTCGTTGTAGCCCTGTGGATGATCCCAGTAGAGAGGATCGGTTCACTGATTTATCCGTTGAAATATTAAACGACCTTGATACGGTATCAAATCTTGATGAAGATAAAATAATAAGGCAGTATATTCATGCTATTAGTGCAACATTACGAACTAATTTCTATCAATTAAAAGATGATGGACATCATAAGCCTTATATTTCACTTAAGTTAAACAGCAAGATTATACCTGGTGTTCCTAAACCCCATCCCATGTTTGAAATTTTTGTTTACTCTCCACGATTTGAGGGGGTTCATCTACGTTGTGGTAAGGTTGCTCGCGGAGGGTTACGCTGGTCTGATCGAAGAGAAGATTTCCGTACAGAGATACTTGGTTTAATGAAAGCACAACAAGTAAAAAATTCGGTAATTGTACCCAGTGGCGCTAAAGGTGGTTTTGTGCCCAAGTTGTTGCCTGTAAACGGTACACGCGAAGAAATAATGGCGGAAGGGATTGGTTGTTATCAATTATTTATTCGTGGACTTCTGGATATTACGGACAATTATGTTGAGGGCAAGGTTGTCAAACCTGAAAATGTTGTATGTTATGATGAAGATGATCCTTATCTTGTTGTTGCGGCAGATAAGGGTACGGCAACTTTCTCCGATCTTGCTAACGCTATTTCTCTGGAATATGGTTTTTGGTTGGGTGACGCTTTTGCATCAGGCGGCTCAATAGGTTATGACCACAAGAAAATGGGAATTACAGCCAAAGGTGCATGGGAATCAGTAAAACGGCATTTCTATGAATTAGACATGGATATTGAAAATAATGATTTTACTGTTGTCGGTATCGGCGATATGGCTGGAGACGTTTTCGGTAATGGCATGCTTCTGTCTAAACACATTAAACTTGTTGGCGCATTTAATCATATTCATATATTTGTTGATCCCGATCCGGATGCAGAAGCCAGCTTTAAAGAGCGTGAACGCTTGTTTCATCTACCTCGCTCAAACTGGACGGATTATGATAAAAAACTAATTTCCAAGGGCGGCGGTGTATTCAATCGTAACGCCAAGTCCATTCCTGTCAGTAAGGAAATGCAGGCAGTCTTTGGAATTAAACAAACAGAAATTGAACCAAATGAACTAATTAAAGCAATTCTAAAAGCTAAGGTTGATTTACTTTGGAGCGCGGGAATTGGGACTTATGTTAAAGCCAGTACTGAGTCCAATGCGAATGTTGGTGACCGAACTAATGATGCAACACGGATTAATGCCAAACAATTGCGTTGCAAGGTTGTGGGTGAGGGGGGTAACCTGGGATTAACCCAATTGGCCCGGGTTGAATATTCTCTGAATGGCGGAATGGTGTTTACCGATTTCATTGATAACTCAGGCGGTGTTAATTGTTCTGATAAAGAAGTAAATATTAAAATTCTTCTTAACGGTATTGTGGCAGCTGGTGATCTGACGCCAAAACAACGTAATGAGTTGTTAATAGAAATGACCGATGAGGTAAGTAAGTTAGTGCTTCGTGACAATTTCTTACAAACCCGTGCTATTAGCTTATCTGCATCACAACCTCTGCAAGCACTGGATTTGCAAAGCCGTTACATTAGTGAACTGGAACGCTCAGGAAAAATTGATCGTAACTTGGAATATTTACCTGATGATAAAACCCTAATGGAACGCAAGCTCATGGGTAAGGGATTGATGCGTCCAAATATCGCTGTGTTGATGTGTTACAGTAAAACGATTCTGAAGGAGCAAATTTTAGCTTCCGGTGTTCCTGAAGAAAGTTATATGACGCAATTTTTAATAAGCTCATTCCCTAAACCATTACAAGAACAATTTAGCAAGCAAATGCAAGCTCATCCCTTAAAGAGAGAGATTATTGCAACCCGTTTAAGCAATATCATAGTAAATGAAATGGGCTTTACTTATATTTATAGATTACAAGATGAAACTGGGGCACCTGTTTCTGCCATTGTAAGAGCATACATGATTACTCGTTCAGTGCTTGGTTTGGAATCTGTTTGGAAACAAATCGAAGAATTGGGTACCAAGATCAGTGCTAAAAGACAAGCAGAAATGATGATGCTTTATTCCCGATTGGCACGACGTATTACACGCTGGTTCCTTCGTAACCAACGTCGATCTGTAGATATTTCTGAAGTCGTGAAACTTTATGCACAAGGTGTTGTTGAGTTGAAAATGTCTTTCCCTGCCATCTTAAGTGAAGAGCGGAGGATAAAATATCAAGAGCACTATCAAGAGCTTATTGATGAAGGTATCCCTTCAACTTTAGCGCACGATCTTACTGTAACGCGGGGATTGTTTGCGGCAACTGATATTATAGAAATCGCTGATAAGAAAGAAATGAAAGTCGCTCAGGTTGCTGAAATTTATTTTGGAATCGGTGAGTTCCTGGATCTTGCCTGGATAAGAAAGCAAATTATTATGCATCCAAGTGAGAATCACTGGGAATCTTTGTCTAGGGAGGCATTACGGGACGATTTGGATTGGCAACAACGTCAACTGACAGCCGGACTGATTAACTATGATGGAGATAATCCTGATCTGCAATCACGTCTTGCTTCTTGGGGAGAATCTCACCGTACATTAATTCAGCGTTGGCGCTACATTTTGGCCGATCTGAAAGCGAGTACGGTCCTGAACTATACTATGTTTTTTGTGGCAATCAGAGAGTTATTGGATTTAACTCAAACTACTTTGCAGTCTTATGCATTGGCTGAGCAGGAAATATAAAGTGATCATTTCTGGGAAGGACGAATCCTTCCCAGTGGTCTTAATCCAGTTTCTTATTGATTGTAGAACTCGGATTAGCATTGCAGCTAATCCGGGTTTGATTATACTGAGCTCGCCTGCTCACACAGGTTTTTTAGGGGTGAAAAAGATTTGATGTCTATCAATTCGACGGATTGAAGATGCCCTTCAAAAAACAGTGTCGATTCAGTGGCTTCTTTCAAAATACTTACTGCGATTAAATAATGTCCTGATGCTAAAATGGAAAAGTCAATGAGTTCACCAAGTTCTGCTCCCTCAGGTTTATTTAATAGTTTTTGTCCTGAGTAGATTTTTTCTTCAGTTTTTAGTTGATAAATTTTCAATTCATGTTTTATGGTGGCTTTGTAATGCATTCGAGCAATAATTTCTTGCCCTTTATAACAACCTTTATTGAAACTGAGGTATGACGTTTTTTGTAAATCAACCCTATGAGGTAAGAATAAACCCCGCGACTCAGGATAAATTTCTATTTGTCTTTGACATAGATGCAAAGTATGCCAGGTCAAAGAACCTAGAAATTGCCCTTTATCCATGAAACGGTGTCGCATCATCTCTCCCTCATCAGCTAGAGTTAGGAAAATATAAAACCCAGCTCCTAAATAATACAGACAGGAATGTGCATTATAGGTTTGAGAATAAACTGTGGTCGGAAAAAATTCTGTATCAGGAATAATATCTTTTTGATTTTGAAGATAAAATCCAAAAATACTAAAACGGGTATTTCTCTTGAGGGCAACGCGAGAGAGCTGGGCATATTTATTCAAAGAGTTTATAGTTGCTTCTTGTAAATCTTGTGGAAGAACCAACTTAACTCCTTTCCAGTTAATAATATCCGTTAAAACAAGAATTCTTCCTTTGAGGTTACACTGTGCACCTTGAATTATCTGTATGTCGGATACGGTGTTTAAATCACAGGTTAATTGGCCTTGAAGAAAATCAATAGCTTTATCTCCCTCCACATCAATAACGCTTAAATAAGATAAATCAAACAAATAATTTTTCTCAGGAAGAAGCAATAACTCCTCTTCTGGAGCTTTAAGAGTTGTTAATGCTCGGTTATTTATTAAGTGTTCAAACAAATTACTCATGATAGCTAGCCTGAAAATAGCAGTTATTTCTAACCTAAAGAATAACTGGCAAATTGAAATGTTGAAGAGTGTATCTGATTTTTTAAGCACCCCAAAGTAGTATTGATCTTATATTATTAACTTGCATAATTCATTAAGCAGGGTTTCTGTCTGATTCAAACAGAAATACACTGATTTATTCAGATTTAAGGTTTCCGTTTATAATGCGAGTGGTGTATCATCTGTTCGTATTTTGATTTACAAAGAGAAACATCATGTTGGACGCCAAAGGAAAAGCAAGGCTTGCCTGGCACTGCCGTCGGGGAATGCTTGAATTGGATCTCATTTTACTCCGTTTTCTTGAGCAAAAAGTGGACCATTTGTCGCCGCAAGAACTTGATGCTTTTAATTCATTGTTAAGTTGTACTGATCCGGAACTGTTTGCCTGGTTGATGGGACATGAGGACCCTCAAGATAAAGAGTTAAAAGAAATTGTCGCAATTATCCGAAATAATAATTGAACCAGGGAAGTCAGCAATATATTTACGTTTGACCCGCATTGTTTACCTCATTACATTAATTTTGATTTTCTATTCCTCAATATATCTTCTGATAAAGGGTATTTTATTTATTTATATTTTAAATTTATTAAGGATTGATAGTCTTAAGCAAAGACCGTGTGCTTCTATTCAAAGGATTCACTTTACAGGGAGGGAATGGGCTTTGGAAATGAGCCGGGGTAAAAAAGAATCATACAGCCAAATGAGCATTCTTGCGCACAACTCTTTTTTTCTACTCATCGAATTTAAAGATGCTGATAAAGCAAAGCAAGTTGTTTTATTTGTGGACCAGATTTCGACGCATCAATTACGTTTATTAAATCTCCAAAAGCATATAAATGGTATATAATTGTACATATAATATTAATAATGGCCAATCGTTTGTATCATGGAATTATGGGGAAGTAATGAATAAAGCAGCTTCTTATAGTGATGAGGACTTGATTAATTTGGCAAGACAAGGAAGTAGGGAAGCATATAATTTGTTATTGTCCAGGTATAATAATAAAATACAACAGATTATCTACTTACATATCCAAGACCGAGCGAATGTGAGTGATTTGGCACAAGAAGTATTAATCAAAGTATTTCGCTACCTTCACTATTTTAAAGAGAAAAGCCAATTTTCTACCTGGTTATACCGTATTACACAAAATACAATCAAAAACCATTATCGTGCTGCTAACTTACGCATGGATATGGAAGCTGAATATGCTGAAAATTATTATCCTTCTATCCAACTGTCTCCTGAATATGTATTAATTAATATTGAATTTGGAGAGCAATTAGAGACAATTCTTTCTACCTTGTCTGAAGAGTTGCGTCTTTGTTATGGGATGCACATTCTTGATGGTCATTCGTATGAAGACATTGCCAAAAAAATGGATTGTCCTGTCGGGACAGTTCGCTCTCGTATTTTCAGAGCCCGAAAATTAGTCATGGCATCAATAGGACAAAGGTAATTCGCATCTGCTGTTCCTTTTCTTTAATCGTCCTTTTAATTATGATATAAAACTTTGCTTATTGTACTTATCAGAATAAATCATTGTTTTCTAAAATAAAAAAGGATGAGTTATGAATAATCCCTTGGATCAACGCTTACAAGACTGTGATAAAAAAATAAATGCATTATTCTCAGAAGTGGAATTCAATGCGGATATCAAGAAAGAAGTAGAGGAACTTAAAGCATATTACCGCAAACAATATCATGATGCAGTTTATGAGGAAGATGAACTTGAGTGCATCGAAATATATGAACTTTTTGTTCTGGGCCTTGAAAGCATAAAAAAGGGAGAAATGAAGCCTCATGAGGTACTGCAGAACATTGAAGATATAAACTCTTTAAAGAAGAAGGGTATAGTACTGGAAAACATATTAAATTCCCTGGAGTTATTATTCTGGGCCGGGGTGACATGTACCTTTTTCTCATATTGTGCGGTCATGGCTGCACCTTTAGCAGCTTTTAATCCATTCTTTGCCCTAGCCGTATTATCCATAGCAAGTATGGCGGCAATCTTTTCTATTGTTCAATTCCTCAATTGCATTGATGAATTTAAATCAACTACACCCGTTGAAAAGGAGTTTGACCGGGAAAAGAATATAATTACCTTTTTTAAAAACCCACAACCCTCCTATGTACCATCAGAGGACCATACCTATCCTGAAAAGGAGCGGCTATATCCAAGACTTGATCTAATGAATTAATATGCAATAACTGTCCCTAATCGAGCATTGTTTTGGTTAGGGGTCTGAATCATAGTTCAAGCGACTGCGATTTTTAAAATGTAAACTAATTTCTTGATTTTCTACCTATAAATGAAACAAATAAGCTGCTATTAAAAAAACATATGATAAAATACTTCAATTCGCCCGAACTCTAATAAGAACTTTATGCTGGAAAGTGACCGCTTAATCAGTACTCAAAGTGTTGCCTCAGAAGAGGCGATTGATCGTGCTATCAGGCCTTTGAGCCTTAGTGAATACATTGGGCAGGATGCAGTAAGCTCACAGATGCAGATCTTTATTGATGCAGCCAAAAAGCGTAAAGATGCTCTGGATCATGTCCTCATCTTTGGTCCTCCTGGTCTTGGGAAAACTACTTTGGCGAATATTATTGCTCATGAAATGGGCGTTAATTTGCGTCAAACTTCTGGACCGGTAATTGAGCGAGCAGGTGATATAGCTGCGATACTCACTAATCTGCAAGCAAACGATGTCCTTTTTATTGATGAAATACATAGGCTTAGTCCTGTAATTGAAGAAATTCTCTATCCAGCTATGGAAGACTACAAATTGGATATTATGATAGGTGAAGGACCCGCAGCGCGTTCTATCAAACTGGAATTACCGCCTTTTACGTTAATCGGTGCAACAACACGAGCGGGATTACTTACATCACCCCTTCGTGATCGATTTGGGATTGTACAGCGTCTTGAATATTATTCGGTAGATTCCTTAACCCAGATTGTTGCACGTTCTGCACAGTTACTTAATGTAAAAACGAAACCTGAGGGTGCAAGAGAGATTGCATTGCGCTCAAGAGGAACCCCAAGAATTGCAAATCGTTTACTCCGGCGGGTAAGGGATTATGCTGAAGTTAAGGGAAACGGTATTATCAATGTTGATATGGCACAAAAGGCTTTGGAACTTTTAGACGTGGATAAACATGGTTTTGATCTCATGGATAGAAAATTATTATTGGCTGTTATCGAGCAATTTGATGGCGGTCCTGTAGGTATTGATAGCATTGCTGCAGCAATAGGCGAAGAAAAAGGCACAATTGAAGACGTTTTAGAGCCATTTTTGATACAACAAGGATTCCTTATGCGCACTCCAAGAGGTAGAATAGCCACCGCAAGAGCGTATCAGCATTTTGGTATAAGCACAGTAGAGCAGGAATAATTAATGGATGCCACGACTACGTATCAACATTCCTTTCGAGTATATGCCGAAGACGTAGATTATATGGGAATTGTGTACCATGCGAATTATCTTAGGTTTTTTGAGCGGGCTCGCACAGAAATGTTAAGGAAAAATGATTTAATCCTGTCTGATTTGCTGAAACAGGATACCCTTTTTGCAATATATGATATGCATATCCAGTATAAAGCGCCGGCTCGGCTGGATGATTTGTTAACAATCGAAACTCAGGTACAACAACTTGGTTCTTGTAGTTTTTTATTTCAGCAAGGTATGCATAATCAGGAAAAAAAATTAATTTGTAATGCAAAAATTCAAGTGGTTTGTGTGAATAGTGATTTGAAACCAAAACGTTTCCCACATTGAATAAATGAATATTATCGTAGCTTTGGGTCAAGTACCTTACATTCAAAGCCACGATACAAAAATAAGATCTTGGTACTGGAGATAATATAGATGGGTAATCAAGCAAATGTATTAATGTACTTTATGCAAGCAGGATTGGTGGTTAAATCGGTAATGTTATTACTGACAGCCGCATCCATAACTTCTTGGACATTGATATTTCAGCGCGCCTGGTTTTTCAATCGCAAAAAACAGCTTACTGATGCTTTCAACCGAAGATTTTGGGATAGTGGGGATTTAAACCGGCTTTATGCGGATATTGATAGTAATTCAGATGAACGCCAAGGTATGGCAGCTATTTTTCATGCTGGTTTTAAAGAATTTGTACGGGCTAGAAAACAAGGAAGTGTAGTCATTGAGCCAATTCAGCGGGTAATGCAAATTACTCATGCAAAAGAAGCCGAAAAGCTGGAGAAGCATTTACCGTTTTTTGCCTCGGTTGGTTCTATTGCTCCTTATGTAGGACTATTTGGTACAGTTTGGGGTATAATGACATCCTTCCAGGCTTTAGGTCATGCCCAACAAGCAACTATCGCCATGGTGGCCCCTGGTATTTCCGAGGCATTAGTGGCTACGGCTTTGGGGTTATTTACTGCGATACCAGCGGTTATTGCATACAACCGGTATACAACCCGTGCTAATGATTTATTAAACCGTTTTGATTTATTTCAGGAAGAATTAATATCGCTTATAGAACAACAAAGCAATGATACTGTAAGAGGATAGGATTTGAAATGATCAGACCAAAAACGAAACGCGAGCGTCCTATATCAGAAATTAATGTTGTTCCTTATATTGATGTGATGTTGGTTTTGCTTGTCATTTTTATGATTACAGCACCGATGCTGAGCCAGGGAGTAACGGTTGATTTGCCAAAAGCTGCAAGTCAAACCTTGGCCCCTACAGATAGAGAGCCCATTATTGTTTCAGTAAATCAGCAAGGCACTTATTTCCTTAATATCAGCAGTAATCCTGCTGAACCCATAGAATCCCAGGCTTTAGTTGTTCGAGTCGCTGCGGAATTGGAATTAGCAAAACAATCGGCTCAAAAACTTAATGTATTGGTTAAGGGAGATCAGGGAGTTGCCTATGGGAAAGTTGTCCAGGCGATGGCGTTACTCAAGCAGGCAGGTGCCGAACAAGTAGGATTATTGACCGATTCAGAGCAAGAAACATCAGAGGGCCAAGCATGATAAGTAATCCCAGTTATCGAAAGGCGTTTTTTGCTGCCATTGGACTACATCTTTTTTTGATTGTGATGTTGCTTACAGATAATTCAAGCCAACGTCCTGTATTAACCCCGGAAACTAAGAATACCCCCGGGGTTGAGCAACCCATTGCGGTGACGCCACAACCGGAAGTAGTGAAAGCCGTTAGTGTGGATAATAAAGAAGTTATGGAAACCGTGAATCGTTTAAAGCAAGAACGTGAACAGCAAAAACGGGCAGAAATCAACCGCCAAAATGAACTTAAACGCCAGGCAGAAGCAGCACGCCAGCAAAGAATAAAGGAGCAGCAACAACTTGCGCGTCTCAAAGAAGAGGCTAACAAGATTGCGATTGCACGGAAAAAACAGGCAGAAGAGGAAAAAAAACGATTAAAGCAACTGGCTGAGCAAAAGGCTTTGGAGGCCAAGCGGATTGAGGAACTTAAAAAACAAAAGGATGAATTAGTAAAACAGCAACAATTGGAAGCTAAAAAGCTCGCAGATTTAAACAAGAAGAAACTGGCAGAGAAAGTCCAGGCTGAAAAGGAAAAAACTGAGTTAGCAAAAAAAGCTGAAATGGATAGAAAAAAACAAGAAGCGGCTGAGGCGGCTGCAAAACAAGCTCAAGCGGCTCAAAATGCGGAAAGGCAAGCGCGTATGGCGGGTGAAGTCGACAAGTATAAGGCTCTTATTGTAAATGCGATAGGAAGAAACTGGATATTGCCTGAAAATGTTGACAGCAGTTTATCAAGTCAGTTCAGAATACGCCTTGCTCCTGATGGTATGGTATTACAAGTTACCTTAACACGCAGCAGCGGCGATCCCTTACTTGACCGATCCGCTCAAACAGCGATTTATAAGGCCTCTCCGCTACCTGTACCTGCTGATCCTGAAACATTTAATCTGTTTCGTGATATAAGTTTAACCGTTCGACCAGAACAAGTGAGGGGATAAAACTCGTGATTAATCGAATTATTACACTGTTTTTATTATTTTTGACGCAACAAACTTTTGCTCTAGATTTGGAATTAACCCAAGGGATCAATTCGGCTTTACCAATAGCAATTAATTCTTTTGGTGCCGACAGTACTGCTCAGGAAATTGGACAAGTCATTGAAAATGATTTAAATCTGTCAGGACAATTTCGAATTGTTTCCGGTCCACAAGGTGCTAACTCCCAGTCCTCTGTGAATACGTTAAAGCAATTAGGCGCAGACAGTGTTGTAACTGGCCGCGTCACCCATGCAGGAAATCATTATGAAGTAAGTTTTACGTTGACCGACGCTGTTGCTAACGGGGCAACTTTATTGACTAAAACTTATCAAATTAGTGCTAATCAAGTGAGACCACTTGCCCATCATATAAGTGATGAGGTTTATCAAAAATTGACTGGCGAGAAGGGGATATTCTCGACACGTATTGCTTATATTTCCGTTCAAAGAACTGTAAACAATAGCCGTTACTCATTGGAAGTCGCTGATGCTGACGGCCACAATCCACAAAGTTTACTGATTTCCTCCGAGCCCATTATGTCCCCAGCTTGGGCGCCAGATGGCAAAACTATTTCCTACGTTTCTTTTGAGAAAAAAAGAGCGCAAATATTTACTGTTTCAGTTGAAACCGGTCAAAGACGTTTAATCACCAGCTTCCCCGGAATTAATGGTGCACCAGCTTGGTCACCTGACGGTAGGGAATTGGCGGTTGTATTATCTAAAAGTGGAACTCCTAAAATTTACAGCATCGATATCAGTACAGGTAACATGAAGCAATTAACCTTTGGTGATGCTATTGATACAGAGCCGCGTTACGCTCCAGACGGTAAAAGCATACTATTTACCTCAGGAAGAGGCGGCTCACCGCAAATATATCGTTTGTCTTTAGCTAACGGCCAAGTAAGCCGTCTAACATTCGAAGGTAATTATAACGCACGTGCTTCCTATACCCCAGATATGAAAAATATTGTCATGTTGCATCGCGATGACAAGCAATTTAACATAGGGCTTCAAAGTGCCGCTGGTGGACCTGTTGTTAGCTTGACTTTTTCCGGTCGTGATGAGTCTCCATCTGTTGCGCCAAATGGACGTTTGATTCTTTATGCAACTCACAATCAAGATAAAGGTGTATTGGGTATCGTTTCTCTTGACGGTAGAATAAGAATGAGACTGCCTGCACGGGAAGGAGATGTACAAGAACCTGCATGGTCTCCCTATTTGGGTTAATTATGTCACGAATTATATATGGACTTATTTTTTGTTTAGCTACGTTAAATAGTTATGCTTGGAATGCAGCAGGCCACAAGGTAGTGGCCCAAATCGCTTATGACAATTTAACACCCAAAGCAAGGGAAATGTGCTATAAATACCTCCGTTCCCGAGCACACCCTACGCCAAATTCAAGTTTTGTTAGTGCTTCAACCTGGATGGATGATATTAGATGGCGGGAAGTTTATTGGTATGATGTGATGCACTATATCGATATTCCATTTTCCAGTGACGGCACTCACATATTTCCTGTTGAAAGTACCAATGCGGTGAATACAATAAAAAAAGCGGCGGCAGTACTTTATTCAAAAAAAACCACCCCAGCAGATAAAAAGCTGGCCCTTCGTATGTTGATCCATATTACCGGTGATATTCACCAACCTTTACATGCCATAACCCGAGTCAGCGCCCAGCACCCCAAAGGAGATTTAGGCGGCAATTTATTCTATCTGGGCCCTAATCCAGTGGGAACTAATTTGCATCAATATTGGGATAATGGGGCTGGTTTTTTTCTTGGTCACTATGATGAAGAACGGGTAAAAAATACTGCCCGGCAATTGGAACATAAATTGCCTTGCTCCTTAATTAATAAACAAACAAGAGCTGCCAAATGGGCGAAAATGTCATATAAGCTGGCTATAAAAAATGTATATCAACTCAATCCCAATGAAACTCCTGGAGCTAAATATCAGGAAAACGCCCAGCTTTTAGTACAAAAGCAAGTGACTTATGCGGGATGCAGGCTTGCTGCATTGATAAATAAAATTGCACAAAGATAAATTGCGAATATGATATTTATTCATTATCTGCTTAGCACCAACAAAAAGTGCGGCGTGTTGTTATTCTTTAACTGATTTACTTGGCAAAATAAAGTATCAATACTGTGCTATATTTTAGAAGCAATTGGTAAAGAGACGTTTAATTATCGATAAAAAAGGAATTATTAATATGAATAAATTATTTGCCAAGATTGGAGTTTTTAGTTTGTTAATGAGTGCTGCATTGTATAGCTGGGCCGGCCCCTGTAAAGCTATTGCACTTTCCTGTATGCAAAATGGGTACTATAAAGGTGGGGAAAAAGCAGGCAAAGGGCTCATCAAAGACTGTGTTTTACCCGTAGCTATGGGTAATAAAAAATTGCCCAATACCAACTTCAGTCCAGAGCAATTACAACAATGTAAAATGAAAGTGGCTGAAAAAATGAAAGATAAAGTACAACAAAAAATGCAACAACAATAGTGTGTATTATCATTCTTCTCTTTGCATTGCAACAAGTTAAAGAATGATCTCTCCTAAAAGGAAAAGCCCCCGACAATGGGGGCTTTTTTTACTTTATCGCCTTGAAAATATTTTATTCTTTTTGCAGAGATTCCATTACAGCACCCAGGAAACGGGTTGCTTCACCTCCAGTAACTGCTCTGTGATCGAAACTAAGTGATAATGGAAGCATATTATGCGCTTTGATGTCGCCTTCGGCAGTAACTACAGCACCTTGATAGAGTCGACCCACTGCCAGGATAGCAACCATTGGCGGAACAATAATAGGACTTGCAAAACGTCCCGCAAATTTTCCAAAATTGGAAAGGGTAATTGTCGCCCCCTTCAATTTATCAGCAGTTATCTCTCGATTGCTTACTGATTTTTTAAATTCATTGATCATATTTCGCAGATCAGCATCAGAAAGTTTTGCTGCATCATGAATCACAGGTACAAATAAACCCTCTTCATTGTCCATGGCTAAACCAAGATGAACTTGCTCAAAGCATTGACGAGCGCTGTGTTTGGTATCGAACCATGCATTTAATGCCGGTTCTTTTTTAGCGGCATAAGTTATCGCACGGATTAAACGAACGGTAATATCAGTTCCTGTTTTCCAGGCACTGATATCTGCTTCATCAAAAATACTTACAGGCACAACTTCAGTATGGGATTGAACCATACTATTGAGCATTGCACGTCTTACTCCCCGAAGAGGCTCAAAACCTGGGGGGACTTCAGAATTTTTATCGGCTTGTGCCTGTACGTCATCGCGGGTAATAACACCAAATTCCCCAGTGCCTTTAACCGTAGATAAATCAATGCCCAGTTTTTTAGCAAGCATTTTTACTGCCGGAGTCGCTCGGACACGGTTTTTATTAGTGTGTTGAACGCCAACAGTAAAATTATCTTCGGAGATTTCACTACTTTCTTCCAGATTTCCAACTACAGTACCTTTGTCCGCTGGCTTGGCGCTTGTTGATTCAAAAGCTACCAAAGGTTCTCCTGTTTTAATGACATCACCAGGTTTCCCATATAATTTACTAATAATTCCAGATTGAGGGCAGGGTACATCTACTACAGCTTTTGCAGTTTCCATAGATACCAAGGGTTGATCTGCGATAACAGTATCACCTTCCTTAACAAACCATTCATGAATTTCAGCATCGGGTAGGCCTTCACCCAAATCAGGTAGATTGAATATATTCATTATTACTCCATTATGCTCATTACGCTGTTTTTAATACGTGCAACACTGGGGATGTATTGTTTTTCTAATTGGAAATAAGGCATTACCGTATCATATCCAGTTACTCGGTGGACTGGAGCCATTAAATCAGCCATAGAATGTTCCATAATCAGTGCCGAAATTTCGGCGCCAACGCCACAGGTTTTTGCCCCTTCATGGACGATAACGCAACGTCCAGTTTTTTCTACGGAGGCAAGAATTGTTTCTATATCCAAGGGTTTGATGGTTGCAACATCAATTACCTCACAAGAAATTCCTTCGTTGCCTAATTGCTTGGCTGCCTGTTGGGTTTCATGAATACTGGCTCCCCAGCTTACTAAAGTAACGTCCTCTCCTTGTTGCAAAGTAAAACATTTACCAATAGGCAGGGCTTCACCATTATCTTCTACAGGTTGCTTAACTAAACGATAAATTCTTTTTGGCTCGAGAAAAATTACTGGATCAGGATTACGTAATGCAGCTAAAAGCAATCCATAAGCCCGTTTTGGTGAGGAAGGGATTACAACCTGTAATCCGGGTATATGGGCAAACAGTGCTTCAGTGCTCTCTGAATGATGTTCTGGAGCGCGGATTCCTCCACCAAAGGGGGCACGGAAAACGAGAGGGCAATGCAGTCGTCCACGTGTTCTGTTTCGCATGCGCGCAGCATGTGAAATAATTTGGTTCATGGCTGGATAAATAAATCCCATAAATTGGAATTCTGCGACTGGTTTTAGTCCCTGTATGGACATGCCAATTGCTAATCCTGCAATCATCGATTCTGCCAGGGGAGTATCAAAAACTCTGTTTTCCCCAAAACGCTCTTGTAATCCAGCTGTGGCCCGGAATACGCCTCCGTTTTTCCCGACATCCTCTCCAAAAACCACTACATTTTCATCATGAGCTAACTCATAAGCCAAAGCCTGAGTGACAGCCTCAATTAAAGTGATATCAGGCATTAGTTGCTTCCTCCATAGCTATTGCACGTTGTTCCACTAAATACTCGGGTAATTCGGCATAATGATAATCAAAAATACTGCTGACAGGCTGGATTTTCATACTCAGATATTCATTAACTGCGTTCTCAACTTCTTCCGAACAGTGGATTACCAGATTCTCTTCATCTTGTGCATTCCAAATTTTTTGTTCCATGAGAAATTCTTTAAATCGTGATATGGGTTCTTTGGGTTTTGCATTTTCAACTTCTTTGCATGGTTGATAGCGAGTCGCATCATCAGCTGTTGTATGATCGGACAAGCGGTAAGATAAAGCTTCAATCAAAGTAGGTCCTTCCCCACGTCGTGCTTTTTCAATAGCATCGCCAATCAGTTGCCTTGTGGCCAAAATGTCGTTACCGTCTACTTGTATCCCTTCGAAACCTGCAGCTATTGCTTTCTGCGCAATTGTTTTAGCTCCGGTTTGCTGGTTTCTAGGAACAGAAATAGCCCATTGATTATTATTCACAACGAATACCACAGGTAAATTCCAAGTACCGGCAACATTCATTGCTTCATAGAAGTCACCTTCGGAAGTTCCACCTTCACCAAGACAAACTACAGCTACACGTTGTTCCTTTCTATATTGGAAAGCAAAAGCAACCCCTGTTGCATGCAGACATTGAGAGGCTATAGGCACACATATGGGTAAATCTTGGGAATTACAAGAATATTGACTGCCACGCTCATCGCCACCCCAGAAGGCTAAAATTTCCGACATTTTCACGCCGCGTTGAAATTGAGCGGCATAGTCACGGTAATAGGGTATCAAAACGTCTTCCGGGCGCATTGCATGGCCTATTGCTGCTGAAATTGCTTCTTGCCCATTGATCGGAGCATAAGTTCCCATTTTACCTGTTCTTTGTAAGGCAATAGCTTTTTTATCAAAGGTGCGAGTAAGAACCATAATTTTATAGAGTTCTTTCAGCGCGGAATGATCTTTGGCAAAAGCAGGAAGTTGGCCGACCAGTTTTCCATGTTCATTTAAAAATTGAGTATATGTAATATCAAATTGAGCAACTGTTGACATATAAGGCTCCTTGTCAATAAAGCGTTTGCATAGCATACTCACAAATTAATTCAAAAACCAGAGAATTAGTGTTGAATTCTGATAGCCAAGGACTCATAGTTTCTAGAGCTTTGAACAGAAGCAGCCGCAGCCTTGGGCCGCGCAAGTCGACTCAGGACTAACGGGCACACAAAAGGGTTTGTTTTGACTTTAGTACGTTTATAATTTTTAAGTTACCAATTTTGATCATGGGAAAATTACTCAACTTGTTGGAAAAATGTTTTATCATAAAAGAGGTGTATTTTGAGTCAATTTGTTTTACGTTCGTTGGAATACCCTGATTCATTACATGAGTATTATAGAAAACTGCATCATTTACCGGGGTTTGTACTTCTAGAAAGTACGGATCGTTCTCACGGACGTTATGATATTCTTAGTGCCTATCCCTATGAATTGATTCAAGTCGAGCATAATGTTTCTGATTTTTCTTCTGTAATAAAAAAAATAAATCAAATCTTAAGTCCGACGTCGTCTGTAACTTATCTTCCGTTCCAAGGTGGAGCTATCGGATATATTTCTTATGATTTCGGTGCTAAATTGTTTGGGATTGAGAGCAGGATGCAGCCAACATTAGAAGATATGCCTTTGGTAGATCTGGGTTTATATGATTGGGCAATTATTGTAGACCACCATCAAAAATCCGTGACCCTTCTTGCTGCAAACACCATGCAATCAACACCTGTGATTATTGAGGAAGTGCTTGAATTGTGGAATAGCATTTCTTTAAAATCATATGAGGCAGAACTAAAAACTGACTTTTTCCCTTTAATAAGCAAACAGGACTATGTCGAGGCGTTTTCCTCAGTGTATGAATTTTTAAAAGAAGGAAGAAGTTATCAAGTCAATTTAACCCAACCTTTTCATGCTCCTTATCAAGGGGATAGCTGGGCATTTTATGAAAAAATTTGCAAGAAAAACCCTGTTCCTTTTGCAGGCTTTTTGCGAACAAAAGCGGCCGATATATTAAGTTTTTCCCCGGAACGTTTTCTATTTCATGAAGCCGGTAAATTAATCGCATCTCCTATTAAGGGAACAAGCGGGCGCTCCAATAATCCCTTCGAAGATGAACAATTAAAGAATAGATTAGCTGCTTGTGAAAAAAACCGTGCTGAGAATGTCATGATTGTTGATTTATTAAGAAATGATTTAGGCAAGATTGCTCAACCGGGTTCAGTGCATGTGAACCGTTTGTGTGAGGTGCAAAGTTATAATTCCGTTCATCATTTGGTAAGCACGATTGAAGCACAATGTTTGCAGTCAGTTTTACCTTTTGAAATTTTTTTATCCTGCTTTCCAGGAGGGTCAATTACAGGCGCACCAAAAATTGAGTCAATGCGTATTATTCATGAGCAGGAATCTTTTGCACGAGGAATTTATTGCGGGTCTATAGGCTACTTTTCACGCCATGGGCGGTTTGATACAAATATTGCTATTCGTACCATTACTGCGAAAAAGAATATCCTGCACTTAGCTGCTGGTGGAGGAATAGTTATTGACTCGAACTGTGAAGATGAATATCGTGAATGTTTTCTTAAAATAGCAGCAGTTATAAATGGAATTAAATGAATTTAAAAATAAAAAAGTTGCTCATTCCGCAGTAGTTGTTCTTTATGAGCGCTCATCGGATTCCCTCATTTTGACCAAACGCAGTGATCAATTGCGTTCCCACCCCGGTGAAATTTGTTTTCCAGGGGGGGCATGGGAGGAAGGGGATGAGAATTACTACGTTACAGCGCTTCGGGAGTTACAGGAGGAATTGGGTGTTGGTCCTGAACGCATCACCCTGATTAGAGAGTTAAACATTCAAAAAACGCTCTTGGGAAATATCATTCATCCTTGGTTTGCAAGCATTGAGTCTATTCATCCCTATGAGTTAAATCAACAGGAAGTGGTGCGCCTTATATCCATCTCCATGCCTTTGGTACGAGATCCGCAAAACTATAAAGATTTTGTCATCGAACGCGAGGGGCGCCGATATTCCACTTGTGAATTTACTGCAAATAAAGATTGGGTATGGGGTGCTACAGCCCGGATCATGAGACAATTGGCGAAATAAAGGTACTTGTTGGCAACTGAAACCTAAATTGATAACCTGGATTATGCTGCGCTAGTCCAGGTTATCAAGTGAAATGGCCTCAATTTATGGCTACAGCTGGTTTTTTCTCCGGAAGACTTGGGGATGCACTGGACTCTTTAAGTGCACGACGAAGTATTTTGCCCACATTGGTCTTGGGAAGTTCGTCATAGAATTCAACTACTTTGGGAACCTTATACGCTGTCAAATGTTCCCGGCAATAAGCGATAATTTGTTCTGCAGTAAGATTGGGATCTTTTTTCACAACACAGGCTTTTACACGCTCACCCGATTCCTTATCCACAATTCCTACTACCCCCACCTCCAATACACCCGGATGCATCGAGATTACTTGTTCTACTTCATTGGGATAAACATTGAATCCAGAAACAAGCAGCATGTCTTTTTTGCGGTCGACCAAATATATAAAGCCTTCTTCGTCCATTTTACCGATATCACCGGTTTTAAGATAACCATTTTTAGTAAAAACCAAAGCAGTTTCATCAGGACGCTTCCAATAACCCGGAGTTACTTGTGGTCCTTTGATGCATACCTCACCACTTGTTCCGACAGGTACTTCATTCTCATCATCATCCAGAATTAACACATCCGTAGAAGGAAGGGGCAATCCCACACTTCCATTATATTCCACCAGATTCATTGGATTAATAATTGCAGCAGGGCTGGTTTCAGTTAAGCCATAAGCCTCTAATACAGGTGTTTTGGTCACTTCAAGCCATTTAAGGGCCACACTCTTCTGCAAAGCCATCCCTCCGGCAAGAGAAATTTTCAGCCTGCTAAAATCAACCTCTTTAAATTTAGGATGATTTAATAAAGCATTAAATAAAGTATTAACACCAGTTATAGCTGAAAAACGAACGTTTTTGATTTCCTTGATAAAATGATCCAGGTCTCGGGGATTGGTGATGAGTACGTTTTTGGCCCCTTCTTTCATATAAGTCAAACAATTAGCAGTAAGTGAAAAGACGTGGTAGAGAGGGATTGCTGTAACGATGACTTCGTCGCCGTTCAGTCCTATAGGTTTGATCCAGGCATCAGCCTGCAGAACATTGGAGACCATATTGCCATGGGTTAATATAGCCCCTTTTGCTACGCCTGTCGTACCCCCGGTATATTGCAAAAATGCGATATCATCGTGATTTAATTCAACTGGATGGTAGGTTGCCTGTTTTCCCTCAAGTAAAACATAATTAAAAGACACTGCATGCGGAATGCTATAAGCAGGAACCATTTTTTTTATGTACTTGATTACTGCGTTGACAATAATGCGTTTGGGGGTAGAGAATAAGTCGCCTATTTCAGTGACAATGACATGTTTCAAAGTAGGGATGGAGTTTAAACTCTTTTCCACGGTTTTTGCAAAATTAGCCAGCACTATAATTGCTTCCGCACCAGAGTCATTCATTTGATGCACGAGCTCATCTGTAGTATAAAGAGGGTTTGTATTAACAACAACATAGCCAGCACGCAATATTCCAAAAAGGGCTACTGGGTATTGAAGAACGTTGGGGAGCATTATTGCTATCCGAGTTCCTTTGGGTAATTTCAGCTGTTGAAGATAAGCAGCGAAATCCCGACTCATTTCATCCAGTTGATTAAAAGTAATACCACTTCCCATATTGATGTAAGAAGTTTTTTTAGCATAACGTTTACAGGATTCTTTAAATAAATCTACGAGGGAAGAATATTGACTTGAGTCGATTTCATGCGGAACTCCTTTCTGATATTGTTCAAACCACCGTTTATCCACCTTAAATATCCTTCTGTTATTGGTTTTCACATGTTAGTATAAACAAAAATATTGGTTATGGATATCATACTCATGAGTGAAAATACAACCCAAGCTCAAGCATTTAAATTAAAAGGGCGTCTTTATACGTTTACTGTACTCCATGTTTTAAGTACAGAACCCGAAATTTTTTTGCATCAACTGGATGATACAGTTGCCAAAGCGCCGAAATTATTTGAGCATACTCCCATTGTTTTTGATTTGTCTTCAGTTCATCAACTGGAATTTGATTTGCAATCTTTATTGCAGATGGCGCGTGCTCATGGGATGATTCCTGTTGCTATCCAGGGAGGAAGTGCAGTACATAATACTTTGGCTCAATGCCACGGCCTGGCTGTTCTCCATGCCTCATCCACTCAGGATAAACCGATTATCGAACGACCCATTGAAAACAATCATTATGAAACAACAAAGCCATTAACAAAACTCATCACCACACCCGTGCGTTCCGGGCAGCAAGTTGTAGCCAAAGGCGGTGATCTGGTGATTGCTTCTTCAGTAAGCCATGGAGCTGAATTATTGGCAGATGGTTGTATTCATGTCTATGGAGCTTTAAGGGGCCGAGCTTTAGCGGGTATATCAGGGGACAAGGAAGCAAGGATTTTTTGTCAGTCTCTTGAGGCTGAGTTAGTGTCAATTGCAGGATTTTATCGCTTGAGTGATGCTATTGAACCGCATAACGGACCTTGTCAAATTTATTTAATGGATGAACACATACATATTGAGCCTTTATGATAGAAGCTGTTTTTATTTCTGATCTTCATTTGCATCCGGAAGAGCAGGCTATTCAGGAACGTTTTAATGAATTTCTGAAATGGGCAGAAGGTTCTGTGAAAACTATTTATATCCTTGGGGATTTTTTTCACGCTTGGGCAGGGGACGACACCCTAAATGAATGGAGCAAGGGTATAGCTAATCAGTTATTTTCCTTGACACAACAAGGGATTAAATTGTTTTATATGCATGGCAACCGTGATTTCCTGTTGGGAAGAAACTTTGCAAAGCTTGCGGGATGGACTACCTTATCAGAACCCACAATTATTCAATTGGGTCAGGAAAAAACCCTGCTAGTGCATGGTGATCGATATTGTATTAAAGATATCGCACATCAACGATTTCGGTTGATAACCCGCAACAAACTCTTTTCTGCCTTATTTTTAAGTTTACCTGTAAAATATCGTGAGCGTTTAGTTAAGAAAGTACGTTATCGCAGTCAGATGAATCAAAGTAAAACCGCAGAGGAAATGGATGTGGTAGCTGAGGAAGTGATTCAGCATATGGGACGTTATCAAACGACTCAATTAATTCATGGTCATACACATAAACCAGGAATATATTTTTATCAAAATAATACCCAAAAATTAACGTCTTATGTCCTCAGTGATTGGGATGACAAACCCCAGCTATTGTGTTATCATCATACAAAGGGGCTTTATTTTGTCCATTTGTGATTTTGGAGTGATCGGTTATGACTCAGAGCAATGATGAATTTGAAAAAGAAAAAAAAGCAGCGAATAAAAGTTCTTTAGAGGGAATGGAAAGACTTCGTAAAGATGAAAGAGACAGACAGCAACAAGCAGATCTTGAAGCGGCCCAAATGATCCAACGGCAAAAGTGGGCCAAGACCATGGATGAGCTGAGAAACAAACATAAAGTTAAAACGAAAGATGGAGAATCTACTCTTCATGAAGAAGTACAACAACTCGCCGATCATATGATAACTTCCGAACAAAGCTCTATTAATGACTGGCGTTCCAACATGATGTCTTTGTTGAATGTTTTAACAAAACTTAATAAGGCAGTTAATGTATCGTCCCAACAGGTTGGTGGCGAGGCACTGGATCTTATGAAAAATACAACCCGGCCTATACCTTATGTCAGAGGTCTGTTTCATCCACAAGAATTTATCTACGAAGCGGCAAAATCTGCAGTACTCAATAGAGTTAAAGGGGATGGAGATTTTAACCTTCCTCTCCTGGAACATAAAGTTTCTTTTAAGGATGGAAAAGTTCAAGTAGCCGATTTAACGCGAGCAGATGGAATTCCTTTTAACAAAGAGAATGAAGCTAATAAAGCATTTAAAACTTTTGTGTCACTCTGGCTGCAGGAACATGATTATGTCTACGATACTCAGGCAAAAACCTATGTCCATTATGCAAACGGTACCAAATTGGATGAAGACGTATTCAATGAATTAAATGGTAAAAATAAACCTACCAATTTTGCCAAGTTCCTCGAACATCATGCTACTTTGAAATATCAGGAGCAAAATGATGAACGAGTACAAAGCACGCCTACTCCTCCCTAATCAATACTAGGCTTGCGGTATTCCGCTATGGAAGCGAAATACCGCATCAGTACCTAAAATAAAATTATTTTCCAGTGATAAAAACAACTTCAACCGCTGTTCTATATCACCGCCATATAATTTTGCAAGACGCAGGTAATCCTCAAAATGTCGGGCTTCTGATTTAATCAAAGTGGTGTAAAATTTTATCAAGTCCGGATCGTTAAGGTAGGGGATAATTGCATGGAAACGTTCACAAGACCGTGCTTCAATAATGGCACCAATAATAAGCTGATCACATAGACGCTGGAGGACATTCCGGCTTGTAACCTGTTTATGCATCTGGGTCGCATAGCCTGAAGGTTGCAGGGGACTGAAGGGTATGCCTTTTTGTGTCATAAAATTCAAGACTTTTTCAAAGTGAAGCAACTCTTCACGGGCTAAGGGAGACATGACTTCAACCAATTCCTTTTTTTCAGGATATTTGCTGATAAAGTTGATAGCAGTTGCTGCAGCCTTGCGTTCACAATGGGCATGGTCGATTAACAGCAAAGGAATATTATTCGCTGCATAATCCAGCCACGCCTGAGGAGTTTTTACTTGAAGAAAATCATTTAATAATTGTAAATCAATATCTAATCGTTTTAACATCTGCTGATTACACTATACTTATTTAATAAACTGTCTTATATCATATACTTTGATGAAATTAAATTGGATGAAAAATGAACGGCCAAGAAATTGATACTGAATTAAGCCAATGGTTCTCAACTTATGGTGCAATAACAGCGGAACGTATTTTAGGTAGGTACAAAATTAATCTGGCACAATCTGAATTGGTAGCAGCAATTAAAAGCCCTTTCAGTTTTTATCATCGGATCTTGCAGGTTCCTTTAAAAAGTGTTCTTAATGGCATCGTTTTACAACAAGCGAACGATTATCATGTTTATGTTCAAAAGCTGTTTATTGATTATTTATTGTCAGGTGAAAATGCAAAAGGTGAAGAAGCTCAGGGTGCCTCTACACGCGAAATAATAGAAAATGAACGGCAACAACTGGTTAAGTTGGGTGAGGAGTTTCATAAGGCACAAGGACAACACGACAATTTTATTGCTACCAGCCAGAGTGTGTTGATAAAGATGACCCAGGTTTTTAACACGGAATTCGAAAAATCACTCTCCTCTATAAATAAATTATTTAAGGCAGCAAATTTTTCATATAAAAAGAGTCACATACGGCAGGCAATCAATCATGCACTGATCTATTGCAATATGACTGAAGTTCAAATGAATCAAACTCTATTTATTGATAAAATGAACGATGTTCTTAAAGCTTCCCTTAGCGAAGATTTAAAAGGAAAAATGTTAACTGCAATGTCTGAGCTATTACAAATAGACATGGATTTTGATGAGCAAATAATGGACTACGTGCAGCAAGCAAATGAGGTAAATCTGTTAGCTAATTCTTATAGAAATCAATTTCATGACACGATTATTCGGGTTATTGAGTTAATGAAATCTTTACCCGAGTATAAAATTGATCCCGAGCAAGATGCCATTAATAGAGAAGCACTCCATTTTGACAAAAGTATTGGCCAGAATGTTACATAAAGCGATAGAAAAAAGCAGGAACGTCAAATCTGTTATTTTTCAAACATGAATAATATAAAAATGAATTTATATTAGCCATATAGTCTGTGTTTCGTGTATAATATCGCACTTTAACTAAACCCCTATGGAGTTCGTGATGGCAAAAGAAACAACATTGTCAATTATTAAGCCTGACGCAGTTGCTAAATCAGTTATAGGTCAAATATATTCTCGTTTCGAGAGTGCTGGTCTTAACATAATCGCTGCAAAAATGATGCAGCTTTCTCGTGAACAAGCAGAAAACTTTTATGATATTCATCGTGCTCGCCCTTTCTTCAAAGACTTGGTAGAGTTCATGATTTCTGGTCCAGTAATGATTCAGGTATTAGAAGGCGAAAACGCGGTTATGAAAAACCGTGAAATTATGGGAGCTACCAATCCTAAAGAAGCTGCTGCTGGAACTATCCGTGCAGATTTTGCTGACAGTATAGATGCTAATGCGGTGCATGGCTCTGACAGCCTTGAAAATGCAGCTCGTGAAATTGCCTTTTTCTTCGAGCCACACGAGATTTGTGAGCGATAAGAACCGTTTTAATATTTAATGACACGAATTTGAAAACCTGAGTGCTGCAAAGTGAATCTCAGGTTTTCTTACGAGAGGCTTTAGGTTTGGTTTTTTTATAGCCGCCAGTTTTTTCAATTCGTTTTAATCGTATTTCGCGTATTTTGTCATTAAATCTGGAGTTAAGATGACTGTACAAAAAGTAAATTTGCTGGATTACAATTACCAACAAATGCGGGAATTACTGGACAGCTGGGGTGAGAAACCTTACCGGGCCCAACAGATAATCCAGTGGATTCATCAGACAGGTTTATCTGATTTCACCGAAATGACTAACTTAAGCAAGCAGTTAAGAGAAAAGCTTGCGCAACGCGCACATATTAAATTACCGGAAATAATCGCTTGCCAAAAATCCAGCGATGGAACCCATAAATGGCTTTTAAAACTGGATTGCGGGAATTGTATTGAGACCGTATTCATCCCAGAAGCAACCCGTGGAACTCTATGTGTCTCCTCACAAGTTGGATGTGCCTTGAATTGTTCCTTTTGCTCCACTGCAAAACAAGGTTTTAACCGAAATTTATCCACTGCCGAAATTATTGGCCAGGTTTGGTTGGCTGTACGTGAGTTGTCGCTTGAAGAGGGAGTGCATGATAAAAGAGTAACCAATGTGGTGATGATGGGAATGGGAGAGCCGTTGCTGAATTTTGATAATGTAGTATCGGCAATGAGCATCATGATGGACGATTTTGCATATGGTCTTTCCAAGCGCCGCGTTACTCTAAGTACTTCTGGAGTATTGCCTGAGCTGCAGCGATTAAGAGAGGTCAGCCCGGTAGCACTAGCTGTTTCCTTGCATGCACCCAATGATGAGTTGAGGAATGAACTTGTTCCTATAAATAAAAAATATCCCCTGTCGCAGCTAATGGCCCTGTGTAAAACCTATTTTAAAAACGAACCCCGTAGAAAAGTAACTTTTGAGTACGTCATGCTAAAAGGGGTTAACGATCAACCAGAACACGCAAATCAATTGATAAAATTGCTGCGTAATATTCCAGCAAAAGTGAATTTAATTCCTTTTAATCCTTTTCCAATGACTCATTATGAACGTTCATCACAGGAAGCAATTGATGCATTTAGAGATAAATTAATAGCCCATGGTATTAATACAATTACTCGAAAAACTCGTGGTGATGATATTGATGCTGCCTGTGGTCAATTGGCCGGCGAAGTTATGGATAGAACAAGTCGCTCTCAAAGATGGAAAAAATTGCATTTTATTCCTATGGACGGTCAGAAGCAGGCAACAGAATAACAGCAGTAAAGGAAGTTATGCGGCGTATCCGAAACCTGTATTGGTATGCCGAACCTGCTTTGCACTACAATAAAGCCATTATTTGTGACAAATCATTTTTAATTTATTTATAAGCGGTTATAATGCCCAATCATTTCTAACCTTAGTGTGGAATATTGTGTTTAAAAAGTTTTATCTCTTTTTTATTATGACTTGTCTTCTATTGCAGGCATGCACCCATGATAAAGAAAGTGAAGAGCAAAATTTTAAAAAACCAAATCTCAGTAAGGCTGCATCCTATAATGTTCAGCTAGGGTTGGGTTATTTAAAACAAGGCGATAGACCGAGAGCGAAAAAAAAGCTTATCACTGCATTGGAACAAGAACCGACATCACCTGATGTGAATTCAGCAATGGCATATTACTTCGAGCAAACCAAAGAGTTGGACCAGGCCGAGAAGTATTATATAAAGGCTCTCTCATTATCAGGAAATGCAGGTGCACAGCTCAATAATTATGGGGCTTTTTTATGCAGGCAAGGTGATTACAAAAAAGCTGAATCTTACTTTTTGAAAGCGGTGAGCGACCTAAAATATGTGCATACAGCAGGAGCCTATGAAAATGCAGGCCTTTGCGCCTTATCAGTTCCAAATGAAGATAAAGCTAAAATTTATTTTGCAAAAGCGTTAAATCAGGATCCCTCTCGCAAGGTTTCGTTTTATGAGTTATTAAAACTTGAAGTGAAAGCCGGGAATGATACAGAGGCATTTACCATGGTACAAAAGCATCCTGAATTAGTTCTAAACGATAAAGTGCTGTTATCTTTGGCTAAAGAAGCATCTGAAAAAGTCGGACAGCATGCTATAGCTGCAGAATATGAACAAAACATCAATAATTTGAATTCCAATATCGATAATAGTGGAGTAAATAATGAATACAACAACCACGCTGGATGAAAATATAATAGAACAAGATAGGAATCCAGGAGAGCAACTTGCCAGTATACGCCAACAAAAAGGATATACAGTAGAGTACGTTGCCAATAAATTGCATTTAAGGGCGCGTATTATTGAATTAATTGAAAGTAATGAATTTCATTTGTTACCTGAACCTGTTTTTGTTAAGGGATATTTGCGTGCGTATGCTAAATTATTAGGTACTTCCCCCGAACCTTATTTAGCAATATTTAATGAGCAGTTTGTTACTGAGAAAAAAACTGACCGTGCCCTCCTATGGCAGCAAAGCAAACGTGAATCACATAAAGCGGAACACATCATACGCTGGTTTACCATTTTATTTGCTTTAGGTGTTATTGTGGCTGTAGGTGTCTGGTGGCAAAAAACCCGAGATACCCAACAAGTGTTTCCTGCAAAAAGCGCGCCTACAGATTTATCATTCAATCAAACACCTACTATGGAAACTACGGAGTTAAAACTTACTGATATCTCAAAAATGCAATCCTTGTTAAATCCTAAACCGGAAATGTCTCCTTTGGAGAAAATTGGTGGCTGAGCGAATTCAAGCAATAAGAGGGATGAATGATGTCTTGCCTGAAACAACGGCATTATGGCGTTCTATAGAACATGTTTTTATGAGTGTATTGTCCAGTTATGGTTATCAGGAAATACGTTTTCCACTTGTAGAGAGTACACAATTATTTAAACGGACTATAGGTGAAGTAACAGACATAGTCGAAAAGGAAATGTATACCTTCAATGACTTGAATGGGGACAGTATCACCTTAAGGCCAGAAGGAACTGCAGGTTGTGTTCGCGCTTGCCTCCAGCACGGTCTTTTACACAATCAACAACAAAAATTATGGTATCTGGGACCGATGTTTCGTCATGAGAGACCGCAGAAGGGAAGATATCGCCAGTTTAACCAACTGGGTGTAGAGGCTTTTGGAATGTCTGGTCCCATGGTTGAGTTAGAGCTCATTTCGATTTGTCGAAAGTTTTGGGAACAACTTGGATTTGCAAATTGTGTACAGTTGCAAGTGAATACATTGGGTGAGCTGGCTGAACGTCAACGTTATAAAAAAATTCTGGTCGAATATTTGACTGATCATGAACATCAATTGGATGAGGATAGTAAACGCAGATTAACTCGCAATCCATTACGGATTTTGGATAGTAAAAACCCCGAAATGCAGCAATTAGTCGCTAACGCACCAAAATTAATCGATGTTCTTGATGAGAAAAGCAGGGAACACTTCCAAACTTTTTGTGAAGGACTGGATGCATTAAGCGTACCTTATGTCGTAAATCCTGTTTTAGTTAGAGGTCTTGATTATTACGGACATACAGTCTTTGAATGGGTCACTGATAAATTAGGCAGCCAGGCTACAGTTTGTGCAGGTGGACGATATGATTTATTAGTAGATCAATTAGGGGGTAATCCCACACCAGCAGTAGGTTTTGCATTAGGTATTGAAAGAATATATTTACTAATGGAAACCTTAGGGCTTTTGAAGAATGAAACGAATAAAAACGCATTATATATTATCGCTGTCAATGATGAAGCTGTTGTCAGAGGTCTCATTATTTCTGAAATAATACGTAGTGCTTATCCTCAAATTGAGGTCTCCGTTAATACAGCGGGTGGAAGTTTTAAAAGTCAGTTTAAAAAAGCAGATAAAAGCGGCGCGCGCCTGGCTTTGATTTTAGGTGAGGATGAGCTGGCAACCCAGCAAATCAGTATTAAAGATTTACGTAATGGAGCAGAACAAATTTCAGTAGATCAAAATACAATTAATCAGGTTTTGAAAGATTATTTAGAGTAAGTGCAGGAGAATGCTATGTCAGTGTATATGACTGAAGAGGAACAATTAGAATCGATAAAAAAATGGTGGAAGCATTACGGTAGCCTGGTCACCGTAGTGTTGTCGCTTATACTCTTTGGCATTGCCGGATATCGATATTGGCATTGGCATCAGGAAAAACTTACCCAGCAGGCTTCCATTGCCTACGAGCAAATGATGGTTGCTCTTTCTAACCAAAATATAAAAGCAGTAAGATCCTATGCGAATGAATTAACTCATGAGCATAAGAATACAGTTTATGCTGATGCAGCACATATGACCCTTGCAAAAATTTATGTATCAAAAAATAAACTCGATAAAGCTGCAGAGGAGTTACAAGCTGTAGCTACGAATAGCAAAATGCCGGCTTTAAAACAAATTGCAAAAATTCGTATTGCGCGGATTTATGCCGCAGAAAAATCCTATACCAATGCGCTTAAAGAACTGAGCAGCGTTGAGGATAATACCTACTTGCCGATTATTAATGAATTGAAGGGTGATATTTATGGCGCTACTGGCCAATATCAGGAAGCCTTGAATTCTTATAAAATGGCCTTAGATGAAGTAAAAAATAATGGAATGGGTAATTTATTTTTAGAAATGAAAACAAATGCGGTTGCAAGTAAATCGCATTCGATGATTTCCGGAAATAAAAAAGTAGAGTCTGCATGAGTTTGAAGGATTGAAAAGTGGCATTATCGTAATTTTTCATACCATTTCAAACACATACAGATTAACAATTTATTTGCACAGTAAAATTGAGGTACAATTTTCATGAAAATGAAATTATTTATATTAATTCTCTGCACCTTGATTCAAGGATGTTCAAAGCTTGATGATTACATGTTAGGTAAAGACAATACACCAAAACCTAAAGAGCTCAAGCAGGTTAAAGACAAGATTAAAGTAGACCA
This sequence comes from Fluoribacter dumoffii NY 23, assembly GCF_000236165.1. Lineage (NCBI taxonomy): Bacteria > Pseudomonadati > Pseudomonadota > Gammaproteobacteria > Legionellales > Legionellaceae > Fluoribacter > Fluoribacter dumoffii. The sequence continues at coordinate 1,111,072 of NZ_CM001373.1, read as the reverse complement.
AAACTGGTCTGTAGCAGCAGGAAAAGCTTCTAAAAATAAAGAATATTTAAGGTTAAAGCCTGTAGTTAGCAGGGGAGTGATTTATAGTGCGGATGCTAGTGGTTTAGTGCAAGCAATTAATAAACATAACGGTGAAATTAAATGGTCGACGGCAATCAACCATGGTTTGGTTAGCGGTCCTGCTGTAGCTGGTGGATATATTGCTGTAGGTACTAATAATGCCTCATTGGTTGTATTAAATCAAAACAATGGAAAAAAATTGTGGCAAAAAAAAGTTACCGGAGAGATTTTATCTCCACCAACTATTTTGGGTAAAAAAGTAATTGTCAAAACAATTGATGGCAGAGTTTATGCGTTCAACACCGCAGATGGTAAACAGGTATGGATGGCAGAACATGGCTCACCGAGCTTGATTCTTAAGGCGAGCTCCTCGCCTGTTGCTATGGGAAATATGATATTAATCGGTTTCTCTGATGGCAAGCTAGATGCTTTTGATCAACAAACAGGGCGCGTCATGTGGCAACGAAGCATTGCTTATGCCTCAGGTCCAAGTGATGTTGAACGGCTAGTCGATATCGACGCTGATCCCATTGTTGAAAATAATGTAGTTTATCTTGCAAGTTATCAAGGATATATCGGTGCTCTGTCTTTGGTTGATGGTCAATTCATATGGAAAAAACCCGGTTCTGTTTATAAAAACATGATCTTAATTGGAAACAATTTGTATGTCACAGATAGCCATGATGTTGTATGGTCTATTGATAAGCGCAATGGCCAGGTTAATTGGAAACAAACAAGTTTGAAGGCAAGAGGATTAACTGAACCAGCCCTGATAAAAAAGGATTTAGTTGTTGGGGATAAAACCGGCTATTTACATTTTATTGATGCACAAACAGGTGAAATTATCGCCCGTTCCAAAGTTTCCGGAGGCATCAGTATTTCTCCTAGTGTAACTGGAAGAAAACTCTATGTATTAACAGACAATGGAATGCTTAATCAATTATCTGTGAGCTAATAATGATCCCTGTGATTGCACTTGTTGGGCGGCCTAATGTTGGGAAGTCTACTTTATTTAACAGACTGACTAAAACGCAAGATGCTCTTGTCGCTGACTTTCCTGGCCTTACTCGCGACAGACAATATGGTCAAGCTCAGCATGAGAATAAGCACTATATTGTAGTAGATACCGGGGGTATCGGTGTCGATGATATTGCTGTTGATACGTTGATGTCTAAACAATCAGAGATAGCACTAAACGAGGCGGATATTGTCCTTTTTTTGGTTGATGGTCGGGCAGGGTTGACTGGTATCGACGAAAAAATTGCCAGCAATCTTAGAAAATTAAATAAAAAAGTTCATCTTGTCGTTAATAAGACTGAAGGATTGGATGATGACGTAGTGTGTGCGGATTTTCATGCCTTGGGTATTGCTGATGTTCACTCGATATCCTCATCACATGGAAGCGGTATCCGCACTTTACTCGATGAAGTTTTATCACCATTTTCTACTCAATCTGATGAAATTGAAGAAAATAATGCAATTAAAATTGCTTTTGCTGGCCGTCCTAACGTTGGAAAATCTACTTTAATTAATCGAATTTTAGGTGAAGAAAGGGTAGTTGTTTATGATATGCCCGGTACGACGAGGGACAGTATTGCAATTCCCTTTGTCAGGGATGAACAAAAGTACATGCTGATTGATACAGCAGGTGTACGTAGAAAATCCCGAATTGATGAAAAAATTGAAAAATTCTCTGTAATTAAAACCCTGCAAGCCATTGAAGAATCCAATGTATGCTTGCAGCTTCTTGATGCCAGCGAGGGAATTACTGATCAAGACTTAAACTTGCTTGGCTTTATAATTGAATCAGGTAAAGCACTGGTTATTGCCGTGAATAAGTGGGATGGACTGGATGAAGAGCATAAGGAACAAGTTAAAAGTGAATTATCCAGAAGGTTACAATTTGCAAATTTTGCGAAAATTCGATTTATATCCGCGTTGCATGGCAGTGGAGTTGGGAATCTATTTAAAGACATAAATGAAGCTTATGAATCAGCGGTTCAATCTTTTTCTACTCCAAGGTTAACCCGCTTACTGCAAGATATAAGTACAAAACATACACCACCTTGTGTCAATGGGCGCAGAATAAAATTGAGATATGCTCATCTTGGTGGTCATAATCCGCCAGTAATTGTTATTCATGGGAACCAATTGGCTGATTTGCCTGATAGTTATAAACGTTATCTTAGTAATGAATTCATTAAACACTTGGGATTGATAGGGACTCCTTTGAAACTGGAGTTTAAAGGGGGTACCAATCCTTTTGCTGATAAGAAAATAAAGCTATCACAACGGCAAGTGAATAAAAAACGACGACTCATGAAGCATGTTAAAAAGAAGGCAAAGAGTAAAAAATAAAATTCCTTTTTATAGGAATGTGTTAAAAATGAATCAGGGTGGTGGCGTGGTAAAGCCAATAATAGACCACCTTTCATACCCTAAGCTAAGTTTTCAAACTCAGGTTTGGTCCAGTTTTTGATGAGTGTCATCCAGCTCTAATCCACTGATTTTACATAGTGCCTGGCATTGTGAAAGAACCTGTTTCTTTCGGATTGCACCCATGTCCAGTTTATCTAGAAGTTCAGGAGATTCGGCAATTGTTCTGCACAAAAGTACATTATTCCCAAGTAAGGTTTCTATTTCCGCTTTAGTAAAATTGGTTATGCAAGTAATAGGATATAAACCGGAAAACTCAATTAATTCTTTTAAACTTCCTTTTTGAGGAAAGTCCCAGCCAATTAAATGCAGTCCTGCGCATTGGCCATATTGTATTGCGTCGTTAGTAAAACGAGTATTCGTTACAAGCCAGCCTTTTAAAACTTCTCCCGGTTTTTTAATATAGGCTTGCTCGATATCAAGAAAACGCGCTTTGATATATAAAGTTATTTTAACATCACATGCAAGCCCTAAGCGATTATGGTATTTGCATTCAACAAACACATGCTCATTTTGGCGCTCTCCAACGACATCCACTTCATGATTGACACAATATCCCTGAATTATTTGGTTGTTGAGAACTCTAAAGCCTTGATGACGCATGATTTCGGCAATAAATTTCTCGAATGGATATCCTGAGAATCCAAGCTGCATAATGGCTCTTTTAAGATGATATTTACCTGCTAAAGTTTTAGATTTATTGCGCAACAATCGAAATGCAATACGGTAAATCTCATGTGTAGTCATTCCATTAACTATGGACGCGGAGACCTCATTAACAATTTGCGTAATTATTGATTCGTCTGCCCCAACCCGTTTTAATGAGCGATATATATGATATGGGTCGAAAAGAACTTTATCGCCAGAAGATTTGATTATAGTAATGGGAATTTTAGGTATATTAATCATATTCATTTTTCAATCCAACTTAAGTAGCGAACCCTCAATGCCCTTACTTATATCAATTTTATTTGATGGATGAGGAATGGTATTACAGGTAATAATCCGGGCTTCAGGAGAAAGCAATAGTTTTGGATAGGCATCCCCAGCAAAAACAGCATGAACTCCAATACATATGGCAGGTGTCCTGTTTAAGGAATTGATGTGTTTCAATGTTTCTACCATGGTCATGCCTGTAGAAATAATATCATCAATGAGTATAGGGGTAGATTTGCTGTATTGATGTATTCCTGGAATGGCAATTTCAACCTGAGTATCACTTATCCTGTTTTTCTGCAGTACAGTAAAGGGGGCAGAGGATTTTAGCGCAATGGTTTCCACCCATTGGGCGCTTTCTGAGTCGGGTCCAATAAGGAAAGGATCAGGTACATGATGAATAATCCACGCTGCAATCTCATTCGCCGCATGAAGTACCGTAGTTGAAATATCATAAATCTCATTTAAATGCTTCCAGCGATGTAAATGAGGATCAATAGTTATCAAGCTATCAAAATAAGAAGAAATTAATTGTGCAAAATATGCAGAAGTAATACCTTGTCCGGGTTCGAATACCTTATCCTGGCGCATGTAGGTTAAATAGGGGGCTACTAAGATTACTTGAGCGGCGCCTAAAGATTTTGCTGTTTGTGCCGCAAATAAAAGCGGAAGAATTTTCGGGTTAGGAAATACCAGATTCGCTACAAATATAACGCGTCGATTCTTCACATCAGATTCAATTTTTACGACAGTTTCCTCATCAGGAAATTGATGAAAATGAATTGTTCCTTTCTCATACCGACATTTTTGCAGAATTATACGCGCAAGCTCATCATGTCCAAATAAAGCAAAAACGATGGGATTTTTTTTCATGTACTGGCCTCAATTTGAAACAGTTCATGCCCTTGCTTTAGAAAATCTAGAGCATAATTAAGTTCTCCACGAGTTTCAGCATAGATTCTAAAAAGCGGCTGATATTTTTTAACTACTGAATGTAACTCGGTTAATAATTCAACTCCTGCTGCTTTTGTTTTGGGTGCACCCGCAAGCTTTGCCAATTGAGAGATGTGACGGTTATCGATATTAATAATGATGCCAGATTGTGTTGATTCAATAGTGTGGACAATAGGAGCTTTCTTTATTTCTTTTAGGCCGCCTTGAGCCTGGCAAATTGATTCGAATTTAGTCAATGCCTTGCCGCTATTAAGCAAATGGGTAGCTATATTTAATCCTTGCCCAGGTAAAACATTAGGTGAAAACTCTATAATATCTGCCGCTAATGTCAAAGCATGTTCTCGCAAGTCCTGAGGAGCTTGTTTATCACAATTTAAGACTGCTAAGACGTCTAATGCTTCCATGACTGGTCCTATTCCACGGCCCACTGGTTGTGAGCCATCGCTGAAGATTACTTTTATTTTGAGATCGAATTCCTCTGCAACTAATTCCAATAATTTTTTTAATGAATTAGCCCTCTCGATGGAGCGCACTTTAGCTGTGGTCCCAATAGGCATATCAATCACAAGATGATTTGAACCGGCGGCAATTTTTTTAGATAAAATGGAAGCAACCATTTGTCCTTCACTGTCTATATTTGCAGTGCGTTCAATCCGGATTAGTAAATCATCGGCAGGGCTTAATGCCATGGATCCTCCCCAAACAAGACACCCATTTTCCTGCTCTACAACCTTTTGCATCTCATTAAGGCTCAGCTCGACATTAGTAAAGACTTCCATTGTATCTGCTGTTCCTGCCGGAGATGTGATTGCTCGAGAAGAGGTTTTAGGAATCACCAGGCCAAAAGCTGCAACAATTGAGACGACAATAGGGGTTGTGCGATTTCCTGGTAACCCCCCCACTGAATGTTTATCAACAATAAACGGGAATGCCCAGGATAATTTTTGGCCTGAATTGATCATCGCACGCGTCAGATCAATAATTTCCTTTTTAGAAAGTCTGTCTCCGCCGCTAGCAGCGATATACATTGCTATATTAATATCAGAAAGTTGGCCCGATACAATGTCTTTGATTATGTGTTCTGTTTGCTCGGAGGTTAATTCATTACCATAAATTTTGGAACGGATGTAACTGAGGGAGTCTAGTGGTTGAGGATGTATTACTGAAATTTCATCGCCTTCTTTTGCAGACAATAACTCCCAGGCATAAATTGAAAGACTGGCCTCATTATGCCTTAACAGGCTCGTTTCGATTGTATTTAGGGTTGCAACGATAGAACATTTATTGAGTATAACCCGCACACGTGTTTGAGCGGTGAATCCTTCTGATTTACAAATATAGCAATCCTCACGCATATAAATCACGGGTTCTTTATGGGTATTAATACCCAAATATTTAAGCGTGAGGGTTGTATGTTTTTTACTCATAATTTCTCTTTTTGCCCATACTCAGGCACATTACATTGCCATCCAAGTTGTGTTTCAATTTTATGTTTTAAGGATAAAGCAGCTTCTGGCTCTCCATGCGTAATAAATGTTTTTTTAGGTGGTTCCTGGAATTGGCTGAGCCAACCTAGTATCTCACCATAATCTGCATGTGCTGAGGTACTGCGTATCACTTCTATCTGAGCCTTTACAGGAATAGTTTTGCCATGGATTTCAATAAACTTTTTTCCTGCAACCAATTCCGCTCCCAATGTTTCTTCGGCTTGGAAACCGGTAAATAAAAGGGTATTGGCTGAGTCTGATGCATAGTTGCTAATATGGAATACGACACGACCGCCCGATGCCATACCACTCGCAGAAAGAATAATCTTGGGGGTTTTATCCCTATCGAGTTTAATTGAATCTCCGATTTCCTTCACATAAGTGGCAACATTACAAAGCTCCTGACACTGATTTTGGGTTAATCGAAGATCTTCTATATGGCTGTATAAAATTTGCGTTGCATTGATAGCCATAGGGCTATCTAAAAAGATAGGAACATTGGGAATCGCGTTTTCTTTCCTTAATTCAGCAAGATAGTGCAATATTGTTTGTGAGCGGCCAACCGCAAAAGCTGGAATGATTACGGATCCTCCCCTATGTATGGTTTTATTAATAATATTTTTTAACGTAAGCTTGGGCGGTTCCTTTTCATGAAGCCTGTCGCCATAGGTTGATTCAAGTACAAGATAATCCACTTGCTTTATTTCTGTAGGTTTTTTCATTACTGGATCATGAGTCCGACCCAAGTCCCCGCTGAAAAGAAGCGATGTGTTTTGATCCTGTATGTGTACAAAAGAAGAACCAATAATATGCCCGGCAGGGATTAATTGCAGGTTTATATTTTCAGGCAAGTTAATTATTTTATTATATGCTTGTGGCTGAAACAGTTTTAATGCATTTTCTGCATCCTCAACTCCATATAGGGGCAGGGCAGGACGGTGTTTGGAATAAAGATGCTCATTGGCATGTTTGGCATCTTCTTCTTGGAGACGTGCGCTATCAGGTAATAATATGTCGCACAGATCTTTAGTACCATAGGTACAATAAATAGGTTTATTGAAACCATTTTTTACTAACAAAGGCAGATAACCAGAATGATCTATATGGGCATGGGTTAAAACGGCCGCATTCAGTTCTTTGGGATTAAAAGGAAGTGGATTCCAATTCCTTAGACGCAACTCCTGGGGACCTTGGAAAAGGCCGCAATCCACCAAAATATTTGTTTTGCTCCATGATAAGAGGTACTTGGAACCTGTTACTGTTCCAGTAGCGCCCAGGAATGTGATTTGCATAAAATTAATCCTTTAATAATCACACTGACAAAATTTAATTATTATTAAAGCCGTAATGTTAAAACATCACAGGGAGCATGGTTTACTGTAGCATGCGCTGTACTCCCTAAAAAGGAGTGCAAGCCAACAGAAGAATGACTGCCAATGATAATAAGCTGACAATTTAATTCTTTGACCTTGCTAAAAATATGCTCTTTAACGGAGCCTACTTCAACGAATTGGTGGTCCAGGGGAATATTAAAATTTTCGCCCAATAAGGCTAATACGGTCTGTGCGTCGTCTTTGGCAGGGTTTGCCAACTCTGTAAAACCAAGTCCTTGTGCAAGCTGGAAGCTTGCAGGCAGTTCTATGACGTGTAAGAGATATAATTTGGCATTGAACTTTTGGGCAATAGAAATTGCTTTTTCTGTGAGATGATTATGTTCCTTAAGCAAATCCGTAGCAAACAAAATATTCTTATACATGGCAACCTCACAATTATATTTATTATCTTAAATAATAGTAGATTCCTCGATATAAGTACCTATTTTACTTATCAAAAAATAAAATTATTTAATTCGAAATCAAAGAAGGGAGTTAGGATTGGCTATTTATTTTGATAATTAAGCACCCTGAAGATGAGATAAGAGGATGCTAATCTGATTTTTCCTATATGCTTATACACTGCTCATCGAGCTGGAAATCGGAATTAAAACCCGTTGAATCTTTTATCTTGTAATTAGGGTTAATTTCCATAAGAGGGTTTAATACAAAATCTCTAGCTTGAATGTGTGGGTGAGGTAATGTGAGTTTTTTAGATCGGATAACCCGATTTTCATAAAAAAGCAGATCAATATCAATAATTCTGGGCCCCCAGCGTTTTTTTCGCACACGACCTTGTTGTTTTTCGATTTTTTGGCAGGCATTGAGTAATTGTAAGGGAGATAAATAGGTAATGAGTTCTATTACCGCATTACAAAAATCCTGTTGCCCTTGTAATCCCCAGGCTTTCGTCCAGTAAAAAGAGGATACTTTGGTAACCACAGTATGGCGTAATGCTTTAATTGATTTAATTGCTTGCCTGAGTTGACGTTCAGGCATTTGCTGATTGGATCCCAAACCTAAATAACAAACATTCATTGGGTTTCGCTTGTTTTTTTACTTTTAGGTTTACGGCGACGCTTGCGTTTGGGAGAATCGGGGGTTAACTGGGCAACCATTTTGCCTTGTTCTATTTCATCAGCATCCTGGAACGCTGTCCACCATTGTGCCAGTTCCATCGATTCATCACCTGCAAGAGCACGCAATGCCATGAAATCATACGCAGCTCTAAATCGAGGGTGTTGTAAAAGATTAAAGGCTCTTCCTCCAAGTCGTTTAGAAAAACGATACTGTAATAACCAAATTTCCCGAATAATCTGGGTATACCGTTTTGGAATTGAGATGATCTTATTTTGTTCTGCAATGACAACGGACATTGCTTTTTCTATAGAAGGAAGTGGATCAATTCCTGTTTTTTGCAATTCCTTTGAACATTCAATCATTGGAAACCATAAAAGCACAGCAAATAAAAATGCTGGGGTTACTGGCTTATCTTCACGTATACGCGTGTCAGTATTTTCCAGAGCAATGGCGAGTAATGCAGTTACCGGATAGGAGCTATTTAACAGTGAATGGGTTTGGGGGCATAAATACTGGAATAACCCATATTGCATAAGAAGCCTTTGAACCGCTTCTGCATTGCCGCACTGATATAATTTGGTCATTTCATCGAATAAACGTGAATTGGAAACATGAGTAATGAGATGACTTATTTCAGGAAATGGAGCTTCTGTCTCGGGTGCGAGTTTAAAATTTAATTTTGCACTAAAGCGAATCGCGCGTAACATACGTACCGGATCTTCCTGGTAACGTTTTACCGGGTCACCTATCATGCGAATCAGTTTTTGTTCTACGTCTTTTACGCCACCAGTAAAATCAATGATTGTGGAGTCGTTAATATTGTAATAAAGCGAATTAATCGTGAAATCGCGCCGCCAGGCATCTTCATCAAGAGACCCGTAGGCATTATCACGAACCAGCATGCCACGTTCATTTGTTTGTTGGCTCTCATCGACCGCCGCGTGACCTCGGAAGGTGGCAACCTCAATAATTTCCCGATGGAAGAGTATATGCACGAGCTTGAATCGTCGTCCAATAATACGTCCATTTCGAAATAAACTCTTGACTTGATTGGGAGTTGCATCAGTAGCAACGTCAAAATCCTTGGGGGCTTTATGGAGCAGTAAATCCCTGACACTTCCTCCCACGATGTACGCCTGAAAGCCAGCACCAATCAGGCGGTTAAGCACTTTGAGCGCATTGCTGCTAATGTCCGCCTTCGATATGGAATGTTTATTCCTTGGAATTATATAAGCTGAAGCAACAGGCGGAACATGTGCTCTGTTTTTCTTTAACAGCTTTTTGATAAATTTGATGATCTCTGTATCTCTCAAGAATAAATGTAAACGCTAATATTATATAGAAGCCAAGCAATAAATGGAATATTTGACTTTATAAACCGCATCTTTAATCAGGAGAAGTTGACAACTTCAGCGCCAGTAAAGAAGGGGCGTGTAACAAATAATCCCTACTGCTAGTGCAAATAGGATGAATTACGATTCATTCCTATCGATAGCGCAAACAGTGCGAATTACAACTCATCCCGATCGCTGGTTTAAGTATCGCCGATTCCAACTTAATCCCCCACTGGTTTAGTAAGCCTATTTACTTCCCCCCACTTGCCGCGACTTGTCCGCGGCATCCATAAGAATCTCTTGGTAAAGACTATTTGGATGAACAATTGGGATTAGTTCCCTGGACACTCGACAGAAAATTTTTAAGAAAAATTTAGGTAAATATTAAATTAAGGGTATATCATATAGTTTTCAATTTATGACATCTGAGGATTTGATGGATTTTATTGATATAAGTGCGAGTTTGATCGTTTTGGTCATTTTGGAAATTGTTTTAGGGATTGATAATCTGGTTATTTTATCGATCTTATCTGAAAGATTGCCCTCCGAGCAAAGAAAGAAAGCAAGGCGATGGGGACTTACATTGTCCTGGATTATGCGATTAATCTTGCTTGCGGTTGCGGTTGACTTGATTAAATTAACCAAGCCTTTGTTTTCAATCTATCAGATGCCTTTCTCAGCCCGTGATTTTTTCCTTATTTTAGGCGGTGCATTTTTAATCTGGAAAGCTACTGATGAAATCCATCAGGACGTTACGGAAGAACATGCTTTAGTGAATGAAAAATTGCATTCCCGCAAAGCTACTTTCCGAATGGTTATTTTTCAAATTGTTGTCATGGATCTTATATTTTCTCTCGACAGTGTTTTAACCGCTGTAGGGTTGACCTCTCGATTTTGGGTTATGGCATTGGCAATTTCGTGCGCTATTTTGATTATGATTTTTGCCAGTGAAACGGTAAGTGCATTTATTAAAGAACATCCTACAATCAAAATGCTTGCGTTAAGTTATCTAATTTTAATTGGCATGGTATTAGTTGCCGACGGTTTTTCTTTCCATATTCCTCGAGGATATATCTACTTCGCTATGGGTTTTTCACTAGCAGTTGAATCGCTTAATTTATTGAAACGCTCACGCAAAAATCATAGGCGTAAATCAGGAAATTAATCATGCTATACGTTAAAGCATTCCACATTATTGCCATGGTTGCATGGTTTGCAGGACTATTTTACCTACCCCGATTATTTGTTTATCATGCTGATACCCAGGATGAGATAAGTATTCATCGTTTCAAAATAATGGAAAAAAGGCTCTACTATGGCATTACCTGGCCAGCTGCTGTCCTGACCACTTTATTGGGATTATGGCTTCTAAGTTACAATTCTGACTATTACCTCAAAGCAGGGTGGATGCATGCCAAATTAAGCCTTGTGGTGTTGCTATGGATTTATCACTTATTTTGTGGACATTATCTAAAATTATTTGCACAGAATAAGAATCAGAAAAAATCCCGGTTTTTTCGTATCTATAATGAAACCCCTACCTTGTTTCTGATTGCTATAGTTATATTAGTAGTAGTGAAACCCTAATTATTGCCAAAGCCGTCCAATCACATTCGGTGAATCAATTGGCAGTAAATGATGGAATTCAAAGAGGAAATCGTGAATTGCTTATAAATTAAAGTCTTATGATTTGGCGTTTGACGTCATTTTTGACAGTAAGACAAGTTCATCGAAACGAGGATTGTGCCGCATGCAGGGACCATTTTAAACAAGATCATGCGGCGCTAATTCAGGACCTAAAGGGCAGTTTATTCCATTTCTACCATATCAAAATCTTCTTTACCCGCCCCACAATCTGGGCAAAACCAATTTTCCGGGACATCTTCCCAACGTGTACCCGGTTCAATTCCATCTTCAGGCCATCCTTCAGCCTCATCATAAATAAATCCACAAATGACACAAATATATTTTTTATAATCTTGCATAATAACACTCATTTAAAAAAGGGGTAATTTAGCTATTGTGGGCTCCGATGTAAAGATTAACCACTTTTTTTGCCAATTTTTCTGAAACTTTGTAATATTATACCGCAAAATTAGGAGAATTTTATGACGCGTTCAACAGATTTATTTCATCAAGCCCAAACACTTATTCCTGGTGGAGTAAATTCCCCTGTTCGGGCATTCAAAGGAGTAGGTGGCGAGCCCATCTTTTTTAAACAAGGCAAAGGTGCTTATCTTATTGACGTAGATAACAACGAGTACATTGATTATGTGGGATCCTGGGGCCCATTAATTCTGGGGCATTGTCATTCAGGCGTCATTGAAGCGGTAAATCGTGTCCTTCATAGCGGAATGAGTTTCGGGGCGCCTACCGAACTTGAAGTGCAATTAGCTGAAAAAATTATTTCTTTGATTCCTTCGATTGAAAAAGTACGTATGGTGAACTCGGGTACCGAGGCAACCATGACCGCCATTCGGCTGGCTCGTGGGGTAACCAAGAAAAATAAGTTTATCAAATTCAATGGGTGTTATCATGGACACAGTGACAGCTTGCTTGTCAAAGCCGGTTCTGGTCTGCTTACCCTGGGCATTCCCTCCACTCCCGGAATACCACAAAGTGTTACAGAACATACCCTCACAGCAAATTTTAACGATTTGGGTCAAACGGCCCAATTATTTGAAAAATTTCCCGACGATATTGCTGCAGTCATATTGGAGCCCATAGCAGGAAATATGGGATTTGTGTTACCTAAACCCGAATTTTTGCAAGGATTACGGCAATTATGCGATCAATATAATGCATTATTAATTTTTGACGAAGTAATGACCGGTTTTAGAGTGAGCTTACAAGGGGCTCAGGGTATATTTGGAATTACCCCTGATATTACCACGTTGGGTAAGGTTATAGGTGGTGGTATGCCTGTAGGTGCTCTAGGTGGAAAAGCAGAAATTATGTCTTTTCTTGCTCCAGAGGGCCCTGTATACCAGGCAGGAACTCTTTCGGGGAATCCTTTAGCTATGGCCGCCGGTCTTGCAACATTATCCGAAATCGAAAAAATTGGATTTTTTGATAAATTAACTCAAACCACCCAAGCGTTAACCCATGCCTTAGCTTCTGTTGCGGAATCCTTGAAAATTCCATTTTTTACTGCGTCTTTAGGCGGAATGTTTGGTTTTTGTTTTACAGATAAAAAGTGCATTGCAGACTATGCTGATATCGCTGCGTCCGATGAAGCTTTATTCAAAAAATTCTATCATGGGATGTTGGCAAAGGGGGTTTATTTCGCTCCTTCCATGTATGAGGCAGGATTTGTTTCTAGTGCCCACGGAGAATATGAGATTGCCAAGACTCAAAAGGCGGCAGAGGAAGTTCTTAGGGAGTTATCAAAATAGTAAGTGAGTACTTAATTTAAATTGTAATTTTAATCGTGCGGGTAGTCGGAATTCTTAAAATTCTCAGATTACTCCGCACTCTATCAGGAGATAGAGAACTATACCAAAAAATTAAAAATAAAATTTTTTTAAAGGTACTAGACAGTAATTTTTTCACATGTCATATTCAGAAATGGTCTTGAATTAACAAGGAAGTCTTATGTCGGGAATGACAAACAGAAAAGAATTCAGTAAATCAATGCCACAAGGAATTGTTCCATTATTTTTTATTCAAATTGTCTCCACTCTAAGTTTTAGCGTTCTTTATTCGACTCTTGTATTATATATGGAAGGTAAATTGGGGCTTCAAATTAGCACCGCGAACAGTATTATGGGAGTTTTCATAGCATTCAATTACGGTTTGCATTTGCTTGGCGGTTTTTGGGGTGGGCGTTTACTTTCAAATCGGGCTTTATTTTGTACCGGAATGGCAGCACAAATTATAGGGTGCATCCTATTATCTTTAGGCGAGCTTTCTTTTCTTTACTATGGATTGGCCTTTTTTTTAACGGGATCTGGTTTAAATGTTACGTGTTTAAATTGTATGCTCACACAAAGATTTTCTCCTGAAGATACCCGCCGAGAGACTGCTTTCCTTATGAATTATGCCGGAATGAATATTGGCTTTTTTGTTGGTTTTAGCTTAAGCGGTATTTTTCAGCTAACCCAAAATTATGAGCGGCTGTTTTTATTGAGCAGCTTGGGTAATTTAATCGCTTTACTCATCTGTTTATATTGTTGGCACCAATTATCAGATAGGGAAACGAGTTTTTCTAACAAAGACAAGAGTTCTCAAAAAAAAGCCGCTCTTTTAGGATGTACCATGATTCTTGTACTTCCTCTCTTACTAAGTCAAATGTTGCAATATGCAGACTGGGCCAAAAAATTGGTCCTATTGACTGGGTTGATTATGTTGGGAGTCACTTTGTATTTGGCAAATCAACAACCAGTAAGAGAAGCAAGAAATAAGATAATCGCATTTGCTGTGTTGATGATTGTAGGGACAATTTTTTGGATGCTCTATCAAATAGCGCCTATGGGGCTTACCGTTTTTATTGATCATAATGTACAGCGTGAATATGCTAATTGGGTTATTCCGCCACAATGGTTCCAAAACATTAACACAGTAGCCATAGTTATTGGCGGCCCATTGTTAGGGGTAATTTTGCATAAAATGCGCCGGAAGGGGATACAAATTAATATTCCGACACAGTTTGCACTGGCATTACTCTTTATTGGAATTGCATTTGTCATATTACCCATAGGCATTGCCTATGCTAATTATGAAGGATTAGTAAATCCTTCCTGGATCATCATAAGTTACGTTATACAAAGTATTGGGGAACTTTTAATATCCCCGATTGGTTATGCTATGATAGGATACCTTGCCCCTTCCTCCTTGCAAGGTGTGATGATGGGAATGTGGATGCTTAATACGGGTGTGGGTGCGACATTATCCAGTTATAGTTCAAATTTGATGGTAGAAGGGCAAGACAGTATTTCACCCTTGGTAACTAACAGCGGCTACAGCCATGTGTTTTTAATGTTAGGGTTGTTTGCAATGGCCTCTTCCCTTGTACTTTTTATTCTCGTGCCAAAGCTGCGGGAATTAATCCAGGAAAAAAAAGGAACTGAACTAAAAGAAGCCAAAGGGATGGCTACAAATCGGGTTGTTGTATGTGAGTAATTTTTTTGTACCTATTAATAAGGCGGAGCTTGACTGGCATGATGCTCTGCCTTTTTCCACACACTATGATGATGTTTACCACTCCTCTGAAGGGGGTATAAATCAATCCTTACATGTATTTATTAATGGTAATGATTTAATCAATCGGTGGCAGTCCTTTTCTGAGGAAGAACCTAAAAGGTTTACCATTGCTGAAACAGGTTTTGGAATAGGTTTAAATTTCCTTGTTAGTTGGAGCTTGTGGGAACAATATGCACCAAAGTCATGCCAATTGCATTTTATTTCATGTGAAAAACATCCTTTATCGCTTGATGATTTAATAAAAAGTCTTGCAGCGTGGCCACAATTGGAACATTATGCACAGCAGCTTATAGCTGATTATCCTGTATTAACTCCGGGCTATCACTATTTGTCCTTTTGTGGTGGTAGAGTGAGTTTGACTTTAATGCTGGGGGATGCACTGGAGTGCTATGAGCAACTGTTAATTTGTGGCGAGTCATCACTAGAGAGTAAACTCAGAACGGCCTTTGTCGATGCATGGTTCCTTGACGGTTTTGCCCCTGCAAAAAATGCAAGCATGTGGTCGGAAGCCCTTATTAAAATTATTGCTCTGTTATCTCAAGAGAACTCCACTACACTCGCAACATACACAGCTGCAAGTTCAGTGAAAAAAGGCTTAAGTCAGAATGGATTTGTTGTTGAAAAAAGGAAAGGGTTTGGACGAAAACGCCATATGCTTTGTGCCCATCTGGCTAAAAGAGCGTTGAACAATGCAGCGAAACGTCACACTCCATGGCATGTGAGTGAACCTGAAAAATATTCCAGCAAATCGGCAATTATTTTAGGTGCGGGTTTGGCGGGTTGTTGTACTGCTTACGCACTTAACAAAAGAGGGTGGAAAGTTACACTTGTTGATGAGTTGCCTCAAGCCGGAAATGGAGGTTCCGCGAATCAGCAAGCGGTGTTATTCCCCAAGCTTTCTGCTTACAAGTCGCCCTTAACACAATTTATGCTAACTGCTTTTTTGTATGCTTCACGATTTTATCAACCGATTGTGAAACATGAAAAGATTGGAGAATTATGTGGTTCTTTATTACTTGCATACTCTGACAAGGAGAAAACCACTCAATCCAGCTTGCACTCTTGGCTTAATCATTATCCGGAATTGGGAACTTTAGTCGATATACAACAAGCTTCTGAGTTAGCAGGGCTTCCTCTAGAGAAACCAGGATTGTACATTCCTTTATCAGGATGGATAAACTCACCTGAGTTATGTCAGTTTTTGATTAATCGAGAGGGGATTTCCTTGCTCACTAATACTTCTGTAAACCAATTGGTGTTCGATAAAAAATGGATAATCAACAATTTGGAAGCCGAAGTACTCATTTTGGCTAATGGCTATAAGATTAACTCATTCAAGGAAACAAAACACTTGCCTGTGAATTCTATTCGAGGGCAAATGACTGCCATTGCATCAACAGAACAAAGTGCTTGTTTAAAACTCCCATTATGTGGTGAGGGACATGTTCTTCCTGCTCTTCAAGGGATGCATCATCTAGGCGCCACTTATGAGTTAAAAACTGCAGAGAATGTAATTAAATCCCAGGATGATCTGATTAATTTATCCAAGTTAAAACAATTAGTCCCAAAAACTCATTGGTCGGATGAGGTAAAAACTCATTGGGCAGGGATTAGAGCTTCAACACCAGATTACCTTCCTTTAGTCGGTAAAATTGCCAACGCGGAGCTATTTATCCAGCAATTTGCCTCATTGGAGACTAACGCAAAACGTTGGATAGCCCAGTCTGGCTCTTACTATCCTGGTCTTTATGCCTGTGCCGGGTTTGGTTCTCGAGGTCTTACGACCATTCCATTAAGTGCCGAATGGCTCGCCTCTTTTATCAACAAGGAAGTAAGTTGTTTACCGCGCAATTTAGAGCATGCTTTATCCCCATCTCGTTTTTTACGTAAAAATATAATACGTGGGGCTATTAAAATCGATTGAGATGAAATTCTCATTAGAGCATAATACTAAACCTACAGCTGGGGCGAAGTGAATTCTTGGAGTGTCTCATAAGGCAAATTCCAAATCCTTTGCCGGCTAAGTGATTCACATTAAGATCAAGGAGTGACAGTTAATGGCCGGTTCCATGGGCAAAGTCTTCAAACAGACAATTCATGAAAATAAACCTCTACCTATTTTAGGCACTATAAATGCTTATTCTGCCATGCTGGCCCAATTTGCTGGAGCTAAGGCAATTTATCTTTCAGGAGCAGGAGTTGCTAACGCTTCTTATGGGATACCCGATCTGGGTATGACCAATCTATCACAAGTGCTTGAAGATGCCCGCAGGATTACAGAAGCATCTCCGTTGCCACTACTTGTGGATGTTGATACTGGATGGGGGCATGCATTTAATATAGCCAGAACAGTTAAGCTCCTGGAAAAAACGGGGGTAGCAGCCATACATATTGAGGATCAGGTATTGGCAAAAAGATGTGGCCACAGACCTAATAAAGCTATTGTATCGATGAAAGAAATGGGAGATCGAATTAAATCAGCAGTAGATGCGCGCCAGGATTCCGACTTTGTCATTATGGCAAGAACAGATGCTTATGCCGTTGAAGGAATGAGTGCAGCCATTGAAAGGGCATTGTTTTGTGTGGAATTGGGCGCGGATATGATTTTCCCTGAGGCTATGGTCCGTCTTGAAGAATATCAAACCTTTACCCAAGCAGTATCGGTGCCTGTATTGGCGAATATTACCGAATTTGGTAAAACCCCTTTATTTAGTCGGGAAGAATTGCGGCAAGTCGGTGTCTCACTCATCCTTTATCCCTTAAGTGCCTTCAGGGCGATGTCCAAAGCCGCCTTAAATACATACAGGGCAATCCTTCAGGATGGGACACAAAAATCCATGCTTGATCAAATGCAAACACGAGAAGAATTATATGAGGTTCTTGGTTATTATCAATATGAACAAAAACTAGATCAATTGATGGAGGAAGACAATGAGTGTTAAAAGCGGCGGCTTAGCCGGTGTTATTGCGGGACAATCAGCTATTTGTACAGTTGGACTAGCGGGTAAGGGATTAAATTACAGGGGATACTCCATCGATGACCTGGCTGAATATGCCACATTTGAGGAAGTAGCCTATTTATTACTCTATGGAAAACTCCCTACCCAAACAGAATTAAATGATTATACAAAAAAACTGGTAAGCCTGAGAACATTGCCAGAGAGTTTAAAAACTGTACTTAAATTAATTCCTAAAAATACCCATCCTATGGATGTTTTGAGAACTGGATGCTCTTTTTTGGGAACAATAGAGCCTGAAGATAATTTTTCCCAACAAAACCATATTGCCGATCGTTTATTAGCATTATTCCCAGGAATGATGTGTTTCTGGTATGCATGGCATTTCCACAATAAAGAAATCTCGGGTATAAGTGAGGAAAATACAACCGGTGCTCATTTTCTTGCTTTATTACATGGTCGAAAACCAAGTAAATTAGAAGCTCAAATGATGAATGTTTCCTTAATTTTATATGCAGAACATGAGTTCAACGCCTCTACTTTTGCTGCACGTGTTACAGCTGCAACCCTTGCTGATTTTTATTCTGCAATCACGAGTGCAATTGGAACACTTCGCGGTCCCTTACATGGCGGAGCAAACGAAGCAGCAATGGAGCTTATCGAACGGTTTACGAGCCCGGATCAAGCCGAAACTGAATTAAAGCAAATGTTGAAAAATAAAGCGCTGATTATGGGATTTGGACATCGTGTGTACACCACCAGTGATCCTCGTTCTGATATTATTAAAAAATGGTCATTCAGACTGGGGGAGGAAAAGAGAGATCTTCTTTTGTATCATATTTCAGAGCGTATTGAAGAGGTCATGTGGAAAGAAAAGAAACTATTCCCCAATCTGGACTTTTATAGTGCTTCTGCATACCATTATTGCGGAATTCCCACATTTTTGTTCACCCCAATTTTTGTCATGTCTCGCATTACAGGATGGTCAGCACATGTGTTTGAACAAAGAACAAATAATAAACTGATAAGACCGACCTCTGAATACACTGGTCCTGAACCGCAAAAATTCCCAGCTATTGAAACGAGAGGATAGATAATTCATGTCATGAATGAACAATGAATCCGGATGCTGTGCAGCAGCTACCGAATTCTTTTCTTTCAGTACTTACCAGTAAATTATGCACAAGAGGTTATCATGCACGGTTATGTAGAAGATAATATTAAACCTGATTATGATCAGGTAATGGTTGAGATTGCAGATTATGTCTTAAACAAAAATATTGACAGTGCTTTAGCGTATGAGACAGCGCGTTTATGTCTTATGGATACACTGGGTTGCGGCATTCTCGCCTTGAATTTCCCTGAATGCACCAAATTGCTAGGCCCCGTGGTTCCAGGAGCTGTTCTTCCAGGTGCAGCACGGGTTCCTGGTACTGCATACGAGTTAGAGCCCATCCAGGCTGCTTTCAATATTGGCACTATGATTCGGTGGCTTGATTTTAATGATACATGGCTTGCAGCTGAATGGGGACATCCTTCTGATAATTTAGGTGCTATCCTCGCGGTTGCTGATTACATTTGTCGCCAAAATTGTGCCCAGGGGAAAGCGCCAATTTTAATGCAAGATGTACTCACTGCAATGATTAAGGCTCACGAAATTCAAGGGTGCCTTGCTCTTGAAAACAGTTTTAACCGGGTTGGGTTAGACCATGTTTTTTTAGTAAAAGTAGCTAGTGCAGCGGTTGCCGCTCATCTTTTTGGCGCTGATAGAGACATGATGTTAAGAACCCTGTCTCAAGTTTTTGTGGATGGTCAAAGTTTGCGAACCTACAGACATGCTCCGAATGCGGGTTCGAGAAAGTCGTGGGCTGCAGGGGATGCTACTTCACGAGCTGTACGATTGGCATTAATTGCTCGATCTGGAGAAATGGGGTATCCCAGTGCTTTAAGTGCTCCCACTTGGGGATTTTATGACGTTCTCTTTGAAAAGAAAGTCTTTAAATTTCAACGCCCCTATGGCAGTTATGTAATGGAAAACGTTTTGTTTAAATTATCTTATCCTGCTGAATTTCATGCTCAAACAGCTGTGGAATGCGCTGTAAAGTTGCATTCCCTGGTAAAAGATCGATTTAATGAGATTGCACGCATCGATTTGGTAACTCACGAATCAGCGATTCGAATAATCAGTAAGCAGGGCGCTTTACACAATCCGGCAGATAGAGATCATTGCTTACAGTACATGGTTGCTGTAGGTTTATTGTTCGGAGATTTAAAAGCTGAGCATTATGAAGATAATGTGGCTGCAGATCCGCGAATAGATGCATTACGTGAAAAAATGCATGTTACTGAAAACGAACAATTTTCTCGTGATTACCTTGATCCTGAAAAACGTTCGATCGCAAATAGCATCAAGATAGTGTTTAAAGATGGTACAGAAAGTGATTTGATTACAGTGGAATATCCCATCGGCCATAAACGGAGACGTGAGGAAGGTATCCCTGTTTTATTGAACAAATTCAAGAAGAATTTAAGTACTCAGTTTTCTGATGAACGTATTATGCGCATAATGCAAGCAATGAGTGATACCAATGCACTTGCTGCAATGAAAGTAGATGATTTTATGCAGTTATGGACTATATCCTGATTTGCTCTGCATGACTTCATCTTTTTTTCAGCCCGGGTCAATGCCCGGGTTGCTCCATTATGTCAAGCCCAATTAGGGCATTCCTTTCCTTATCCCAATTAAATGTATATAATTTGATCAAGTATCTCATGAGTATTCAGGGAGACGCTATGAACTCAAAACGGATTTATCTCTCTGTGTTATATACATTGTTGATGCTTGGATCGTCTTCTTTTGTAGCTCATGCAAGACCTCTTGATAGCAATTATTCTGCAAATGAAAAAATTGTATCTGTATATCTGCTTTTAGATAAACCCCAACAGCTGCAGCAATATGTTGAGGATTTGGCAAAGCTTAAAAAACCTAATTTCAATCGGGTGATTTTTTCATTTGTTCGACCAACATTAATTGATTATCAGACGGGAAGCCTTGCTGATACGGGTTTATTAGGATACTTTACGGATCATGACGGTAAAGGGGCGCAAGCTTTCAATGCTTTAAAAGCAGCAATTAAGTTATCCGAGGAAAAAAATATACAAACTTTCCTTTCTGTAGGAGGGTGGAATTACAGTTGTAATTTTGAAATAGCTAAAGATGCGTGTGGTCCTCATTCTTCCGCTGCCAATCGAATTTTTTATGATTGGTTTCCAGATCCTACTGATCGAGACCAAGCATCCAAAGCAAAGACATCCTATGCAAATCTTGTAAAATTAGCGAATGATTTAGGTGTAGACGGACTTGACATTGACTATGAAGAATTCTGGCATGCCGATGAGTATGCTGTGACATGGGGTCCAAGTTCAAGTGGCGAATGGTCCACCGGTATCGCCCAACAAATAATCGATTCTGGGGGGCCGACTTATAAGAACCTCATAGAGTATGGTACACACTCTGGCTCTTCCTTTGTTATGCCAAAAACAATTGATAAGTTGGATGCGATTTTGCATGCAATAATTGATGATCCTGGAGCAAAATATCTTAAATTTGCCACGGCTGCTCCTCCTGTAGGGGCCCGTCCAATTACCGGTTTTGTATATGGGGACAAATACCCGGATATCTATACCAAAGGCGGGCTTTGGTGGAAGGGGAATCTTAAAGGGTTATGGTATAACCTTACCAATAAAGATACGGCAATTGTTTCGCACTTCGATAGTTTGGGTTTGATGACCTACGATTTGTGTAGTGATATCCCGAGTGTGTGCGAACCTTATGCAGGAGGTCCTTTGGATTTGACTGGCCAAGTTAATGCTTATATGAAAGATTACACCAATTGGCTGCAAGCACAATGTGCAAGTAAACCCAGTCTAACTATTGATAACATCGGAAAAGTAACTTTCTTACCTGCAAAATATCATATTAATGCAAAAATTCAATTTGGCTTTGAAGTCAACCAGCCTGCCTATCCAAAAAATATTAATGGACAATTGCAGCTTACCAATCAATTGGTCAATAAGATTCTTGATGCACAAAAAGATAGTGGAGGTGTGATTATTTGGGAAATGTACTCCAAACAAAATACGGCTGTCCCTGATGCTACCACGGTGAAATATACCATTAATCAAAGTTGTAAGACCTTTTTAGCGCATGATCCGCGATATGATTGTAATGCGGATTTTCCGAGTACTCCTAAATAAGCCCTACATAATAGGTTGAGGCTTTTAAAACCCGCAGTAAGGTAAGGACTTTGGTTATATTTTACGTTGTAAACCTGATGCCGCGAGAATTTTGGTGGATATTTCCTCTATAGAATATTTAGTTGAATTGATGAAGGGAATTTTTTCCTTTTGGTACATCGCTTCCACTTCTTTTACTTCGAGGCGGCATTGTTCAGAAGAAGAGTATTTGCTGTTAGGCCTGCGCTCTGCTCTGATGTGTTGTAATCGTTGTGGATCAATGGTTAATCCAAAAAGTTTATTCTTGTAAGGCCTGAGTACCTCAGGTAATTTAAAGCCAATTATATCTTCCTCGGTAAAAGGATAATTAGCAGCTAAAATTCCATATTGGAGTGCCATATACAAGCAACTTGGGGTCTTCCCACAGCGGGAAACACCGATAAGAATGATGTCTGCTTTGTCATACCCTCTGGTTTTTACTCCGTCATCATGAGATAAGGCAAAATCAATTGCTTCAAGTCTATGTAAATAAAGCTTGCTGTTAACCACCCCATGGGTTCTTCCAACGGTGTAAGAAGATTTTTCATTGAGTTCTTCTTCCATAGGGCCAATAAAAGTACTAAACAAGTCAAATACCCGGGCATTAGCTTTTTTAATACAATTTCTGATTTGCGGGTCAATCAAAGTCATAAATACTAATGGTCTTATCCCTTGTTCCTCAAAAGCATGGTTAATTTGTTTAATCGCGTGTTCCGCTTTATTTAACGAATCCACATAGGGAATGGTTAATCGTTCAAATTTTATATTTTCAAATTGGGTAATCAAACTATGACCAAAAGTTTCTGCGGTGATTCCTGTACCATCGGAGATCATAAAAACATAACGCTTCATGTTTTGCCTTATATAATATGTTTAATATAGTTTAAAATGAATTAGTTAATATCACCAGTCAGTGTACTTATTTAGATCCATCTGCTATCTTAAAGTTAAGATAAGGCTACTTTAAGGTAATTATGGAACAAGATCGGTTTGGCAGTAACAGTAAGCTTTATATTCTGGGCATGATTTGCCTGGTTCTTTGCCTGGGCTTATTCTTTTTCAGTCTTTACATCTTGCCCTTCCTTCTTTGGGGTTTAAACTATAACGTGCCTGATTTTGTTTTAGATTTATTGAGCTCATTGCAGGATGACTATAATTATACTCCTGGAGCCAGTAAACTCATCGCCTGGCTCCTGTTCTTTGTTCCGAGTATGATTACTGGGCTAATTTCTTATTTTGTATCCAATCATATAGATAATAATCTTTATAAATCGGAAATGAATATTGAAGAGGTCTCTGAAAAGCCTCAAGGGAAACAAATCAGCAAAGAACTTAAAGAGTCGGCGGGCTTTGGGTTAAAGATTCTTGGATTAATGATTTTGATTGTAGTTGTGATTTTTTTGTTGCAGTATCTCATCCAATCAACATCATAGCAATTGGCAGGAGAAGTTATGGCCTATTTAAAACGTTGGAAAATTAAAAGAATCGTTAAGAAAATAAAAGCAATGCAAGCAAATCGGGTAAACAACCAACCCGGAGACGAAATGCTGAAAAAAGAAATTGCTTATTATTTTGAATTGGCATCCGTTTACAGCAAGTTAAAAGGCAGTAAAAAGTTTCCTTTTGCAAACCTAATGTACCAGGAATGTTATAGGGCAGCCGCAGGGCTGGATGATGCTGAGGCAAATTATCAATTAGGACAAATGGTACTTGAAGAAGCCAAGTTTCGGCAAAATTTGGAAAAGGAAGGTGTTTTTCAAAGCGAAGCCAACCTAAAAAAATGCAATCAGCTTTTCGAAGAGGCACATGCCTATTTATCAGCGGCAATTGCACTCGGTCATGTCGCTGCAAAACGATTAAGAGGTTTATGCTATATTAATGGCTGGGGTTTGGAGCCTGATAAAAAAGCCGGTTTTGAATTAATTGTAGCAAGTATTGAACAAGAAGGTTCTTGGGACAGGGTGCCCCAAATATTTGCAGCAATGGGCTTAAACAAACCTGAGTTTTTCTCACAGATTATGCAACGGCGAAAGTCCTCCTGAGTCAACTGATTGCTTCGCTTTTAAATCCGCACCTGGAGTCTTCCCGGAGTCCAGGATTTCCCCATATTTCTCTAAGATAAAATAAATTGCGTATCTAAATAAATCGTCAATTATTTGCGAACCTATATCCTAGCCTCTTGAACTTATTAATAATCATGCTACTTTTGGCGATCTGGGAGGATTGCTCTATAAAAATGCTAATGCTGGAGTTTATCTTACGTTTGGCAAGGAAATTCAGCATTTACCAGCTTGTCTCATGCCGCATTATTTTATGAGCATCTCTCAAAATTTGTTTAAATAAAACTGTGTGGTAGGCAGAAAAAGGGATCTCAAAGCAGCGATATTTCTCGCTAATTCTGAATCTTGTGAAATAGGTTAACGGGTTTTAAGGAATAAAGTAGATGAATATTTTAATTATGGGAGGCCGGGCGCCAGCTACTCTGGATATTATGCGGAGCCTAATGAATCAGGGATACCAGGTTTATAGCGCCGAAAGTATGCTTTTTCCACTAGCGCGATGTGTTAAAGGAATAAAGAAACATTTTGTTATTCCCAAACCGAACCAAGATTTAAGCGTTTTCTTAAAGGCAGTCAAAGATATTGTGATTCAATATAAAATTGATCTCCTTATTCCCACCTGCGAAGAAATTTTTTACATAAGCCAGGGTTATGAGGATTTATCAAAGCACACTAAAATATTCGCTGAACCTTTCGAACGTTTGGAGCAATTGCATAATAAATTTTCTTTCAACCAGCTTGTAAAAGAATATGGTTTGAATGCCCCGCAAAGTTGGTTAATCACTACAGACAAGGACAAGCAAACTCTTCCTGCGGATAGAGAGCTTGTTTTAAAGCCCGTTTTCCCCATTTTTGGTTCCCGTACCCTCATTAAACCTACCCCAAAGGCCATAACAGATTTAGCCATTAAAGAACCTTATATTGCCCAGCAATTTATTCAAGGGAAAGAATACAGTGCCTATGCAATTGCCCATAAAGGGGAAGTATTGATTCAGTCTTGTTATCACTCTGTATACAACGCAGGCCGTTCTACGGGTATTTATTTTGAACCTGCAGAAATCAAACCAATCAATGAATTTATAAAAACCTTTTGTAAACGTTTCCAATTTAGCGGACAGATTGCTTTTGATTTTATTATCATGAATGAAAAAGCATACGTTTTGGAGTGTAATCCGCGATTAACAAGCGGGTTTCATTTTTTAACAGATAAAATTGACTGGCATACCATTTTAAGTGGACAACGCCAATATGACATCCCGAACATGCAGCATATGCAGCCTTTTATGCTTGGCCAGGGAATGTTGATTTACAGCCTCAAATATTTGCTAAAAAAACCGGGACGATTCGTTAAGGATTACCGAAGAGCTCATGACGTTTTAAAAAACAAAGCATACCCCTGGCTAAGGTTTAAAAGTACCTTAACCATGCTCAATGTGCTTTGTCGGGCAATCAGGGTAAAAAAAGGAATTTATCTCGCTTCAACCTATGATATTGATTTTAATGGCAATAGAAATCCATCCGGTTAAACATTTTAAATTACTCTTGTTCTAATTTGTTAGAATCCGGATTGGTCCTAGCTCTAATCCGGCAATTCTGCATGAAAGATAGACCAGTTAAATGCATTTGCCTGGTCTTGCATAAATCTGTTTCTATTTTTGCCTATACTTTAAATAGTCTGGTCTCCAAGGAAACAAAGAATGAAAAGAATTATATTGAGCAGTATAGGATTATTATTCATTGCACAATCAGCTTTGGGTTTACCTATGGCCAATTCAGATGTAAATAAAACGCTGTTACCGTCATCTTTCCCTGTTTATATCCTCGGGGATGATGGGGTTATAAACCATCCTTATCCTGGCGCAGACCGTGCGATTTTACCCACTGATAACAGTTATACCATGGCACCTGGCTGTTATATTGCTTGCTATTCCCACAATCGGGGTGTTTACCCTGTTGCCCCAGATATTTTTGTGATGGGTCAAATTCGTGTGCAGGGGGAATATCTAGGACGGATTTGCCAGCCTAAGGGATACAAAGGAATGGATATTAGCAAAGCAGAGAAATTTAAATTTCTCTGTTCTGAAAAGTTTAATACATGTAAAAATAATACCTGTTGGGCAGGGGGTGATACAGGTGGGTGGTTTGGTATTAAATAGAGATCTTTTGACTGAATCTGCCCCAGATTTTTACTGTTTGTGCCTGCATTACGTTTCATAAGATAAGGAGCAGAAAAAGAATGAAAATTGCAGTTTGTAGTGATGAACTTTATCCTGTTAATGAGTTTATTGTGCACGAGCTTGAACGTTTAGGACATCAGGTTATTCCCTTTGGAGCAGTTAAAACACATCAGAGCGAGCCCTGGATACAATCTGCTCGAGATGCTGCTGAGGCAATCCATCATGGTGCGTGTGATGAAGGAATTTTCTTTTGTTGGACAGGTACTGGTATTTCGATGGTAGCGAATAAAATTCCGGGAATAAGAGCTGCACTTTGTACCGATGCCCAAACGGCAAAAGGGGCGAGGATTTGGAACCGAGCGAATGTTTTAGCGCTGTCCAACCGTCTGTTGACTGTGGATTTGGCGAAGGAGATTTTGGATTCATGGTTTAATACAAAACTTGATGCACAAGGCTCTCGTGTGATTCAGGATATTGAAGACCTTGAGCGGAAGTATCAGAAGTAAGCCTCCAAGTCTTTCTGAAAACTCAAAATTCTTTCGATATAAAATCTTGTACAATACAGCCATTTCAGGATAAATTAGAATTTTGCCTGCACGATAAGGTTTTTATGTTAAAAAGGGACATTTCAACAACAAATATTTTAATTGCCTCTGCAGGCGGAATGATTGGTTCCGGTTGGTTATTTAGCCCATTCATCAGTGCGCAAATGGCGGGCAGTAATTCGCTGGTGTCATGGGTTATTGCGACCATTTTCATGCTCTTTATCGCACTTCCTCTATGTGAACTGGGAACTATGTTCCCCATTTCTGGAGGAATGTCTAATTATCCGACGTTTACCCATGGTAAAGAGGTTGGATTTTTATTTGCCTGGACATCATGGTTGTCTTATGTTGTGATGACCCCTATAGAAATTCAGGCTATATTACAATATTCAAGCCATTTTTTTCCAATACTTATTGTTAAGGAAGCATCAGTATTTACCCTTTCGGGGTACGGTTATCTTGCAGCAATGGCCATCATGCTCTTTGTTGTAATATTAAATTCCTACGGAATTAAATTACTCGTTGAGTGCAACAAATACGCAAGTATTATTAAATTCATACTGCCAAGTATCGCCATAGTCTCTTTACTTCAGGTCGCACCAACTCTGGATAATGTTAAAATTGATTTGTCCAATAAAGAAAGCTGGATAAATATTTTCACGGCTCTTTCTGCTGGAGGTGTTGCCTTTGCTTTTACCGGGTTTCAAAATGGCCTGATATTGGCAGGAGAAGTAAAAAATCCTCAACGAAACATTCCTATTGCTATATTAGGTGCGGTACTTATTGGATTTGTTCTGTATTTCATGTTGGAATTAAGTTTTATCGCTGCGGTACCCCAAAAATACCTAAATCACGGCTGGCAGGCCCTGAGTTATCCTGGAGATAGTGGTCCTTTAGTAGGTCTCACTTTGCTTTTAGGGCTAGGTGTTGTGGCTACTTTGCTATTAATCGATGCTGCGTTTTCTCCATTTGGAACAACCCTAGTCTATACAGCGGCAACTTCACGCATTCTATATGGAATGGCGTTAAATGATCACTTGCCTAAAGTATTCCTAAAGGTAAACCGTCATAAAATTCCTTACGTTACTCTTTATGCTAATTTACTTGTTGGGATGCTTTCATTTCTCCCGTTTCCTGGATGGCAAAAATTAGTCGCTTTTCTTTCCTCTGCAAGTATTTTGTCCTACAGTATTGGCCCTATATGCCTTTTGGCAATGCGTAAACTACAGCCTCAAACACCTAGACCCTTTAGGCTTTCAGGCGCATTATTTTGCTCTCATGTTGCCTTTTATTTTTGTAATTTAATGTTGTATTGGTGCGGGTTTTCAATCATATGGAAGTTGGATATCGCATTATTAATCGGCATTCTTATCTATTGTGTCTATCATCGTAAGAACACCTGGGATAATAGTCCACTTTTATACTGGTTCGTATTTTATATGGTTACCCTGCTTTTAGTGTCCTATTTAGGTAATTTTGGAGGCATAGGAGTATTAAAGTTCCCTTATGATGTATTGGGATTGTTACCTTTAAGTATTTTTATTCTTTATTCCTCCCAAAGATTGTTGAGTCCTGAGCGGCATGCGCATGTAGACTCCATTGCAGAGGAATCAGCTACCATACTTGAGGATAAAATTCTTACTTAATGATATTCGTGTATTTAAATACTGAGAATCAGAAAAAAATAAAGCAAGTTTTATCCTCTGTGAAATACTTGAAATTAGGGGTTGCACTTCGGCTCTGAATGCGTAAAGCTATACTTTATGTTCATATCAGGATAAAAGTCGTGCGCTATTCTACTTATTTAGGGATCTTTGCTGCATTTTTCTTTAACCAGATTGGCAACTCTCAAACACTCTCAGAAAAAATAGATGGAATTATTGCACATCAACTCCCTCATGCAACTGTGGGTATTCTTATTAAAGAAGCCCAAACAGGGCAGGTTGTTTATACTAAAAACGCTGATAAACTTTTGTCTCCAGCAAGCGGCATAAAGTTATTTACAGCCGCCGCAGCCCTTTATCAATTAAAGTCAGACTATCGTTTTACAACAACGCTATCCCGGAAAAATCAGGATTATTATCTTCAATTCACGGGCTCTCCCTCTTTAACGGCAAATAATTTAACCTCGTTAATCCTAAATTTGAGAAAAAATAATATAAACTCAATAAAAGGTAATTTGATAATTGATAGCTCCCAATACCAACCCCCCAATTATCCAAGTGGAACTTCATACGACGATTTGGGATGGTATTATGCTGCTCCCGACACCGCTGCAATTTTAAATGAAAATAAAGTAGCTTATGAGCTAATTAGCGCCAAAGAGTTAGGTCAGACTGCAACAATCAAATCCAAAAATTTCCCTAAGGTGCTGACGCTTGTCAATGAAGTCATTACCGTGAGTAAAGAGGAAGAAAAAGATCATTGTAGCCTGAATCTTGAAACGAAACCCAATAATACTATCCATATATATGGTTGTATGATCCAGGATAAAAATCCGAAATTAATCGAACTTGCTGTTCCTGAACCTGTTTTATGGGTGAAGCAAGTGCTCAAAAGTGCTATTGTCAAGAGCGGTATCGCTTTCAAAGGAAAAATTACTACAGGAAAAACCCCGAATGGGGCTGATTTTATTGCAAGCTTACAATCAAAACCGCTCAGTAAACTCATCGCTTTTATGCTGCAGCAGTCAGATAATCTTTATGCAAACAGTTTAACCAAAAAATTGGGTTACACGTTAACTGGAAAGGGCACCCATAAACAAGGCGCTTTTGCAATTAAAAAAATACTTTCTGAGCATACGCATCTGGATTTTAAGCAAATGGATCTCGTGGATGGTGAGGGAACCCGTTATAATTTAGTGACTGCAGAACAAATGGTCATTTTGCTTAATGATCTTTATCATGATCCCAATATGAAAGCGGTTTTTTTCAAAGCATTACCCCAGTCTGGTGTTTCAGGGACTTTAAAGGATCGAATGAAAAAAACCATGCTTGAGAAAAAGGTATATGCCAAAACTGGCTCAATGCATGATATTTCCTCCTTATCAGGCTTCATGATTAATCCTGCTGAAAAGACATTTATCTTTTCCATTATTATTAATGGGGTAAATCAGCGTTTGGAAAAGGCCAAATCACTTGAGGAAAAAATTTTATTGGCTTTAGATGAATACAGTTTAGAGAATAGCCCAACCTGATTCTTTATTGGTAAACGGTATAAATAGTCTCCAACTTTATTTCATGAATTTAGCAGGGGAAAAACTAAAACTGATTCACTTTAAGAACAATTCCCTAACTTTTTTGTCTTTCTTAAATTAGAATGGACCCAGAGTATTTTTTAAAGGTAACAACTATGAACACGGAAAAACTTTTTTCTTATGGCACATTACGCTATGAATCGGTGCAATTAAGCAACTTTGGAAGAAAGTTATATGGCACCACAGACAGTCTTCCTGGTTTTGGTATGTCTAAAGTAAAAATTCATAATTCACAGGTCATTGCTGCCAGCGGTGAAGACGAACATCCCATTATTACTTACACTGGAAAAGTCTCTGATAATGTAGAAGGGATGGTTTTTGATGTGAGTACCGAAGAATTAGAAAAAGCAGATTCTTATGAGGTGGCTGATTACAAAAGGATTCAGGTTACCCTTAGTTCCGGTGTATGTGCCTGGGTTTATGTACATTGTGAAAGCATCGAATAAGATGGTTTAAACGAACCCATGCTCTGGGGATTAAAACAACCCGGGTTATGCCTTATGCATTTCCCAGGTTAGGCTCCTGTTACGAATGAAATGAGCGATGCTCATCTTTAACCCATCTCATTAGCAGTGCTCCAATTATTTGGAACAAAGGTAAAACAGACAGTGCTATATGATAACTAAATAGTGAAAAATCATGAGAGGCTCCTGCATTACTAAAAACGTCAAGAAATTTTCCTATCAAAGGTTCTGTAACCGCATCCAGGAAGGCATCGCTGGCATTAATTAAGGATGTTGCTGTCCCTGCCAGATACAATGGGTTTGATTCTTTTCCAATCACAAATACGATAGGAAATGCCCCCAAACTAAAACCAAAAAGAAAAAGTAATATACTCAACAGCCAAATTGGCATGGGATGTGCGTAAATCACCAAGGTAATGGATAAAGCAGAGATCAAAGTGCTGTAAAACATAAACGCACAACGGTTTTGTATGCGATTGATGAATAAAGCAAAGAGAGGACATGCAATTGCCAGTCCTACAAAAACTAATGAAATAAGGGAAGGGGCAACCAGTTTATCTAAATGATACGCCTTCTGTAAAAATGGATTACCCCATAAACCGCAAAAAATAACTATTGGTGAGAATGCCAAGCCACTAAATCCTGTTAATAACCAGTTTTGTTTATTTTTTACAATTAATAAAATGTCTTGCCAGAGATGTGGATTTTTCGAAGAGGGCTGGGGTTCTTTTGTTGATTTTTCAGGTGAAAAGGAAGGTTTATCTTTAACAATAAGCAAAAATAATATAGCTAAAATGATGCCTAGCCAGGCTACATTAGTTAAGCTGGCTCTCCATCCGATTTGACTTACTAACCAGGCCAATGGCATTTGTCCAAAAATCGCCCCGATCATCGCAGCAGTGACAAGTAACGAGGTTAATAATGCGTAATATTTTTTGGGAAACCATACTGCGGATAATTTGAAATATGCAATGGAGGCAAAAGAAACACCAACTCCTGTTAAAGCACGACCCCAAATGGCTGCATTAAGTTCCTGAGCTTGAGAAAAAATATAAATTCCCAAAGCGCAACAAAAAATCGCTCCTGTGGTAACCCATCGAGTACCATAGCGGTCAAGCACAATCCCTACAAATAAAGGCACGATTAGATATGTCCAGAAGTACACCCCTGATAAAACCCCCAGGCCTAATCCTTGCAGATGGAACGTCTCCATTAATTGTTGGGGCATAACACTCGGAAAATTTTGCAGGATGTATTTATAAAATAAAAATCCGGCACATAAACTGATGATAAAAATAGCGCGATAACTAATTTGTAGCTGGTGTTTCTGCGATGCTTCTGCATCATTCGCGTTTTCCATGTAAATCTCCTCAGGTAGTTAATCATATCACTCGATTATTTAGCCTTCTCCCTAGAGAGGCCAATAATCAAACGCAACTCTAGGGTGAGGAGAGAAAGACCACGACCACCACAACAATAACTGAGATAACAGAAGAAATAGTACGCACCAACTCAACAGAGTTCCTGAAAGAAAATTGATGTGGCATACTATTGTTCATATATATTGCAGAATGTGAAATAAATTATAAATCGCTTTGATGTTACCAATTCGGACGAGATCTTGTCAAATAGATTATCAAAAGAATCTATATAATTTCAATTATGTTAAAATAATCGAGGCAATTATGCCTCGATTATGAGTAAGATAGGTTATGGATATTTAAATTGAATCTTATTCAAGTTCGCTAAAATGGGTAGGGTTTTACCTAGCCAAGTCTTACTTCAGGAAGCTTGGTATCTTCAGGTTTTACTTCATCTAATCGTCTTAGTAACTCATCTAGAACAGGAGAAGCTCGGTCATTAAATCCAGTACCTGGATTACTAATGTCCCTATTAAGACATGGCGCAGGTGCAGGAGAAGATACTGAACATTCTAAATTATTCATCATAAGGGAATAACTGTTTTGCTGATCCAGTCTTGAAGGTTTACGAGTGGGTTTCGGTGTTATTGTAAAAGGTGTTAGTGCTTCACTCCCCTGGTTTAATAATGCACGTTGCGCTTTGGCACTGGATAATGCATGGAGTAATTGGACTTTACTTGCTTTGTCTTCATCAATGCGATCTATGAAGTTTATTCTTCGATCTTGAAGACATTGTCTTCGGTTGAATAGAGCATCAAGATATTGTTGTCTTTGTTCGTGGTAATGAGGAGTCACGCAGCAAATATCAGATCTCAATCTTTCATAGTTTTGTCTTGCCTGTAAGAAGTCTTCCTGGGTCAAACGCTCAGTGTTAATATTTTCTGGAAGAAAAATATAAGAATCCCCATGTTTACGATAACGTCCTTGATGACTTGGGTCAATAATGAAGTGTGCCTGACTGAAATCGTTAACTCGTTCCAATTGGGAATTCAGGAGAATTTTTTCATTTTTCAAATACTGTAAGGCCTGATGGAAGCCGCGTTCTTGTAGCCTTAATCCTTCCAACTCTCCTTCGTAAACCGAGGAAGTTTCCTCAGAGGAACGTTGTTGTTTTTCAAGTCGAAATCTCGCACGTTCAATTAATTGTTGAACCACCTGTTCTGGACTTTGAGGAGGTTGTACGACTTGCGCATTATAAAAATCAAGACGTTCTTGTAGCATTCGAATTTTCCTGGCGACAGGCGATTCTATTTCTTTTGATTTACTGGTATTACTTGAGTTAGCGGTTTGTGGTGGATGCTGTGCTCTAAGAAATGCGAGTTGAGATGATAAATTCGCTATTTGTTGATTGCTATGGCTTACAAAATGGGTGATTGGTTGATTATTGAACAAAGGTGCCTGAAGGAATGCATTAAGTTCCTCCAAATGATCAATCATATAAGCATGATTTTCCTCTGCTAATGTTGCTTCATTTTCCAGAGCGTTTAACTCTTCTTCTATTTGCTCTAACTCGTCTTCCAAACTTTTCAAATGTTGATCCACAGCACGAAGTGCACTGCTGTATGCTCGAATATTCTCATCCAGTATGGGTATTATAATTGAACTACTTTTCTTAGCTTCAACAGTTTTTATTTCTTTGAGTTTTTGCTCAATTTGTTTCTGAATAATTTCATTTACATGCTGCGCAAGTTTTTTATCCTTCGCAATAAATGCCATGAGAAGAAATAGTAACTGTTGGTGCTTGAGCACTTGTTCCTCACTTGTATCCCTGACATATTGAATTTGTGCCTCTTCCTTTATTATCTCTTGCACTATCATATTAATGGTTTCGGTACCGCCATGAGTATGGAGGAATTCAATTACCTTTTTGGCACTGGTTAATCCGAAGCGTGAAAGAAATTGAATAGCCAAATACGGGTCTGTTTCTGTAGTATTAGGGTTCTTGTTTCGTTCAATGCGTGCAAATAACTGTTCGAGTCTGTTTTTATTGAGGATAGGCATAGATTCGGTGGGTAATAGGGTAGAGGGCACAGGGAATACTCCAGCATTCAAAATCCTGTGCAAATTATAACCTTTCTAAAGTTTAAAGTAAAGCAGGTTCTTAGTGGCAATAAATTGAAAAATCAAGATATTATTAAGAGTCATAATGATTTTGCTCTTCTTAAAACCTCAGTGATAAACAGCTTAAGCCACCATCTACCTTGCGAAACTCACCAACATCAATTGTGATTACTTGAAAACCCGCCCCGCGAACCATGCTCACGGTGCGATGAAACCCATCGGGCATAATGACAGAATTGTTAACTCTAATGCAATTTGCGGCATAAGCTTCAGTATCATCAACAATGAGCTTCCTGAATGAATTAAAGGCGGGGTGCTCCACTAACTCTCCATTAACCAGTACGCATCCATTTCCCAAATAAGAAACACCTGTTTTTAAGTGGAGGAACTTTTTAAGTTCGATTAATGTGCTTTTATAGCCGTATTGCGCCAATAAAGAAACTAACTGTTGCGCGCCTTCAGTATTAGTACGTTGTGAAATGCCGATATAAAAATGATCTTCAATCTGCAGCACATCACCGGCTTCTAGGGTACCTGGAGCCTCAATTTTACAGATACGACCTCTGTAGAATGTTTGAATGCAAGGTTCAACTAAATCCACCTCTCCTTGTCTGGAAAGCGCACCTGGCCGGGTCAGGATAGCAATCTTATCCGTTAGAAGCGCAGGGTCCTCAACAAAACATGAGTCTGGAAAAGCATCGGAGGGTGGCAAGACCGTCACTTCCAGGCCACAGTTTACTAGTGCATCAATGTAATGTCGATGTTGTTCCAGAGCTTTTGCATAATCTGGGGGACCGAATTCTGGAGTTGAAGTTAATCCATGGATCAAATTTGGAGAGGGTGTGCGTACTATTGCTTGTTGATACATGATGATTCCCTTTAATAAAAATATCCGATCGATTTCCCTAGTGATAGTCCCAAATCTCATCGTGTAAATCAAGATAGGAATTACAAGAGAACACTATAAATTATATTTAAGATTTAGATGGAAATTACCGCTGCCCCGGTAAAGCGCCCATGGCGAAGGTCATCAAGCGCCTGATTGACTTCTGTCAAATGGTAGATATGTGTCTCTGTTGTAACAGGGACTTTAGGTGCCAGGGATAAAAAAACTTCCCCGTCTTTTCGGGTGAGGTTTGCAACAGAGCAAAGAGTCCGCTCTCCCCAAAGGAGGTCATAGGGAAAACTAGGAATATCACTCATGTGAATTCCGGCACACACCACGGTTCCACCTTTTATTGTATTACGTAATGCAAGCGGCACAAGTTCACC
This sequence comes from Fluoribacter dumoffii NY 23, assembly GCF_000236165.1. Classification (NCBI taxonomy): domain Bacteria; kingdom Pseudomonadati; phylum Pseudomonadota; class Gammaproteobacteria; order Legionellales; family Legionellaceae; genus Fluoribacter; species Fluoribacter dumoffii. The sequence goes on along the minus strand of NZ_CM001373.1, from coordinate 1,075,722 downwards.
TATCGGGGCAAAAATGATGGCCGCATCCAGAAGATGAGGTGGATTTTTATCTGAGTCTCCTGCCCAGGTTGCTCCAAGCTTGTATGCAAAATCCTGTGCATGGGTATCTCCCGGGCTGGTAAACGCATAGACTTTTTGGCCTTGTTTTTGCGCGACCTGAATAAGTATATGTGCTGCTGCTCCGAAACCATATAATCCCAAATGCTCGGCATTATGTGTTTTTAATAAAGCACGATACCCGATTAATCCTGCACAAAACAATGGTGCCGCTTGAAAGTCAGAATAGCCATCAGGGATTGGGAAGCAAAACTTAAAATTAGCAACACAATATTCGGCAAATCCTCCATCAATCTGATAGCCAGTAAAACGGGCTTTATCACAAAGGTTTTCACGCCCAGATAAACAAAATTGACAGCGCTCACAACTCTCTCCCAGCCATGGGACGCCAATTCGTTGACCAAGTGCAAAATTTGTAACAGCAGAACCGATTTGTTCGATTGTCCCCACGATTTGATGGCCTGGAATAAGCGGCAGTTTGGGGTATCGCAATTCACCGTCTACTACATGCAGATCGGTTCGACAAATGCCGCATGCATGTACTTTAATAAGCACCTCATTTTTCTTGGGAATTGGTTTTTTGGCCTCTTTGTAGATTAGCTTTTGTCCTGCTTTTTCCAAAACCATAGCACGCATGATAATTATTTCCCTATAGGAACAAATAATAGTACTTTTATTAAACTTTAGACTAAATCATGAAAACTATTCTGCTTGACAAATTACTTTTGTAGATCAAACTTATTTTGATGTATTTTAAATGAGTTTAAGGGAATATAATATCGGACGGAGTCAAAATATGAATACATTATTAAAATGGAAGAAAGGAAACCCGCTCTCAATGGAGCATTCTCAACATCCTTTTCTGAGTCTGCAGCAGGAAGTGGATAGAGCATTTCATGATTTTTATGATATGTTTGCCTCTAACAAAAATTGGGAACAGTTCGAGAAATTAAATCTTCTTCCATCTATGGATGTTGTTGAAGATAAAGATCATATCACCATACAAATGGAAATGCCCGGCATGGATGAAAAAGATATTAACGTATCTTTTACAGGTAGCATGCTTACGATAACAGGTGAAAAATCAACATCTAAAAAAAATGATAATAAAAAATACCTCTCTCGGGAAATCAGTTATGGTAAATATGAGCGCTCAATATCCTTACCTTCAACAGTGGATATAGATAAAGCTAAGGCAACCTTTAAAAAAGGAATGCTATGGGTTGAATTACCTAAAAAAGCAGAAGCAAAAGGCAAATCAAAAGACATAAAAGTAGAACAGGCAAAGTAATCTAAATGGGCCCCATACAGACAAGGATGGGGCTTTAAGCGACTCTAGGTTTTGCATAGACCTTTATTAAC
>NZ_CM001373.1:461429-474293 GCF_000236165.1 Fluoribacter dumoffii NY 23 | reverse complement strand
AAGGTGTCGGGGGTTCGAGTCCCTCCGAGCGCGCCATTTAATCGATTTAAAATCAAATAGTTAACTCATAATTTTTAAATTAACCTACTGCCCTAATTTCACACTGTGGGGATTTTGTGGGGATAGTGTGGGTTCCACCTTGTTTTACTCTCAGAATAGTAAGCTCTTTACTTTCTCGTCGGCTTTGAATAATTAAATTCGCAGCCTCCAATAAATTGCTCAACTCAGCTTGAGAATAATGAGTAGTAATTCTGCCAGAGCGATGCCCCAACAGATCCTGTCTATCCTCATAACTTACACCAGCTGCTCGAAGCCTTCTTCCAAAAGTGTGTTTTAAATCATGGACTCTCAGATCACTAAGATTTGCTTTTTTACGCGCATTTCGCCAAGCAGTGTTGTTCATGCGTGTAATTGGCTTTCCATTGTAAGAAAACACAAACTCAGAGTGAATACCTCTAACCTCCTCAATAACTGCTTTCGCTTCATCATTTAGGATAACCAGCCGATCTTCCCCATTTTTTACCAACTGTCTTAATTCACCATCCCTATTAATATGGCTAGGGATAATGAAAACGCTCGTATTTAAACTTGGAACACGTTTTTCCCATTCCCAACGTAATTGACATACTTCTTGCTCTCGGCATCCTGTATTAACTTTAAAACGTGCCATTTGATTTAAATGAACTGGCAACGCTTCTAAGAACCTTGATTGCTCTGACCAAGATAAAGGAAATGGTGCTCGTGCATCCTTAACTGGCAATAATTTAATCTTAGGAGCAACCAGAAGCCACGTTAAACTATTCTCATCAATCCACTCAGTTGCAGCAACGTTTAAAATATGCCGAACTAACTCCAGTGTATTATTAATTGACTTCGTTTTAAGTTTCGCTTCCTGTTTTGCTTTTATAAATGATTGCAATGTTCCTATATGCACTTGCTCCAAGGTCAAATCACCAATAAACGGGCAAATAGACTTTAGGAGTATTGCATCGGTATCAATGCTGGCTTTATGTTGATTTTCGTTTAAAAATCGCACCGCAGCTTCTTTAAAACTGCGTTTTGGCCTTACTCCATAAATCGTTGCCTGTCTAATCTCTTCGATCCGCCTGGCTAGGTATTGCTCCGCTTCCTGGAGCGACTTTGTGCCAGTGCTTTCTCGAATGCGATGTCCAAGGACTTGCTTTTCGATATGCCAAACTTGGCCTCTTTTAAATAGTCCTGTTGTTTGTTTACGTCCCATGGCTTTGTACTCCTTTGCTCTTTGCCGCCTGGACGCCCACTACACTGCTTATATTGATCTACCCAAGCATCCAGGTCAAGTCGATCAAACGCCACGCCTTGTTTGCCTATAGGAATTTCTATAAGATGAGGTCTTACGAAAGTATTAAATCGATTTCTGTCCATACCAATATACTTAGGGACATCTTTCAAACGAATAAGTCGAGGTAGTAAAGCGATAGTAGACATATTAAAAACCAAAAAACACGATTTGTTGTTTTATTTAAACATATCGTGTTATTTGGTTCAATTGTTTTTCTTTAATTTTTTGAAAAATAATTTATTTGGAATACCTACTATTCATCATTGTCCCACTGTAATGCAAACTCGTGTAACTTATTTTGCAATACCGCTTTACTAATTAATTTGGTTTCATACTCTGCAATTAACGTTGGAGAAGCATGTCTATTCATCGCATATTGAACAACCTCCTCATCCTTCGTTTTGCAAATTAATATACCAATCGTTGGATTTTCATGTGCTTTTTTTATGTTTTTATCCAATACTTCTAAATAAAATTGTAATTGTCCTAAATGCGAAGGACTAAATTCGGTGCACTTTAATTCTATTGCAATCATACAGTTAAGCGCGCGATGAAAAAGCAATAAATCCACACGAAAATCTTTCATTCCTACTTGCAAAGGGTATTCCTCTCCCATCAAACTAAAATCTGGACCAAGTTCAAGTAGAAATTTTTTTAGGTTTGCGACCAAGGCTCGTCTTAAATCTTTTTCTTTGTGATCATCAGGTAAATTTAAAAACTCAAAAACATAACTGTCTTTAAACCTCCCCTTGCTATCAGGTAATTCTGTCAGCACTGCTGACAGTTTTTGATCGGCAAGCACTGTTCTTTCAAATGTTCCGACGTTTATTAACCTTGAGAAATCACGCTCAGAATAATGATGTTTGGCAGCTAAACGCAGATAAAACTCTTTTTCTTCCATAGACTTTGTTTTAGACAAAATGTGCAAATGATTTGTCCACGTAATTTCTGTCAGCACTGCCGACAGTTCTGTATTCTCATGATAAGTCTCATAAAATTGCTTCATTCTCCATATATTACGCGCTGAAAACCCCTTAATTGTTGGTAGCTCTATTGATATATAGTCCGCTAGCTCTTCTACAATACGCTTGCCCCAACCATCATGTGTTATTTTATTAGATACATATTGTCCGATAGACCAATATAACTGAATAAGAGTTTTATTGACTTGTAGCCAAACTCTGGATTTAGCCTCAGTAATCATTTGATGCACTTTAGCAAAGTCTGCCTGGTTATTTCCTTTTAATTCTTTGGCCACTTATAAAATTCCTAAAAAATTATTAAATTGACATACTTAATACATCTGTTGGATGAGAGAACAAGCTACCCTCACAAACTACTTTCGCACCATGCTTTTCATATAATCGATTTAAACTAGGCTTTAGCGTATCTAGCAAAATCAAATCCGAACCTACCGCCGTGGCTAATCGTTTTGCTTCTTCAATAATCTGTTTGCCAAACCCTAGTCCTCGATAATTTTTATCTACATAGACATACATTAGTTCACGTGCACTTAACCCACGTGGGTTAGGAAATTCATGTTCTAATAGAGCAAACATTGCTACAGGCTGTCCTGCATAAGTACCAATATAGACATCACGGCTCAGTGTATGCATCACGCCTTCCCGATATTCAACCCCTTTGTTTCGTATGTATCCCCATTCATCTTCAGCCCATTTGGCTGCAAGGGGGATATATTCCATACAATCACTTAATCGAGTAAAAGTAAGTCTGTGCTTTGCTAAAGCGGAACTAAACAACATCATAAATACCTCATTTTTAATAGACTAAAGCAGATTCCAAACGTATCAATTTTCTTCGGCCTTGTTCACAAATCATTATGGAGCCTAATCCTATGATTGCCCCAAACATATAATACCAAGCAGGTGAAATAAAATTATTGGTTGTATTTACCAGCCACATCATCACTATAGGTGTTGTACCGCCAAACAATGAAATACCTACATTAAAAGCAACTCCAAACCCACTATAACGATATTGATGAGGAAATAGAGAAACCATATAGGCATTGAGTGGTGCGTAAGTAATAGCAATCAAAATAGACATGAAAACTAATCCCATAGCGATCAAAACTACGTTTCCGGTGGCAAGTAGAATAAAAATGGGAATACTCAAAAGCAACATGCCCACCATACCCAATCGAACTACTTTTAATAGCCCGATTTTGTCTGCTAACAAAGCAGTAAATGGTTCAAGTGTGGCATCAACTGCTAAAGCTATGGTGATAATTAATGTTGCTAAACCAAGTGAAATATGAAAATAACTATGCAGGTATGTAGCAGTAAACACATAGGTTCCGAAAGTCATGATACTCACCAACCATGCTATCCCTATAATACCAGCTACTGCCAGAGGCGCTTCTTTTAGCGCCGCCAGAAAAGGCAAGCGTCGTTTCTCATATTGAGCAATATGTGCATACTCAGGTGTTTCAGTAACATGAGTTCGTAAATAAAAAATTAAAATGCCCGCAATCAAAGCCAATCCAAAACCGATTCGCCATCCCCAGTCTGGCATAAATGAAGCCGTAAAGAATGAAGCTGCCAGGCCAGCCATTATCAAACCAGCACTGTAAGCTGAGCTGGTTAAACAACCATAAAATGCTTTGTTTTCAGGCTTAGCATGTTCAACAAGAAAAATAGCAGATCCAGTAAATTCACTACTTGCGACAAAACCTTGAATAACCCTTAACAAAGTAATAAGAAGAGGGGCTGCAATTCCAATATATTGGTAAGAAGGAACAACGCTTATTAGAGCTGTAGGAATAGCCATAGCTAGAATACTGAGAGTTAAAGCACGTTTTCTTCCGAACTGATCACCAATATAGCCAAAAAATAGTGAACCTATTGGGGCTAATAAGTAACCAACAGCAAATACACCAAAAGCACTTAAAAGCGAAGCAAATTGATTGTCGTTAGGAAAATAAGTCGCTGCAATAATTGGCGCGAAATAGCCAAACAGCGCAAAGTCATACCATTGTAATGCAGTGCCAGAAACGCCAGCGAATAATGCTTTACTCGAAGAGGATATGTTCATCAGCAACTCCTATGCTCAACAAGTTATTAATACCCATTTGGTCACACTTAAAAATTTGCCAATCTAATAAAGCGACCCCACCAATTTTTTTATAAAAATGCCTGGCTTCTCGGTTATTTCGAGATACCCACCACTCTATTCTTGAACAGTCATGAGCAGTTGCTTTACATGCAACATACTTGAATAAAGCACATCCAACTCCTTGACGCCTATACTTAGGAGAAACATATAAATTCTCAATATAAATTCCCCGCGTTACATTGACGCAAATGTTATTTTGGGTGTAATTAAACATCACCAAGCCACAAATTTCTTCTTCCACCAAAGCTACACCGATGAAATGGTTAGGCTCATCACAAAAAAGAAGTTCACCAAGCTGTGATTCCGTTATTTTAATTTTATCCAGAATGTTCTCATACTTTGCCAGCTCCAGGATTATTGCATAAATTTGATTCAAATGCTCGAATTTTGCTTGAATTATTGTCACCATAGGATATCTTAATAAGGGTTGTAAATAATGTGATCATAAACTATGAACAAGGATATAGTACTCATTCCTGGAGCATTGGCAACTCCAAAGCTCTGGAAGCAACAAGAACTTTTTCTTCAGCGGGACAAGCAATTAAGGTACGTTGATGTGCTTGACAGCGATTCGATTGAAGAAATAGCTAATCGTTTCATTCCACATGCCCCTAAAAAATTTACTTTAATTGGATTTTCGATGGGCGGTTATGTTGCCCTTGAATTGTACCGGCATATTCCCAATAGTATAGAGAAACTTGTTTTAATTAATTCTGCGGCCAAATCAGTATCTGAAAAGGGGCGATTAGAACGTGAGCGCTCGCTTGATTTAATGAGTAAAGGAAAATTTGATTTTTTAATCAAACTCATCTTTAAAAATTCAATTTTTGATAAACAAAAGCACAATGAACTATTGCCTCTAGCCCAAGAAATGGCAATGGAAGTTGGGGTCGAGAATTATAAAAATCAACTCAACGCCATTTTAAATAAACCAGATCATTCAACTTTATTACCTTCAATTGAATGCCCGACACTGTTAATAGTCAGTAAGGAGGATAATGTCATGCCTCCTGAGCGTTCAGAGCATATGGCAAAGAATATAAAACATTCCAAACTCATTTATATTGAGCAATGTGGTCACATGGCTATGTTGGAGCAACCGGAAAAAATGAACCAAATATTAAATGATTGGCTGTAAGTAGTACTGCTGTTACAGGTATAGCAATGCATAGTGTTGATGAAGATGGAACTATTTGTGTTAACTTAAATGATTATAATGAGTTATCAGACTCAATTCGGTTTCGTGCTAAAATTGATCACTTAACTGAGAAATTAAATTGCCCAAAAGAAATATCTAATTTTTCTATTTCAATGCTTTTTCACGGCGGTCAACGGTATTACATTTCAAATCTATATCTTTGGGCTATTCCGTATAGAACTGAAGGATTGTATCGTGGAGATGTTGATCATGACCGCAGCATTTATAATGGCAAAGAGTTTTTTATTCAGCGAGATATAAAGTATGATGCAATGCAGATTCCCATTATTCAAATATTGGAAGACCGTTACAGATTAAGCACCACATTCGCTATGATTCGTCAATGCGATGAATGTGATTTAATTGTAGAGGCTTATCATTCTGAAAAAATAGCAGATCCCCAAAAGCTTTACTACCAAGTCAGAGATCCGTTTGAACAATTTATATGCCTTTTTCTTGATGCGATGTTGCCTGAAATAAAAACGGCTCTACCAAATCAAAAATGGTTAGCGCTGTTTAATGATCAAGAGTTCAGAAACAATGTAATTATGCGAAAAGCAGTTAAAAAAACACTATCCCAACTCACGCCAAGAGAACTGCAATGCTTAACTATGATTTCCAAGGGCATGACTATAAAAAAAATCTCTGAATACCTCCATCTATCCAGTGAAACAGTAAATACCCATGCCAAATCAATACGAACTAAAATGAACTGCGCTAATATTACCGAAGCAGTCTCAAAAGCATTTCGTTTAGGACTATTATCGTAAAATACCCAAATTTGGGGATAGGATATCTTGCTGAACATTTTATACTCCACCATGTTGTCATAATATTTACACGGAGTTTTAACATGGGATGTATTGTTGAATTTAACGATGGCTTTCGATTTAATTTTGCTCAAAACAAATGTAAACAAAAACTATGGATTGAAGTTTTGCTGCGATTTAGTAAATCAAATATTGAACATTTAGCTTATGTTCTTGATTTACCAGTTGAAACATTAGTCCACGTTTATAAAGGAAACCTCTATCTGGAGGAAGAGGATGCTAGCCGTTTAGGACAATTGTTCTTAGTAATGTTTTGCGACTAAAAACGATCCTAACAACTCTATTTACAAAGATATAACTTTTATCATTTATGATTTAATTCGCTATCGGGATGTCGTCTCAATCTCCAACCGATTGAGTGCTGCACCCCAAGCACACACCAAACACACACCAAACACTTAGTAAAAATTATCACGCAACTGTGGTAAAATCTTAGTTCATTTTAAAATAGCTTGTGCTCACCCTAAAGATATCATCTTATTCATAATAGGGCATAATTGCTTTTAAGTCTCAACGTTTTTCAGATGAGAAAATCGCTATGAAACAAGAACACCAACTGATTTATGAGTTAGAGATTTCTCTTTTAAATCCGCAAACAAGAAGATCGATTACACAACTAAAGCTACTAATTGCTGATGAATTCATCGAGTATGGAGCTTCTGGTTTAATTTACAATAAGCATGACCTGCTTGATTCTCTTCCTGAAGAAGAACCAAAAAGCTATTTGGTTAATAATTTTTCAGTTTTAGAGCTATCATCCGAATACATATTGGCAACTTATAAGGTTACTGTCGCCTCAAAAAGTTCTTTGCGTTCTTCGCTCTGGCAATACAAACACAATCGTTGGCAAATGGTATTTCATCAAGGAACGCCTTGCCACGAGGATGCATTTTAATTTTATAGGTATTATGATGATAACAATAGCTTACCTGAAACAATACTCAGACTGTATTCCAACGCTTGCTAAGATTTGGCATGAAGTTTTAGGTAAAATCTGGATGCCAGAAATTGGAATTGAAGAAATTGAATCTTTGTATTATGAAGAGCTGAACCAAGATATGCCTTTTACTTATATTGCGCTATATGACGAAATTCCTGTAGGTTCTTGTACTTTGCAATTAAACGAAGATGTTAGGCCAGATTTAGGACCTTGGATTGGTGATTTAGCGGTCGATCCAAAATATCAAAAACAGGGAATCGGAAAAATGTTAGTTAATGCTGCAGTAGAGAAAGCAAAAGAACTTGGCTTTGAAAAACTTTACTTGTTTGCTCTTGATCCTACCATCCCTGAGTATTATAGGTATCTTGGTTGGAAAGAAATCAGTATGGATGAATTTAAATCTCATCCTGTAACGGTGATGGAGATCAGTTTATGAAGATAAAAAGGTAATGCAAGAAGACTGGGAACTATGGAAATCATTTCGATTAGAATCACTAAAAAATTCGCCTGAGATTTTTGGCTCTTCTTATGAAGAGGAAGTGCTTATGTCCGATGCTGACTTTCAAAATGGATTAAGTAAAGAGTATGTATTGGGCGTCTTTGCTGATGGCTGATGATACCTAAAGCACTTAAAATTAATGATACCTTCTATGACGAATATTTAATGATATTGGATTTCAATGAGGAACCTATGAAAAAACTAGATACTTATCAGAGCCTTTGTACGGAAGTATATGATTTAAGTAAACCTAATGCACCACAAGATGAATACTCATTCTATCAAAGCTATGCTGCAGAGGCTAATGGCTTGATTTTAGAACCTATGTGCGGCACCGGTCGATTTTTACTACCTTTGGCTGCAGAAGGATTTGACGTTCATGGCTTTGATGCAAGTCAGCCAATGCTAGAGCGACTGCATGCAAAAGCTACTAGTAAAAACATTAAGCCAAAAGTCTGGCATGGTTTTATTGAAAATTTAAATCAATCCGATAAATATTCTTTAATTTTTATACCTTGTGGTTCATTCGGTCTCATCACAAAAAAGGCGGATATTCAAAAAGCCTTAAAAACCATTTTTGCGCACTTGGAAGATAAAGGACTATTTGTATTTGAAATAGAAACACTTCAAGCAGTTCCTAAAGAATTAGGTATATGGAGAGGCTCAAGATGGCCTAAAGAAGATGGAACGCTTATAGTACTCAGCCAATTAGCCATGCTTGATAATGAAGTATGTTACTCTGTTGGCAAATACGAATTGGTTGATAACAACCGTGTAGTGCAAACAGAGGTTGAGGAATACAAAATTCGCATTTATCAAGATACTTCTTTCTTACTTAATTTGCTTACTGAGATTGGTTTTAGTGAGGTACGAATGGTTAAAGCTTTTGATCGACTGGCGTCGCCTGAAGAAGCAGATGAAAGCATTGTTTTTGAATGCAGAAAATAATTGAGGTGATGAATGAAAACACAAGAAATACCTAAAGAATATCAACACACTTCACCAGCAGGAGCTGAAGTTCGATTGCTGATGAATAATCATTTAGGTGGAATGGCTCACTGTACTTTGAAGGCAGGAACAATTTCCAAAGCAGTTCGTCATAAAACTGTATCTGAATTTTGGCATGTCCTTTCTGGTGAGGGTGCAATTTGGCGTAAGTTGAACGATGAAGAGAGTATTACTCCTCTAACACCTGGAATCAGCATCGATATTCCCTTGGGAATACATTTTCAATATCGAAGTGATGCAGTAGATTTGGTGTTTATTTGCGTTACTATGCCACCTTGGTCAGGAAGTGATGAGGCAAGTTATGTGGATCATGGTGCCTGGCCTCCTACAGTGGAATAAATTAAATGACTTTAAAATTATCGTTTTTAGAAAATCCAAATTCTGATGATGTTCAAATATTAATGAATGGGATTAAGGAGTACGCCAAACAACAAAGAGGCTTCGAATCCTTAGATTTCTTTGCATGCTTTATTCGTGATGCAGACAATAGCATTATTGGTGGTTGTAGTGGTGGAACCCTCTATGGAGGTCTTCATATCGATAATCTTTGGGTGAGTGAGTCCATCAGACATCAAGGATGGGGAACAAAGCTCATGCAAGCGGCATTAAGGTATGGCAATGAAAAAGCTTGTGCTTTTGCAACAGTCAACACCATGGATTGGGAAGCAATAGAATTTTATAAAAAATTAGGATTTAAACTTGAGTTTGAGCGGCACGGGTTTCAAAAAAAATCTATTTTTTATTTTTTGCGCAAAGAATTTCAGGAAACAAGAGATATCGGACTCTTTAATGGTGATTCAGTCTCAAGCTTAAGTCAAAAACCAAAATTGCCTGTATTAGAATCTGTAGTGAGAAAAGAGGTTGTCTCAATAAACAATGCGCCTTATTTTAAGTGGGGACAAGGTTCTGATGGATGGTGGTTAAAAAATGATGGTCAGTTTAGTGTTATTTATGAAACGATGCCTGCAGGAAGTTGCGAGGTAAAGCATTATCATCAGGAAACAGAACAATTTTTTTATTGTTTGCAAGGTCAATTGGTTATTGAGTTTGAAGATTATGAACAGGTGTTACAGGAACAGGAAAGAATGAGAATTAAAATAGGGGTTGCCCATAAAGTCAAAAACTGCTCCAAACATTCGGTTTCTTTTTTGGTAATTTCATCTCCTCGTTTACCCAAAGATAGAGTTAATCTGGAGTCCTAAAGCGTCGGCTAGACTGCTCATCCCCGTACGGCAAAACTGTATTTAAGGAAGGTAATGTGAACATCAAAGAATTAGAATCTGTTTTAAAAGTTGAGATAGCAACATTAGATGATTATCCAACCATCCAAAACATGGCACGATTTTATGTATATGAACTCTCGCGTGACTGTGGTTTTATTTCAGATGATTGGGCTTTGCCTTCCGATGGTCTGTATGAGAGCTTTGACTTTAAAAATTACTTTGAAGAGCCGACAAGAAAAGCCTTTCTGATTAAAGTTGGTAATGAATTGGCAGGTTTTGCTCTATTAAACCAAGAAGGAATTTACCCAGATACTGAGTGGAATATGGGCGAGTTTTTCATTACTGCCAAGTTTCAAGGCAAAGGTCTAGGTTTTTTGGTTTCCTCTGAACTTTGGAAAATGCATCCAGGCTTATGGGAAGTTTCTGTGATTCCCGAAAATAAGCGAGGGCTTAGTTTTTGGCGCAAAACTATTTCAAAAATTACAATGGGCAATTTCCAGGAAGAAATTAAAACAATCAATTATGATCCGCATCAACCGCAACGAGTTATTTTTCATTTTGATAGTACAGCACATGAATGCAGCGAGCCTTTAGAAGGCAAAAAAGAATATCAAATCCAATTTGTTGATGAACTTGATGAAGCTACGGAAAAACGCATGACAAAAGGATTTATTGCCTATGAAACTCAGCATGGTATTGACGTCAATTATCGACGTTTTTCAGTAACCATTTCTTCTGCCCAAGGGGAAGTTTTTGGTGTGATTAATGCCTTTACAGCCTTTTCAGAAATTTATGTGGATGATATTTGGGTAGACAGTACTCAACGTGGTAAAGGGTATGGCAAGCAGTTATTGCATGCTCTAGAACATCATTTCAAAGGCCAGGGCTTTAATAATATCAATTTAGTGACCAGTGCTTTTCAGGCCCCAGAGTTTTATAAGAAATGCGGCTTCATAGCCGAATTTACGAGAATCAATAAAAAAAATCCCAAGTTAAGCAAAACCTTTTTTGTTAAATTTTTTAATGAAGAGTCAGAGACACAAGGAATTCTTAAGGCGGCTCATAGTGAATAGAAGTCAACTAGAAACAATCTGTAAAAAATTAAAGATGAACCAATCTTGTGACTTGCCTCAAAGAGTCTATGGCGGTCTTTTACATAAAATGTGGTATCTGAAGTGCAATGGCTCACAATTTGCTGTAAAACAACTCAATAGCAGCATCCAATTGACTGAAGAAGTTAAATCCCAATATGAATTGACAGAAGAGATCGCCTTCCAATTTTCCCAGCGTACTATTCCCGCAGTTCATGCTTTAAAATTAGAAAATAATTACTTAATCCTTTCAGAAGATGAGGCTTTTCTTGTTTACCCTTGGATAACAGCAAAAGCATTGGATAAAGACGCTACCTCTGAGCCGCATGCACTTAAAATAGCCACTTTCTTGGCTAAAATTCATCACATTAATCTTAATGTTCCCCAGCTGAGCGCTCAAGAATTTGATATTCATCCTAATGAAAAAATTAGTGTGTTAATAGACCAGTCAGCAGGCAAAAACTTGGTGTTTAAGGAGCAATTAAAAAGTAATCACCGAGTAATCATTGAGCTTAACAATCTCTATCAAAAAGCAATACCTATTCTACAAAGTAGCAGTGTAGTAAGCCATGGTGATCTCGATCAGAAGAATGTTCTATGGGATAAAAATGATGCTCCGTTTCTCATCGATTGGGAATCTGCGCGAAAACTTAATCCCACTTATGAAATAATCAATTGTGCTTTTGATTGGAGTGGAATTACTACCCCATTGTTTCATAAATCTTTATTTATAAAAATGCTAAAAATATATGCATCATCTGGATTAACAATAAATCAGGATCATTTAGAATCTGCCTTTTATGGTGTTCTTGGTAATTGGATCAATTGGCTGGTGTATAATATAGAGCGTTCTTTTTGCTCTGATAAAGAGCAACAGGATATTGGTATTGAACAAGTTATTCAAGTTTTGCCTACTATTATTCAAGTCAAAGAGAGTATTAGAGAATTAACTCAATTAGTAACACATGAATTAAGAATAAGCTGTTAACTTTATTCAACTTTGATTACCATATCGCTCGAAATTCACTTAAGTTTCAAGGAATGCTTCATGATGAACATCAACAATAATAAAGCGGCATTAGTGACCGGAGCCAGCCATGGAATTGGTCTTGAACTCGCTAAAATTCTTTTAGGTGACGGCTGGGTTGTCTATGGAACAGGAAGAAATGTGAGCAGCTTAGAGGATACTAAAGCGCTATTTCCTCGTTTTGTTCCAATTCAATCGGATTTTACCCGCAATAGTGATATTGAACAGGTTGCAAAAATTATTAATGAATCTGGAATACCACTTCATCTTTTAGTTCAAAATGCCGGAATGAAAAGCCCTCCACGTCCATTAACTGAATATGATTGTGACAGTATTGATGAAGTGTTTCAGGTTAATTTATTAGCTCCAATGAAACTAACAGCACTTCTTGCGGTACGGATGCCTGAGAAGTCTCGGATTTTATTTGTTACATCAAGAGCAGCCACTTTGAAACTTAAAGAAAGTTCAACATACTGTGCCAGTAAAGCGGGTTTGGATGAAGTAACTGCTATTGTGAGAAAAGAGTTAGCCGAGAAAAATATCGGTGTGTCTTGTGTTATTCCAGGGGAAGTGGATACAAGAATTCAAAAAA
>NZ_CM001373.1:367885-461415 GCF_000236165.1 Fluoribacter dumoffii NY 23 | reverse complement strand
GGGGAAGTGGATACAAGAATTCAAAAAATTTTAAGAGAAACGACTTCATTTCATTTACATAAAATGTTTGATGAGGCTTATCAGTCCGGTCAATTAATAAGTCCAGAAACTTGCGCGGAATTCCTTAAATGGTTTCTTTGCGACTTATCTTTTGATGAATTTAAGCAAAGCAATATGCCCATTTCCATCTATGAAGAATGGCATCATCCATTCTGGCTTAGAGATAGGAATCAGCTACCTCCTTTTCCTTTCTAATTCATTTATGAATTTTTACGATCAGTGCCAATAAAAATTCAACTTTGCAGAATAGATGCTTCGTTTGTTCTGTTATATTTCAAGGCATAATTCTCTTATGGAGGATATGCCTTCGCTCTTTCTACAATTGTTTCCTCAAATAGATCCGATCATGCCCTTCTAAATAATTGTTAATTGTTCCTAAATGCTGATAGCCTTGTTTTAAATAAAATCCTTCTGCCTGAAAAGAAAAAGTATCTAATGTTGATGCTGGAATTCCTCGTTTAATTGCTTCGGCTTCAACGTTGCGTAATAGCTCAGCACCGATACCAAGACCACGGTATTCGTCATTAACCCAGAGGACGTCAACGTATATTGAACTTTTATGAGCATACACAATAGCTCCGCCAATAATAGTACCTTCGTTATCTTTCACATAGATTGAGTAACGCTCTGGTTTGGTTCCCGTAAAAGGAGCATTAAAATTTACTATCCCATCACGAATAATTTTATCTTGCTGTTCTAGTACCTTGGGGTCTATAACAAGCTCTAGTTGGTAATTCATTTGCGATTGATTCATGAGTTATATCTTTTAAATTAGTTTGAATACAATAAATCATTGACAACTTCCATAGTAATTTCGGGTAGTTTTTGCGTTTGATCAATACTCTCTTGAATGGTTATAACCGCTTTTCTAATTTCATTGGGTAACATCTCAGATGGTGCATTGTCGCCTGGCCAAGAAGCATCTCGAGTCGCTTTATCAGGCCAACGAGAATAAGCAAGCCACATACCATCGTTAGTTTTATGCAGACAAGAACCTAACGCACCGCGATATGTCACAAAATAGGAAGCGACCTGATGCCAAGCCTTTTGGTACTCTATCTCAAGCCCAGGTTTAATAAATGCTCGGTAAATAACAGCAAAACATTTTTTGGAAAGCAGCTTAAATTGTTCAAGCGCTTCTTCAGGTGTTATATCCTGGGTTCCCAAAACCTCTTCTGCTTTGAATATGTTTATCCCTTTGGGAATCGAAAATTGAGAAGTAAAATACATTTGATCAAGGCCTATTCCAAAAGCACAATGCTCATAGCCTAGAACACGAAAGTAATTAATTGGTTGTTGGTTTTCATTAGTTAAGACATAGTTTTTGAATTTGGGATTATAAAATCCATAAGTCATGTAATAATGAATACCTTGGCTTTCAAAATGTTGAATGATGTGAACCAAATTTTGATGCAGTTTTTCAGGCGAATAAAGTTCAATATACATCCCAGCTTTTTTAAACGTTGAGTGTTCATTCTCTGGATAAGGAGGATTCAGCGCCACAAAATCACCAGGTGCCGCACTAGAAATTACCTCCATAAAATCGCCACTTCTGAATGAAACCTGATTCGCATTAAGTAGATTAGATACTCGATCAATTTCACTCAAGAACATTTCCAACGACAAATTCGCATGTTCAAGAAATCGATTGGCGTTTTTTCCTTCAAATAATTCACCTTCGCGATAGATAATATTCAATTCCTTATCATAAAAAAGGATTCCGCCCCATGAATGATTGATGATAAAAGGAAGTATCAAAGATTTTTCTTCATGCTCAGTTGTTTGATTGTAATTCTCAATCACCTCAAGAAAAAAATCTTTCTTTGATATGGAAACATTATATTTTTCTATTAAAGCAGCATAAGAAGCTTTGATAAGAGCAGGATTGTCTCTAATTAATTGCAGTGTATGAATCAGAATTTTATTGCTGTCGTTGATAATATATTTTTCTGCAAGGCCAACTTCCATTGCAGCCATGCTCCAGGAAGCAGAACCTGCAAAAGGCTCAATGGCTTTCTTGTATTTTTGGCCCTTATTATTTGCCAATAATACAGAGAAATGTTCATTCAACCAGCTAGTATCAGGGGACATATGCCCTGTCAAATCAGGCAGAGTAAGGTACCTATTTCCGAGATAATGGAGCGGCCCTCCATGATTTTGAGTTAATTGAATAGCACTTGGATTCATAATGATCTCTATGTGGTAAATCTACTTATAAAGCTACACATCTTAACATGAAATAATAAATTTTTTATTCTATTGAGCAAGCATATCTTATTTTTTAATAATTGATGTGGCTCATTATTATGATATTAAAACATACTATTTGAATTAGCTGATTTTACCGGAATATCTTGTATCGCGTCCCAATGTTCTATGATTTTCCCGTTTTCTAATTTGAATAAATCAAAAATAGCTCTACCCCGAGTGCCAGGTTCACGAATAGAATGTACATGAAGAATAACATAGTCCCCATCAGTAAAAATTTTTTTAATTTCACTATGAGAATTAGGATAATATTCAATTAAATATTGAATAAACGCTTTTAAACCTTCAGGTCCATCAGCGGCAGCAGGATTATGTTGTTTATAATTTGTTCCCAGGTACTTTGATGCTGCTTCAAAATTTTTTTGATTAATTGCTTTATTATAAAACTCAGTAACTATTTGTTTATTCATTTTTTGTTGCTCATCAATAAATGCATAGCTATTGTTAATAATTGATAGAAGCAAACTTATAGCAAAGATTTTTAATTTATTAATAATCATAAAAACACCATTGGTTCATTTATTCTCAGGGTTTAGCTTGAGATAGCCATCAAAAAACTCGGGTAAATCGTTCAATGCTTGTGCTCTTGCTGCTTCATTAAAACCAATATGATAATGTTCTCCTTTTTCGTCAATGACTTCTTTTGAGACAGGAAACTCAAAGTTATCAAATCCATGCATTGCATTTGCATAAATTTGGATGGAAACATTTTGATTGCTACCAGTACTTTGCTCGACTAACTGAACGCAATCTTGGGTAGTTGCACGATCATCATTTTCCCCAATAAATAGTTTGGTGATTGCCCTTAGTTTTGTTCCTTCTTCAAGTCGATGACATACGCCATAAAAAGAAACCGCTGCTTTAAAAGAGAGCTTTTGGTAAGGTTTCGGATCTTGTTGTGATAACGCCATGATTTTCAATACATCAAAGCCTCCCATAGAGAATCCCAAAAGTCCTATTCGGTCAGGATCAACAGAAGGAAGCTGCTTAAGATATTCATAGGCAGGAACGATATCATCAAGTTGTGCTTGTGTTGCTCTTTCCCAGCCTACTGAGCGACGATCTTCCCAACCTCTGGGTTTAAAACTGTCTATCATATAGACTACGTATCCATGCTCTTTTAATCGGGTGGCCCAATCATAATTAACTTTTTCGATACCGGTACTCGCGTGCAATAATAAAATAGCAGGAGATCTCATCGTTGCATCAGGAATATAAAGACTGTGATGTGGATCATTGGGATCAAAGACATAATCTTCATTATGTGCTAGTACTTCAGTACACACGAATAAAATAAATAACATAAAAAGCATCTTGGGATGGAAAAACATAATTTTAATTCCTTAGTTTTAAACAGTTAGTTTTAGACTGGATGCCTCATTATTTTCTAGCTTTTCCATGTGTTCTTTTAGATTACAAATTTCATCAAAACGAGCACCTTCATGAATTCGAGTGAGGGCAGCCGCTTCTTTTTTCTTAATTTCTTCTGCTTTATTAATAGCATTAACTGCTTCTTCTTTATTCATGACAATAATGCCGTCTTCATCAGCAAATATCAGCTCACCAGGATTTACTTCAACCGAACCACAATTGATTGGTTTTCTTATACTGCCAATTTTATTTTTACTTCCTGATTTGGCGCATTGTCCCTTAGCAAAAAAAGGGATATTTGTTGTTCTGATTTCAGAAATATCTCGACAATTTCCATCAGTAATAATGCCACCAAAACCCTTCGTTTTCGCCACATCTGCACACATGCCACCTGCTACAGCAAGCTTGGTGCCGCAAGAAGCGATAACCAATAAAATGGGAACTCGGTCATCAGAACAACCAAGAGCAAGCATAAAATTAGGCAAGTCATCCAAAGCCTGCATGGTAGATAAAGAATCTTGAGCTGAGTTAACTGTATAAGCTCTTCCTACAATTCTTGTTTGTGGCGATGTGTTAAAAGAATGGATATCTGAATCCATGAGACGCACACTAGGTAAGGCATCACAGATTAAGGACGTTGACAGTTGAGATAACCGCTTACATATTTCAACATAGCCATGTTCAATCTTTAGTTTCATAAATAATCCTTAATATATGGATTCAGTTCTATCCAATTTGTATGAGGTTTTAGGGATAAAATAGGTGAAAATCTCCCTCATTTAATACAATTGTTATTTGTTGATAATCTAAAGTATTTGCTGTTTGAGAAGCATTTTGGAATTTCAATCCGATGACGGATGCCATTGCTGACCAGGAGGTTGGTTTAAAATTGTACTGTGTAACATAGCCTTTCTCATAAAGGTTTGTTGTTACAAAATAATCATAACCCCGAGCAATAGTATCAGGTTTCCAAAGTATTTCTTCACCAGGTGCTGGGGTAAGGATAATTTGGTTTGCTTCTGCTATCTCTTTTTCAAGATTGTAATTATCAATACCATAGGTAGATAACAATATTTTTATTTGATATTGATTGAGCAATTCCTGAGTCAGGCTTTTGAGTTTATCTTTCTGGGATTCAGTGTCTAGATAAACAATATCGGGATCATAAACTTGATTGTCAATTAAAAGTCCGCCGCTTTTGATAACTGTACTTTTCCAATATTCATATCCTCTTAGCATTTCACGCCCTTTAGGGCCATCACTCCCTGTCAATGGCAAAGCAACCCCCATGCGTAGTTTTTTTTGTGTCCTTGGGGTAAACTCAGGGACGAATGCTAAACCATTTGGTCCAGCATGGGTTGGAATAGAGATGAGTTCAAAACTATGCAGATCTATTTTAGATAAATGCTTGTCTGTTGCATTAGACACATACGCATATTGACCCTCTGGATCAATTAAAACGTTAATTGGATTTAATCCGGTGACTAATCGTTTTATCACTTGGCCTGAATTAACATCAATCACTGCAACTTGGTGATCAAAGGGCGCGGGTGCTAATACATAGTTTTGATTAGGCGTAATATCTGAGTAAAGAATCGGCCCTAGATTCAAATTAGTTAATTGTTTTTTAATGGCGAGGGTATCGGGATCAATAAAGACGATCTGATTGACAGCCGATACCATCAAGGAACGATTATCTGGCGTATATTTTAAACCCCGTACAGCTGAGGGCAATGTGAGGCTTCCAGTAATTACTCCTGAATCAGGATCGATTCGAATGACGCCATCTTTACCCGCCATTAACCACAAGGTTTTTCCATCATTAGAAAAAAACAGATTATGTGTATTAGGACTAACCGCAATTTTTTTGACGATGGTTTTGGTATCAACATCGAAGACGAGAATCTTTCCACCCTTTTCCACATTAACATAAAGTTGTTTTTCAAAAGGAGGTCTTAACTTAACACCATGAGGCGCGCTATCGATGTCTGAATAGTCGTTGTTTTCTAGTGATTCAAAAGTAAATAGTCGATATTTCTCGACTTGATTTAATAAATCGATAACGGAAATGGAAACACCGGGTACACCAGAGCCACTGTCGTAGTCTCTAATACCAAAATTGCTGACATAAGCCGTCTTTCCATCTTTTGTAACAGCAATCTCATGAGGAAGGAAGGCAAGTTTCAGACTACCTTTTCTTGTACCTGTATCGGGATTATAGAAACTGATACGATCGGCATTTTCTTCAACAACAGCTAACGTAGTGTTGATAGAAGAGGAATAAGTGAGGCCATTGAAAATCGATAGAGCAATGAATAGGCTGTAGCTTTTTTTGAACATCATTAAATCCCTTTATAAACACAAAAAGTGCAGCCATGATAGTAAGGGAATACGATATTGTCAATATATATAGTTGCCTATATAATAGCGAAAAAAGGAATTACCCATGACATTTAACTTGAATGAACATACTGGCGTCTTGATTAAAAAAGCAGCTCGCTTATTTGAACGTGTTTCAAATCTCAACCTTGAAGAACTTGGTGTGACCTATAGTCAGACTATTTTTCTGGTTCGCTTGTGGGAACGGGACGGCCAAACGCAAATGGAGCTCACAAAAAGCGCGGGACTGAAACAACCTACCGTAGCAGGTATACTTGATAAGATGGAAAGAGACCAGCTTATCATACGTGTTCGAAGTGAACAGGACAAACGCTGCTATCATTTTTTTCTTACTGAAAAAGCGAAACATGCTTGTCGTGAATTAGAAAAGCAAGGGATTTTGATGCAGAATTTGTCTGCTGGTAATTTACCCGATAAAGAAGTTAGCCAGTTAAATGAGAATCTATTATCAATTATAGAAAACCTAGAGCGTTTTATTGAAAACATTCAGGGGTAGACTTGATGGACCTATTTTCAGTCACATGAAATGTAGAAGCAAATTGATCCATGACCAAATCTACATCACGATAAACCATAAATGAAGAATGGGGCGTAGGAACAGGATGATTGTAATTTGCTACAGGCCCTATACAAACTAGATTTTCATGTACCTTTCCGTGTGTATCGATCACTTGATAATGATCCGTTAAATGGATGCCACCATAAGGCTTAGTGCTTATTAATCCGGTTTGTGCCAGCTTGTCTAATAACATGGGCTTGACACTATTGGGATCTGGTTTGTAACGATATCCAGTTGCATCAATAAGAGTTGCAGCATACAAGACTTCGCCTGATGTAAATAATAATTGGAACCTGTGATTTACTTCATCATAGCTTACAGAAGCCAAACCATGATGCTCAATAATTCTATTTTTCTCATAGAGATGGAGCATGATTCTAGCATTCACTGGTGTGATGCCAGTCAAATAAGCCATTAAAAGAGAATAGAAGTATTTTAGAAATTGTTCTTTGCCTTCAACATTCAAACTTTGCCACATGTGAGTATAACAACCACTAAAATAAAAAGTTTTAATAAATGCTCGTAGCTCATCAATATTACCCGGTATGGGATTATTTTCTGGCAGATGATCAAATTTATTCATTTGATAACGTAAAGTCTCAAGAGCACCACGGGGATGGGTAGGATCGACAGGATTTTTAGCATCATTTTGATAAGCATTCCAAAATAATGTTTTTGCTTCGGAAAAGGTTAAACTGTCAGGAAAGCGTTTTTGTAGACTATTTGATAATTCCTGTTGTTTCGTAGTGTCACAACTATCTATATTGCCTTTGGTTGTTAATATATTAGGATTTCGGGTGACACTGTGTATTTTTCCTGAGTACTGCTTTTTCATAGTTAACCAAAGTGCGGCATCAACAAATGCTGCCTGACCACCAATGATATAAACATCATCTGCTAAATCCCATGCATCTGGATTTCCTGTTGTGTTTTCAAAACGGAGAAAACCTGGTTGATTCTCGACAGTATGAAAAAAAGGATTTGTTAAATGTCCAGTTGTTATAAAAAGTCTATCAGCGATATAATTTTGATCCGTGCATGCTATCTGATAATTCCCTTCTTTTAGCGGACAAATATCAGAGATTGGCAAAAAAATTTCTTTGACTGTTATTCCTAGTGATTTAGCCAGTGTTTTATGCTTTTCATATTGAGCGCATAAATAATGACCCACTACCGCACGAGGAATATATTGTTTGTCGCTATGCGGATAATGATCTTGGAGCAAGTCTGGATTGGCATCTATCCATTCTGTTAGGATATCTGTAGTAGAAGTAAATTTGAAACCATCAGCTGGATTATTTAAAGTCCAGAATTCTGGGCTATCAATAGAATAAGCAAAGCCTGTAGCAAGGTATTGTGGATTTTGTTCAAAGACTAATAGGGTAATATCATTACCAGGATATTTTATTGTCGAAAACAAATGAATTAACCGACAGAAAATAGCGTTTCCACAAAGTCCCATTCCTGCAATGGCAATTATTTTTGGCATTATATCAAGACGATTGTTAAAGCAGGGAAAATTCTAGAACCTAACTTTAATACTGTCAATCAGCCAACCCCAGACTCCTATTAGTTACGTAGTTCTACGTATTGAGCTATTTTCAAACAATGCCATATAATTAATATATTCCGTTAATGCTGGAGTTAGTTATGAGCAATATTCACCGTGTTTTTATTATTGGTCATCATGGTGCTGGTAAAGGATTATTAGCAAAGTCTGTGGCTCAATCATTGGGATGGCAATTTGTCGATGCGGATTTGGGGTTAGAGTCTCATATTGGACGGCATTTATCTGAGATACTCGGAAAACAAGGAAGTGATTCTTTTTATGATTGTCAGTTCGATATATTAAAGTCCCTTTGCACCCAAGAGCACATTGTTGTGACAACCGATTCTTCTGTTGTTTTGTCTTTAAAAAATCGTCAATTATTACAAGATGAAATGACTGTCTTTTTGGATGTAAGTACCGAGGTTCAAATCGATCGTACTGCACGCAATACAGCAAATTTATTACCTATTCCCAGTTTGAGAGACTTTTTTGACCAATTACATGACGAACGCGATAATCTATATAAAGAAGTAGCTACACTGATTATTCATGGTGATGATGGCCAATTAGAAGATCATACCCGTTGTATTGTTCAGGCTATTATGGGAAATGATAAAATACCGCTCATAAAAAATCTAAAGTTGGCCTTGGAAATAAAAGATTTCATCCTATACCATAAAGAATTCCATACAAAAGTCGAGTTAACTGAACAACAAGCCATATACCTAAAATTGTTGGCGGAAGGAAAAACAGCTAAAGAAATTGCACGTGAAACTGATGTCTCTTATAGAACCGTTGAAGGTACTATAGCAAAAATAATGGAGTTGTTAGGGTGCTCTTCGAGTAAAGAGCTTATCACTTTATATCATAATCAACCTTAGGGTTATGCATGTTCTTAGAGAATATATCAACATCTTGTTTTGTTACTGATAGAGACTCCAACATCACCGTTACTGGATAACAGTTATGAGTCCTTTTCTAAAAATGCATTCCTTATTGCCTGATTCCATTGATCTGACTGCTCCAAATTAGATAAATGTCCAGCATTGGCTAAAACAACCAGTTGACTGTTTTTAGCGAACCTAAGCATCTCTTCACTTTGTTGTGGTGAAATAACTTTATCCTGTTCACTGGTGATAATTAGAACAGGTAATAGAGTACTTGCTAATAAATCTTGAGTTTGAAAACGTAGTGCCATCCCACGCAATGCAGAAGCTATGGCTTTTGGCTTTTGCTTGTTTAAAATATGAGACAGAAATGCTTTAATCTCTTCAGATGCATTAGTAGATACTGCTTTTTCCATAAAGGTATTTACAAATTTCTCAGAACCATTCTCCAATACATCAAGAGCAGTTTTTTCACGA
This sequence comes from Fluoribacter dumoffii NY 23, assembly GCF_000236165.1. NCBI lineage: Bacteria > Pseudomonadati > Pseudomonadota > Gammaproteobacteria > Legionellales > Legionellaceae > Fluoribacter > Fluoribacter dumoffii. Next base: position 451,844 of record NZ_CM001373.1, on the reverse strand, counting down.
TTGACTTTTGCTTCATTGCTATCAGCGTTTGCTTGTGTATTGGATAATACTAATCCTTCTATACTGTTGGGATAACGCTCTAGAAAAGCAAGTGCAATATAACCTCCCATTGACTCACCACCAATAATTGCTTTCTTAATTTGCAAGTGGTCTAATAACTGTTTCACCTCTTCCGCATACTCAGACATGGTTACCGCGGTACCATCAACGTCAGAAGATTCACCAAATCCCCACAAATCCAAACTAATCACTCGAAACTGAGATTTAAGTCCTTCATGCTGTGGTTCCCATAAACGCTGATCCGTGGGAAATGCATGAATTAATACCAAAGGCCTGCCATGTCCTGTTTCAGTATAGGAAATAAATCGGTTATTTATACTAATAGTTGTAGCTAATGTAGCGCTATTTAGAAAAGCGCTTAAAATAAATAAAAGGATGGGGGCACTGATTTTTCTCATCATTAATTATCCTTAAAAATAGTCACTGCACTAATAAATTCTTTCAACCTACCACTAAGCTTTCCATGCCTCTGAACTAGCTTAAATCGTGTTGGCTCACAAGCTAGCCTCAACCTATATTGTGCTAGTGCCTCATAAATACACCACAACACCTGCGCCAATTTAAGTGCGTCTAATAAGCGTTCTTTGAAATCAAAGTTGATATAATTTCCAAGATAAGCATCTATAAGTTGTAAATACGCCTTATCTTTATCTGTTAGACCATGGTGAGTTGCCATCTGCCGTAACCAACCCACTAGCGAAAAGAATGGGTGGGAAATAACTATCTCGCCTAAATCAATAAATGTAATGTTTTGTGATTGCTCTTCTATCAGGGTGTTGTTGTCATGGAAGTCACATTGAACCAATGTTTCCTGAATAGCATAGTCAGATAATTGTTCACATAAACTGGAAACCTTTGGGAGTAGTTTCACTAATTCATCAATATCTGCTTCTAACAATCCATCAGCTAACAAGATCTCTTTTTGTGAAAGTAATTGCATGTATAAATTCGGTAATTTATCCAATCGCCAATCAGGAACTCCTATCTTCAGAAAAGTATCAACATGCTCTGCAACTACTATTTGAAGTAATGAAAATAGCCCCACAGCATGGCATAGCAAGTTGCCATCAAATGCTTTTTTTAATATTTCTCTTAGAGGCCTACCTACATCCTGCATCAAAAAGCAATGGAGTTGAGGATTATGTGCAATAACCTCTGGAACAGGGGCTTTAAACTGGGTATACAAAACCTGAGTAATAGGAGCCTCTAATGCAAGCTGTTCTGGTGTTTGCTTCAGATAAATAATGCCTTGATCTGTTATAAAGCGCGTGACACAAGACCAAGGGGTATCTTGTACCTTTTCTGGTACGCTACTTTTTAAAGTAAACCCAAGAGATACAAGGGTATTATAAGCCCATTTAATACTCTCTATATTTGGATGATGCTTGTTCAATTCAGCTGTCCTTTGTCTTGGGTTTCTGTTCTTGATGATCCTTCATAACCTCACTAATAACCCTTAACCATGCTTGTTTGTCTGTATTACTAGAAATCGCAATTCCTGAAACCAAAATTAATGCTTTCCATAATGCCCAAGCACGTCCTCTAGCTACTGTAGCTTCATCAAGATTTAAGGTTTTAAAAAATACTTCACGGCTTTTTCCCTCAAAAAACATCCAAGCAATAGCAAGATCGCAAGCTGGATCACCCACAGCCAATTGCCCAAAATCAATAACTGCGCTTAATTGACCGTTATTTACCAGGAGATTTCCTACACTAATATCACCATGTACCCATACTGGCTCAGCTTGCCACTTACTAGACAGAGCTATCTCCCATATTTCTGTCGCTAAAAAGGCATCAATATCATTTTTTAATAGTTCTATTGCTTGTCGTGTTTCAGCATCATAAACAGCAATATCACCGCCGCGATAAAAGCTTTGAGGGCCAGCAACTGGACCATTTGCTGCATCAACACCCTGTAACGCTTTAAGGAACTCTGCCAGTTGAACAGCAAATTGAAATAAATCATCAATTTCAGCAGTTGCAGCAGGATTTCCTGGAAGCCAAAGATTAATAGACCATTTCCATGGATAAGCATCCTCTGACTTTCCCAACGCAATTGGTGTAGGTATGGAGAGAGGAAGGTGCGGTGCAAGTTTAGGCAACCACATTTGTTCTTTTTCAGCTTGACCTTCATACTCCGCAGCACTTGGCATTCGAATAAGCATTTCAGTACCTAAATGAAATGTTCTATTATCCCAGCCACTGTTTTTTACCGGTTCAATAGGTAAATGGCTCCACTCAGGAAACTGCTTATCAATTAAATGGCGCGCTAATGCTTTATTGATAATGATTTTACTTGTCATTAATCCTTCCTTATTTCATAGGATTGGGATGCTCTCTCCATTGCGCCATTGAGCAAAAAAATGGATTGCACATATTCAAATGACTGCGTCCTATCTTCTGTATCCTCATCGGACAAAAAGATGTGTTCACAATATTCACCTATGTCCTCAATAATACGTACAAACCGATAGTAGGCAATGGCATCCTGATTGATAGCCACTGGACCATAGCCCTGGTAAAACAATGCTTGTTCTTCAAATGGTGTACGGCCAGTGTCTCCTATGCCTGCTCCAATGAACATCAAATCACGTTCCTTAGGGGCAAACAATAGCGTATCCCAGTCCACTATATACAAAGCTCCCTCTTCACTAGTTAACAAGTTCCATCCATGAATGTCTGCATGACATAAGACATAATCAAGTGGTTGGTTCTGTAGCTCGCAGGCAAGATGCTCAGTGCGCCTCAGCAGTTCAAGAATATCTTCTCTTTTGGATTTCAAGAACAATGCCATTTTAGCTGCAATAGGCTCATCAAAAGCCTCCTGCTCAATACGATTAAGGAAAGCCTTAACTATTTGTCGCCATTTAGAAGGAAAAGTTTCCTGTGGTATACCTTTTGTTATTGTGCTGGGAATAGTGGCGCTATGAAACTTTTTCATGGTTGCACCAAACTCAATCCACTGCTGATCTGATAAATTCACATCAATACCATTATTCCCATCCACATAATGATATAGAATTACATTGAAGGACGCCAATCTTGTCCAGAGTTCCCCTGACTTGTTTGTGAGAGGCGGAATCACTTGTTTGATGCCCAGATCGAACAGAAACTTTGGAACTAACACCGAAGCTTCATTAAACTTCCCGCGCCTTAACTTTAAGAAATAATCTGCAGCATTGTTTGTTGTAACGCGGTAAACAGCCGTATTAAAATCAGCACCAAGTGGAAGGAAAGTAATTCTTTCCACATGCAACCCATACGCATTCTGTAAACATTTAACGATTTCTTCGTCTTTAAGATCGGGTTTTATTAGCATCAGTGGACGCCTTTTTGGTAAACCATAAAATTAAATCATCATCTAAAGGATAAGATTGACCTGGCACAGTTGGCTTATAATCATAAGTTATTCCTAGCCCATCGGGAATGTAACCTCGATTAACATAAAGTCGCTGAGCTTGTCCATATCCTCCATCAGGACCGCCATATAACCCAACACCAATACCTACCTGCTCATGCTGGCTGAATGCTTTTTCTTCAGCAGCTGTCAGTAAAGCACTCCCTATCCCAAGCTTGCGAAAAGAAGGCAATACATTTAAGTCCATAATTTCTGAAATTCCTTGATTAGCAAAAGGTTCATAGTGCGATGTCCATTTTAAAGTAACATAACCCGCAATCTGGTCTTGAATATAAGCTACCCATATCACTCGCTCAGACTGCTGTTGTTCTTGGTGATATGCTTCAAACAGTGATTCAGGTTTTTGCCAATTTGCTTTTTGAAAAGCATCTACCAAAACGGGGATATCAGATAATTCCAATGCCTTAATTACAATTGAGTGTTGGTTTACTACTTGAGCCTCAAGAGGTTTCACCATATACACCATATTCCATTCATATCCTGCAGGTTTTAAATCTAAAAGAGGATTAAATCCTACTGATTGATAGAATAAATAGGTTTTAAGATAATTCTCTTCTGACTCAGAAGGACTTAGTGTTTCAACGGTTATTGTTTTAGCCCCTTGTGTTTCAGCAAAATGACAAGTTGCATCAATTAATTGCTTTCCTACGCCTTGACGATGGAAATTACGTTTTACAGCCATCCAATAAATATTGGCATTATTAGGATAAGGAAAATCAATTGAAACAAGGCCGATATAGTCATCCCCAGATTTCGCTGCAAAATTAGTGCGTGTTTTCACACCTATTGCGTAGTGCTCATTTGCCTCTGGTAAACCAAAGTATTCAGGTAAATCCTTTGTAATTATTCGGCACAATGATTGGGCCAGTTCACTCGTTATTTTTTCGATTTTAATCATGTGTTATTCCTACAACATCATTTGATGTTTTTAAAACTACTTTAATCAGTTGTTCTAATTGTTCAATATCGCTCATATTGTTCAGCACACTCTCATAGAGTTTTAATACATTTCCATCGTATTCTCTCAGGTATTCTAATGATTTTTTAGGTCCAAGATAACGTAAATGACGAAATGGAAAGTAGTCTTCAATCAATGTATGTACTATCCATACACGCCGGTACATGCCATCTACATCGCTTATTTTTGCTCTCATCAACATTTTTTCATACCAAACTTGTCTCACCTGAAGCTCATACTCCGCTAACTGAGGTGGAATAAGAACCATAGCGTTGATTTGTTTTAATAAAGAAGTACCAAATTGTTCTTTTTCTTTAAGAACAATACCATCATGCATAATCAAATGCTCTTCTTGAATAGAATGAAATGTTGATTCGGGATAAATAAATAGATCAATAAACACTTGGTGCGTAGGATCAAATCTTGATATACGCGACATCTCACCTTCTTTACAAATTCCAGCAAGATCATAATCACTGGTTGAAGTAGCTTTCCCAATAGCTCGGGATCCGTACAGGATGATTGTATGACAGCTGTACTGGTTTGAGAGTTCATCATAAAGTACTTTGATTACTGGATCATCCAATTTAGTGTATTCATTTTGGCTCATCAAATGACTCCAATAATTTCTATTAATTGAGGTAATATATTAATATATTATAAACGCTGAGTGCATATCCTATCCAAGTGGCTCTGAATTAAAAACTGCAATTTATCCTTATCAAAATTAGGGCAATATCGTGGATAAACTCGGTCCAATCCATAAGACCATTTTTCTAGCAAAGCATGATCGTACTCAATCATTTCTTCCATATAATAGTTTTCTCCGTAATCACTGTCTCGATGAATACCAATACCTCCATCATAGAGTTCACCAGTAGGTAAACGCAGTGCAATATGCCAACACTCTTCATGCGACTTCATTAAGATAAATACAATATGAACCTTATCTGTAAAACGCTTATTCCAGGCATTAAAAAATAATTTAGCAAAAACTCCACACGGACCATAATTAATCCTTGGAGTGTTTTCATAAACACCTAACCATTGGTTGATCTCATTTTTTAAATCAGCCAATACGATTTGAGTTAGTATTTTTAAGATAAAATTGACCCGCCCCTCAACGGGCAAAAGGGGCACTTCGATTAAAGTATAACCACAGTGCTGATAGCCCTCTTTAAGAGCCATGTAGGTTTGCATGGCCTCCCTAAAGTCCTGTTGTCGTTCCCTATCATTGGTGTAAATTTCTTCCCAGGGCGGAAATAGAAAGACTGTTTGACAATATCTGTACTGCTCCACGGCATGATTCACTTGGTTATTCTCTTTATGACAAAAGGCTTTTGCATAACTGTACAAATCCGGTATTCCTCTATCAAAAAACACGCTGGTTCGTTCTTGCTGCATCTGCTGATAATCTTCAAGAGAATAACGCAACATCAACTCTAAAAATGCATCTCTATCCCCTATATGGATTGCATTCCCAGCTATGAGTTGCTGTTCTTTAATAATCTTTCGCCCAACTTCTGGTACTGTTAAAAATCCTTTTTGAGCCAAAGCAGTTAAAACAGAAGTTTTTCCGGAACCAGGGCCGCCTGTTAAAATAAAAAAATTAGGTTTAATCGTCACATTACTCATAGATTAATGTCCATGACGTTCACATCATGACCTTTAAATTTATCCATCCCGATTTTGTTCCATCCTAGCTTTGAATAATAATTAGGTAAGGTAGGATCAAAAGCAAATAGATATAAATGGCTAAAACCTAACTGTTTCGCTTTTAGCTTAATAGCATTGATAAGCTTGATCGCAATCCCTTCCCTCTGGTAATCAGGATGAACAACAAGAGAACCTAGCCATGGTGCTAAATCAGGACGAATACCATCATTGTCTCGTAAACTACACATCCCTACAGGCTTACCATCACAAAATGCCACAAACGTTAATGGTAATTTGTTTTCATTTAAGTGTTCTTGAAAACGCGCTACAACACGCTCAACAGGAATATCAGGAACCCATATACTACCTAATATCTGATGCCAAATTGCGGCCAATTCTGGAATGGTATTAGGATGATTTTTAAGTAAGTCTATTTTTATCGGTCGGCTATCTAAACGTTTTTCCATAAGAAAGTTAGTTAATTTAACGCCACCAGGGCGTGGCTTATTTTGTTCTTTAACAACAAGGTATCCCATGCGTTCAAAAAAAGGTTTGGCCGTAATACTCGCTTCTGTAGTTATTTTCTTTACTCCTTGCAAGAACAGGTGTGACTCCAGTTTTTTAACAAGCTGAGAGGCAATACCTTGGCGTTGATAATCCTTGTGAACAAATAACCTATCCAGATAGCCTTCTATAGTGATATCTGCAAATCCAACAATCACATCATCAATCTCCACCAAATAGGCGATATTATCTAACAAACTTTTCCATCGATTATCGCTATGGTGTATGTGATGTGGAGCCCAAACCAATAATTGTTCTGAGGTATAGTCTTTAGCATTGACGTGATGAACTGTTTCTTTGAACAGATTAACAATAACCTCTAAATCTTCAGCCTTAATTTCTCTAATACGTATATGAGCCTCTTTATACATTTAAAAATCCTCTCTTCAAGGCGATAATCGTCTTTGTATGGTTGTATTATTATCAATTAAATACTCCCAAACATCAGATAACTCATCCAAGCGGTAGCTATAAAAAACAAATCGTTTAGGCTTAATTGCAATACCGCAATAATCAGACGAACAAGGTAAAACAGTATCTTTAGAGGACTGTTCCAAATTTCGCCTCTTATCTTCTAATAGTTGCTTATTATCAATCGGCTCCCCTGATGTTGGGGCATAACTGCAAAAGCGTATTTGAGCCCATTGGGGATAGGAATCCCAATAATGCGCATTTTGCTCTTCTGATAGAAGGTTTGCTTCCCCTTCCACAATGACTTCTCGTGCATAACGCTCAAACCAAAAGGTAAGGGCTACCTGATTATTATTCTTTATCTCAAGTACTTTTCTCGTTCTTTTTTGGGTAAAAAATAAAACCCAGTCGTTTGTTATTTCACGGATGGCTACGATGCGGCCATGAGGTGCACCATCTAATCCATGTGATGACAATACGGCATGTTGTGCGTATTGAGCACCCATGGATTTTTCTTCTTCAATCCAAGTGTTTAATAATTCAATCGGACTTAGCTGCATTATTAAACTCCTTAATTAAAAAATATAACGTTGAATGATGTTCATACCCATCACGTTGAAACTCAACTTGATATCCTAGTTTTTGATAAAAACCTAAAGCCTCCCATCCATAGTGTTAATGGTAGAAAAACGACATTTTTTTTCTTTTCCCAAACACTCACTCGCTTCAATCAATTGCTTTCCTATTCCTTGTTTCCTGTAACGTTCATCCACCCATAATTGATCAATGTAGAGACAGCCATAATACATACTGCCATTACATCCACCAATAATAAGCTCATCTGTATCGCGCATAAAAAAAGCAAAGGCTTCTATAGGCTGCTGCCCTTTTTTTAAATAAGCGTACTCAGAAATACCTTGACTTAAAAAATCGATATCTTCTGGTCTTGGCTCAGATTCATAGGTTAACTTCATCTTATCTCTCGTAAGTCACTTGAGTTAAATCATCATTTATTCTGTGAAACGTACAAAAATCCAATCATCCGAAGGTTTTCCAGATAAAGAATCCACACAATAATTTTTAAGTGTCGCCTCTAAAATAAATCCACATTTTTCAGCAACTCGCCGACTGGCCTCATTACCTACCTGTGTCACAATTTGAACACGAGCCGCTTTGAACGATTCAAATGCAAAACGGGTCAATGCGTGTACCATTTCTGTAGCAAGTCCTTGACCTGTAAACGCAGTCTCTAACCAATAACCAATTTCAAATAGAGGTACTTCTGGTTTAGAGCGATCATTAAAACCACTGGCTCCAATAATGTGTTGTGATTCTTTATGAATAATCACCATTGGAAAATCACGAGGAACATCCAATCCCCAGCTGGTAATACCCTCCTTAACATAACGAATAGTTGGCTGCATACTTGGATCGTTTGCCCATGGCATCCACCGCTGTAGTTCAGGTAATGAGCGATTAATTGCTTGGTTAAGTGGCTTTTCATCTCCAAGCTTTGGAGCTCTTAAAATCAACCGTTCTGTTTCTATTTCTGGTAACATCTGTTTTCCAAATTAAATTAATGTATACAATCTTTCGGCATAAGCCGTGAGCTGACCCGCTTTTTCAAGCATAGTATCCTCAACATACCAACAAACACATAAAATGGCTTGAATAATACACCAGCTTAAGACTCGTTCCCGATTAAATGCGGTCAAATCAATTACCCAATCCAGGTTGCGTGCTAGTTCTTTGGTTTCAAGCGGATCTTCAACTACGCAGAACGGATTTCTTAAAAAAGCACCTATCTCAAACTCCCTTTCGCCAATAATCCCTTTAGGATCGATAGCCAACCATTCTGATTGGTGCTGTAAAATGTTGTAGTGATGCAGATCACCATGCAACAGAACTGGCTCACCTGGATTTGATAAAAGTTCTTTTGCACGACTGATCACAAAATCCCTGAGTTTCTTGCTGACCAATTGTTGTAATGATGCTTGGGTATTAAGTTGCTTCAAACTTCGGAGCCATTCTTCTAACGGAATAAAGAGCTGTGGTTCTGTAACTGGTGACCACAAGCGCTGCATGACACCGACTGCAATGGGGATGGATTGTTTTTCATCCAGAACATCAACTAATCGTGTTCCAGGCAAAAAGCGCTCAATAAGCATCCAACCTTCTTCAGGATTTGCAGCAATTAAGCGAGCGGAACCTCTACCATTAAAATGCTTTAATGCGTGAATTTCTCTCGAAAATTCATCATGGGGAACGCTGACTTTTAATACCCATTCTTCACCTTTTGAACCTAAAACTGGAAGCACGTAGTTGAAACTTAAATGCTCAAACGGGCTCAATAAAGTAAGCCCCTGTATATGAGCAAGGTTTTCAAGAAATTGAGGTAATCTCTGCCACCATTGTTTTCCCACATTACCATGCACTAACGATATAGTATTTTTAAGTTCATTGAGTTGATTAGTGGACATGAGATACTTCCTTTTTTGCGATTAACCATAGCTCATGGGCTTCTTCTTTTGTTAAGCAAGGCATAAATCCTGCCTTTTGATAACAGGCGATTGCACTGTGATTCTTAATATCTGGTGTGACTAGCGCTGTATCAAATTGCTGAAAAACAATATTCTGCACAAATTGCTTTAATGCCACACTGCCAAGCCCTTGTCCCAAAATTGATTTTTCACCAAGATAGAAATCAATAGCTGCACTTTTTTGGAAATCAAAAGCCTTATCAGCAGGTAGGTTAAGAAAATCACAGACATCATAATACTGAATGTATCCTATAGGCTGTTCATCCAGCAGGATAATAAAAGCAAAGATGGATTTTTTCTTTCCATTCTCTATCTTATATTGATTTAAATAGCTGCCGTATTTTCGGGTGATTTTGTCCATTGTCCAAACCACATCACTATCCCACCAGGTTTTAACATGAGGAGTTTCTAACCACTTTAAAAGAAGTGGAAAATCCTGCTCTGATAAGCTGCGAAAAAAAATCGTCATGAACCACCCCAAGAGACACCGCCATCAATGACTAGACAGCTGCCTGTAACATATCTTGAAGCATCATTAGAGGCTAAATAAAGAATCGTACCATCAAGATCAGCAGGAGATCCTACAAACTGTAATGGAATCATTTGAGCCATCTCTTCTTTTGTCTCAACAGTATTTAACTTGTAATTGGTCAAAGGAGTATGAAATAGTCCAGGAGCAATGCAATTGATACGAATATTGACCTTTGATAGTTCTCCCACTAGTGCCTTGGTCATTTGAATAACTGCCGCTTTTGAAACGGCATAACCAGTCAATTCTTCTCGGAGTTTATTAGCCCCATTGACGCTAGATACATTAATAATTGACCCTGCAATAGAGTGTTTTTTCATATGTGCTGCAATAGATTGGGTGACATACCAAGTACCTATCAGATTGGTTTCTACTATGCGCTCAAAATCTTCGTGATCTGATGTTTCAAATAGGGGTGTTAGTTTGGCAATACCTGCATTATTGATACAAATATCAATTCGATGTTGATCTTCTTCAATCTGTTGGAAGGTAGCGCGTACTGACTTCTTGTCTGCAACATCCATAATATAAAATGAGCTATTGGGAATTTGCTTCTTAATAGCGTCTAATGCTTCCTGCCTTCTGGCAATCAAAATCACCTTGACTCCATGCTCAGCTAATACAAAAGCCATACGTTCACCTAAACCACTAGAAGCGCCAGTAATTAAGGCCGTTTTTCCTTTTAAATTATAATACATCAAATGAGTTCTCTATTCTTGAAAGCTCTACCAAAAATCACCGCAGATACTTTCTAATTTCTACAACGACCCCTATTATCTGAGCCTCTTGAGCATCCTTGATACTGACTGTTGCCCATAAGTCACTACATGCTAATAACTGAAAGTGACAACCATCTGCTTCTCCATATCGGCGTAATACCGTCTGTTTTTTCTGAGTTAAATAAACTAAAACATAGTGGCCTGGATTAGGTTGTAAATCTCCATCAATAACTACCATATCTCCTGGATTAAGCTCCGGTTGCATGCTGCTATCGTCCACTGAGGTGGCAAATAAGGTCGAGCTTTTAATCGAGGGATTCAGTGAATCAACCAAAATTGTTTTTTCAAAAATAAAGGGTTCTTGTTGCCCTAAAATTTCTCTGGCATGGGGGGCTTCTTTCATACTCAATATAGGGATATGCCGAAACTTATTTTCAGGATTCTGAATCAAATCACCTTGCGGATTATCCGTTAAGCATAACAAGTAAGAAGCAGACACATTTAACTGATTAGCAAGCAATTTAGCCTCCAATGGCCCAGGGCTTCGTGTTCCTTGCTCCCAATTACTGATTCTTGCAGGAGATAGTTCTATTGTTCTTTCTGCTAATTCTTTAATCGTAATACCCAGTTCTTTACGAGCTTTGGTAATACGATTACCTATTTGTTCTCTAATATCCATTGTGATCCTTCAAAAAAATGAGACATACCCATTGACAAAAACACGTTTCGTTTTATATTATGAATTTATAAAAACATTTTGTGTTTTATAAATTAGTGATACTTATCATATTTAATCATAAATTTATTTAAAAATCACATCCTGTTTTATTTTTTCTTTTTTATTCATTGATAATAGGTCATGCTATGGAATTTTTTATTATCACCCATCAGGAGCTTTCCGCACTCAGTGGTTTACCTTATCTACAACAATTAACTTATCTTCAAGGCATTAAACCCTACGTTGATTACAAAACAGGGTTAGTCGGTATTCGTCGTGGTATTAGTTATCAATCATTGAGTGAAGCACTTTACATAGAACCTCACTCTGGTATTAAAAGCGGTAGTCCAAGTAAAGATCAATTGCGACGTGCTTTGAAAGGGCTTGAGAAGGCTGGATTAATTCAAATTCAGTCTTGGGAAAGGAAGCTTGTTTTACGTTGTTTATTACTGGACAGGCATGATTCTGCTTATAATAAAGCCGCCATAAAAGCACATGACTATAGCGCACCTCAAAAACCACAAAAAAGTCTATTAGATTCAACAAAATCCGATACGAATAGACTAGATCCCGACACAACCCCAAAGGATGAACCCGCCACTCCTCAAGATAATAATAATTATTTTTTTATTTCTTTCTCACAAGCCTTTAATACCTTCTGGGATCTGTACCCTCTGAAAAAAGAAAAAGAAAACGCTTTTGAGGTATTTAAAAAACTAAAGCCCTCTCAGAGCTTAGTCCAGCAAATCATAGCCCGCTTAACCGAACAAATTCAACTTGAGACAAAAAAACGCGCCGAAGGCGTTTGGGTTCCGTCCTGGAAGTATCCAGCAAATTGGTTAACACAGCGATGCTGGGAAACAACATCAACAAACCTTGAAGCCAAGGAGAATGACTATGCAATCCATGAAACAAATCGTAAATACGCATCATCTACAAACAGCATCAGGACTACAGAGTTGCGTGAAAGCCCAAGTTTCAGTGACTCCGAGTTCCAAAACCTCTGGAAATTGCATTGAGCAAGTCAACAAACTGTTTCTGAAATTTTCAACCTTTTATGGACACATATGGCGTAGCCAATTCAAGAATGAAGCTTATTCAAATTTTGCACGTCAAGAATGGTCAAAAGCACTAGAAGGATTCGATGTGCAGTTAATTGATCAAGCAATTGATGAGTGTCTTAAAAACCGCGAAATGCCGCCTGCGCTGGCGCAATTTATTGAGTGTTGCAAGCAACTATCAGCCAGAAAAAAACAGTGTTTTCACAGAGAACCTTATAAACCTTGTGACCCTGTTGTTGCCAACGCACATCTAAAAAAAATAAAAGCAATCTTAAACATGAAATAAAAATAACCGGAGAAAAATAATGTTGGTACTGACAAGAAAAAAAGGTGAGCAAATAGTGATCGATAAAGGACAGATTGAAATACATGTCATTTATCAACGTAGAGGCGTGGTCGCTTTGGGCATTAAAGCTCCAGCTCATATTGATGTTGATAGAAAAGAAATTTTTTTAAGAAAACAAAGCAATCCTCAAAACATCGATATAGAGGAACCAAAATGAAAATAAATGCTCAACTCTCTATAATTGGCGTACTTAGCATGGCAGCCTTTTATTCTATGGCAGCTAATGTTACTCAAGTAAACCGCTACGCGACTGTTGCTAATAAACCATTAGCAGCCCAGATCAATCCACTCATTGCCATTCAACAAGTCCATTTTCCTCAAGAAGTACAAACCATAGGTCAGGCAGTTGAATGGTGGTTGAAGTTTTCAGGGTTTTCTCTGGTATTGAAAGAAAAGCAACCTGTAAGCCTACAAACCGTCATGCACCAAGCCTTACCTCAGATTGATAGAAACCTCGGCCCATTGACTGTTAAAGACGGACTTGAAGTCCTTGTTGGCCAACAGTCCTTTGCCTTGATCGAAGATCCCTTATTAAGGCAGGTAAATTTCAAATTAAAAGCTGGAGTGCGAAATGGGGGTAAATCATGATCAATCGCGCAACAACCTTAAAGTATTTATTGTCAGCAGGTTTAGGTTTGGCGGTTGTCATTGTTGGCATTAACTGTTTTCCAACAAATAAGGTGAATGATTCAGATGTTATTTCACATCGTCTTGATACGTTACAAGCACAGCTTGGTGCTTTGCACGAGGAAGTTAAAAAGCCCGTTGAGACAGTAGATTTAACCGCGATTAACCAGGATTTTCATAAACTGACCTCCTTGATTGAACAGCTCAAAAATCATAACGAAACAGATATTAATCGCCTGATCAATGATAATCGTACTGAATTAACACAAAAGTTGGATGTCTTGCGTGAAATGGTGAGGTCTTTGGATAAAAAGCAGCATCCCATTAAATACCTGCCCATTAACACCTTACCGTTTAAAGTCATCAGTATAGACAGCATTCAGCAAGTCAGTGTGGCTACAGTGGCTTATAACTTTAAGACAGTGCCTTTGGAAAAAAGCGACCAATTAGCTGGCTGGACAGTATTAAGTATTGACTTCGGTCTACAACGCATGGAATTGGAAAATGGTAATAAAGAGCATGTTGTGGTGAAGATGGATGTATTGCAGGGGGAATCTGATGCTTAAGTATTCTGCTTTCCTGATTCCAATATTAGCCTGTCATGCAGTACATGCTGATCTGACTATTCCAGGATTAAATCAACAGCCCTTAAATCACTTTGCCATTGAAGATAAAACATTGGCAAAAACAGGGTTAACGGTTAATGAAGACGAGCTGACCTCAGAGCAAGACATCAATAAAATTACACTGACCGATACCCAATTGCATGAAGCTAAAGTGTGGGGATTAACAGCTGAGGAAGAAAAACGTTATGTCCTGCTCATGCAAAATAAAAGTAAATTCTACTACAAAGGCTTAAGACAAACTCCTATTGATATTCTGGGTATTAACGCCAGAAATGAAACTGAACGCAACCATTTTGCAGAATTAGCAGCAAGACAGGAAGCCCAGAAAGTAGCTAAGAATATTGCCTGGAACAATGCTTTTTACAAGACCTATAACGAGTTGTTTGTTAATGTCCCTGTGGTTGGTGATTTTGACCCATCTCCTTATTCACCCTATGCCCACAAACCGGTGCAATTAAGCCAGGGGGATACACTGTATTTCTTTATCAAAGAACAAGATGCTGTAAAAACCATTTTGCTGATGCTCTTTGATGCCATAGAGCAAACACCAAATGCACGGTTGCATCTGATGTTACTGGACATGAATGATACGACCATCCAAATCTGGGCAAATCAACATCAAATACCACAACATCTTGTAAATGGTGGCCGTATTACCCTTAACCACGGCGAACTAAGCTACCAATCCCTCAAGATCAAAAAGCCACTACCGATGTTGCTACTCTCCCAAAACGGTCATTCCAGTATTGTGGATTTGGGGAGGTTTTAATATGAAAAAGTCTGCCATACTCTTTGGATTGTTGATGATTACCTCCTGCTATGCCTGGCAAGCCATTAACATGGAGCAATTCATTAAAGAAAGCCAAGCTCAGATCACCGAAGAATCTTTAAAACTACAAGAAAAGTTGGATGCAAGACTGCCCGTATCAAGTAAAGCCACTACTGGCAAAGTAGAAAAGCGAACACTCACACTCGTTAAATTCTCAAACCCTGTGTTCATCATTGGGGATGATACGGACTCTTACCAATGGTTGCAAAAAAACGCGAAAAGGCTGGAAGAAGCACAAGCCTTGGGCTTTGTCGCCAACATTAATACCAGTGAACAACTTCAAGCGTTACAACACCTCACCAAAGCGCCTCTATTACCGGCGAACGTTGATGACTTAATGGAGCTTTTTCAAGAAACCCATTACCCGCTCGCTTTCTTTGGGGAAGAATTATGGCAATAAGGACTGCAACGCCCAAACCCTCCAAAAAAACGGTCATGAGTTTTATGCTGCTTGTTTTATTAGGCTGGTTAATCCTTATGGGTTGGGTATCCAGTCTTTGGTGCTGTTTAGGATTTGAAAAAGCGTTTAGTTCAGTTACCACACTTTCTCAAAAACAAACGCAAGCAATTACCGCATTTAACGGAGTGATGGTTGCTAACACTATTAAATCCTGGTTAAAAACCATTCCTACTCAAGGTGTTGCCAGCAAAGCGGCGCAAACAGGCTCCCTGATTAAAAAAGGGCTGGATGAGGTGATGCCTGATGAAACCAACGATTTAAATGAAATAGCACAAGATTTTATCCTAATTGCCAATCAAGTTTGGTTACTGATGGGATTAACTACTCAAGTAATGTTCATCAAACTGGTTATTCTGATTTCGGCTATCCCTCTGTTTTTATTAATGGTCGTGGTTGGACTGGTTGATGGGTTAAATCAACGCGCTATCCGCACCGCATCATTAGGCCGTGAATCATCCTATGTCTTTCACCAACTCAATCGCCACGCCAAGCGAGGCCTTTTACTGTTATTAAGCTTATGGCTTGCGCTGCCCATAAGCATCACGCCTGCCTTTGTTTTTGTACCTGCAAGCCTATTGTTAGGCATCATGGTTTCAATCACCGCAAGTCGATTTAAAAAATATTTGTAGGAGAAAAACATGAAACGATTATTGTTATTACTCATATTAAGTCTGCCAATGGCCTCTCATGCGAGTGACGATGCACTCAACCAAACGCTGGTCAGAATAATTAATCAGATTAATGCCATCATGCCTTTGCTTGATGAAGCAAAAACTGAAATTGAGCCTAATACCCGCATCCAATTGCATATAGAACATTTTGAAGGATCTGATGGAAAGACACACCCAGGCCTTCGTACCGATTTACTATCCATTCGTAATGCGCTGATTGATTACATCAATAAACCAGCCATTGAACCTAAAACCATCAAGCCGTTAGCGTTGGATTTTATAGGAAAGTGACTATGAGCAAAGTAGATATTGCCAAAACTTTTGCTTCCAGTTTTAAACAAGCTGCGGGCGATACATCTGCAAGCGCCTACTCAAGCAGCATCCGATTTGTCGCCATCATGCTAGTCATTATTGGCCTTATTTGGTGCATTAATCAATTCATGGGCAATACAGAAAAAGAACAAGAAGGATTTCTTATCATTCTAGGTTCCCGCTTAATCCGCATTGTTCTTGGGTTTTGTTTATTCATTCTAATTTTAATCGTTAAGGGGAATTAATCATGAAAAAGTCAATTGCAGGTGTCAAAAAATGGGGGCAACGAATGGGTGCAGGACTCATTACTTTAAATTATGCGCCTGCATTGTTTGCCGACAACTGGTTTCCAAAAATCTCTAATGCCGATGACATCAGTGATGGTAATAAAAGCATGATGACAGTTACAGGTAACTATGTTCGCCAAGGCCTGGGATTATTGCTTTTTATTGCTGCTGTCATGAGTTTTATTAAATTCATCACCACCATTCAGCATGGCATTGAAGAATCCAAGAAAAATGATGGTTCTATGGTGGCCTTTGGTACGTTTGCGGTGATGGGGATTACTTATCTTGCCATCAGTATTGTAGCAGGTTATGTCGGCTACAGCATGATTACCAAATTCAAGATTTAGGGGGATTCATGAATCAACCCTCCTCACGTCATCTGTCGTTTGATTATGAAGCCTATAAAGGGCTAAGCCTAAGAGAGCTTTTCTGGATAGTGGTGGTAACAACACCACTAATTAGCATGGGATGTGCTTTGGCAGGACTTTTTATTGGCTATCCGTTGGCCTTCGGATGTATTGGTTTCATTGTTGGTTTTATTGTATCCATTACTTTTTGCCCTAAACGAGCAGCTGCCATTAAAGCGGGTAAACCGCATGGCTATTTAATGAAAAAAACCGTGTTGTTGATGGCAAAGTGGGGGTTAAGACACTCGCCCTACATTCACCATCAAGGTGTCTGGCAAAAATCAAGACTGGTGAGGTAATTTTATGTTTCATTACTGGAAAAAAGTGGACAGTTTAAATCATATCAATCGGTTGTTATTAGCCTTTGTATTCGTACTCATTTTGATTGTATTTGGCCTGATCATTACGCTAGCTAAAATACCCAATCGTTTTGAATTTTGGCTAACACCTTCTATGAGTAGTAATGGTGGATTAGTCAAGGAAAACGCCATACCCAAAGAGTACGTTCAGGGTTTTGTTGCCACACTGCTACCCACCTTAAACACCTGGTCACAAGGTGGTAAAAAAGAATTTGCTACTAATCTTTCAGGCTTTCATTACTACTTCACTCCACGACATCAGGCATTAATGGATAAAACCTTGATAGCTTATAAAGATGCTCAACTTTTTAATCGCATACAAGTAGCAAGTCTTTATCGGTTTATGGAAAACGAAGATGTCAAAGTAATCGCTCATAACACATGGGAAGTTCATCTGGTTTTACGCATTACCCAACGCTTAAAAGACGATAGCCCCATGGTCATTGCAGACAAGATTGTGGACTACCATGTGCGTGTGGTCAAGGTCAATCTCTCACGCTTACAAAATCCTTTTCAACTGGCATTGGATGGTTATACCCAACCAGAAAAACTAATCACCGATTTATTGGCAACCAATAGAAGAGGTACACAACATGACAACAACTAAATGGTTACTCACCATAATTGCCTTAATTAGCTGCCAATACGCGATAGCTCGGGATGCAGAACATGTCTTGTGGGATAAAACACCCATCCCTGTCGAACTATCCTTGAATGAGGAAAGGCTCATCCATTTTCCTCAAGCCATTAGTATTGTAGATAATGAAGCAGCTTCCCAAATCGCGCTTTTGAAAATTCAGGATGCTTTATATCTGAAAGGCAAGGACGTTTTTAAAAACAAAAGGCTCTTGGTGCAGCTCATGCCTCAAGGTGAAGTCATTATCTTAAACTTAAGCGTTAATGATAAAACCCATGATGTAAAACCAATAGAAGTGCTTTTGGAATCAAAAGAAAGTACCAGCTCCCCTCAAGAGGTGGCCAATCCTCTGGATTTAAATGCAGTAACACTGACGCGCTTTGCCATCCAATCCTTGTATGCCCCACAAAGACTGTTGGTGATCCCTGATGGCGTGGGGCGTGTGCCTATGCAAACCCGAAAACAAGTAAGCCTTTTTTACGGTGCCAGTATTGAAGCAAGACCATTGATTTCATGGCATGGAGGAGCTTTTTATGTGACTGCGGTAGAGTTGAAAAATCTGTTGAGCAAGGAAATAGTTATTGATCCTCGCCAAATGATGGGTAACTGGCAAACCGCTACCTTTTACCCAACCAACACTTTATCACCTCGTAGCAAGAAAGAGTCCACCACGGTATTTCTGGTATCAGACAGACCCTTTGGTATAGCTCTTTCTGCAAGTCAGGAGTATGTGCGATGAAAAAGAATACTGGACTTAAAGTATTGACTGGCACGGTGATCGCGGTTGTTGCACTCATTATGATGAACAGCAAACATCATGACCGTGAACCCGAAGTCACTCACCACGATCCCAATAATCTGAATGAAGCTATTGCCAGCCAATTTAATGACAACATCCGTGATGTTGCTGCAAGACTACAGGAAACCGAAAAGAAACTTTCCAGTCTTGAATCGGAAAACAAGCAACTCAGAGGCAAAAAAGAAAATGTGCAGGATTCTTATAATCCTGAGATGATTAAAGAAATAGAACAACTAAAATCCGAATTGGCCAATGTCAAAACCAGTCAGGAATCCCAACAAAACTTTCAATCCTACACCATCAATGAAGAATCGACTCTTACAAAAGAACAAAGAGTTAAGGACATCGATGCTTTATTAATGAAACGTGAAAACAATCCTAATGAACAAGCCTATTGGGAGGGATTAAAGAAAAAAAAGCAAGCATTAACCCAAAAAGTTAAAACAGCGGCTTTAAACAGTAAAGATAAAAAAAGTATTCCCTATTACACCATTCCAGCAGGCTCTGATTTAGGCAGAACTACCTTGTTATCGGCACTGATTGGTGAGGTGCCAGTTGAAGGCAAACTCATGCAGCCTTTATTTCCCTTCTCAGCCATTATTAATCGTGGTGATTTAATGGCTGCTAATGGTATCCCTTTACCTCCCAATATTTCAGGTATGAAAGTTAATGGTTATGCAATCGGTGTTGGTTCTTTTCTAGATAACATCAGCTGTGTTCGAGCCTATGTAACCTCTGCATTGTTTGTTTTTGATGACGGCCATTTTGTGACCATGGGTAAAGAGCAAATGACTGGAACAGCTGAAATGGTCAATAACGAAAGTTTAGGTTATCTCACCACCGCTTTTGGTAATCCCTGCATTAAAGGCCAGTATTTTACTAATGCTCCAAGAGTACTTGCGGCACTTGTGGCTTCCGATGGGATTAAAGGGTTTAGTAATGCACTTTCCCAGTGGCAAATGACCTATACCGCCAATGCCAATGGTGCGACAGGCACACCTACCGGCTCTATGGGCAATTATGCATTGGGTGGTGCGCTTTCCCAGGGAACAGTCAAAGCTGCTGATTGGCTGGAAAAACGCATTCAAGGCAGCTTCGATATGGTTTTTGTTCCAGCATCTCAAGGATACAGACCGACACAGCTTTCATTTCACGTCACACAAACCATCAACCTTGATAAAGAAACCAATGGGAGAGTATTAGATTATGGCCATTTACAACAAACTGCACATGATTTTAGCCTTAGGTAGCGTCTTGGTGCTTAGTGCTTGCGCCTCAAAGACAGTTGGTTCCACGGCTATTCCCGAAGGAGGATTGACTGTTAACCAACTTTATCAGCAAAGCCTTGGCGAAGCCATGCCTGGCTGGTCTGTACCTAAAAGGCAGACCAAGCCGGTTAAATATTCAGGGTATACACGAGATGCGTCCAACGAGATTCAACATTTGTTCAAGCCTTTGGATAACCCACAAGTTCCGATTTATGTGTTTCCTCATGTGGCTGTCATTGGTGATGAGCAATTGTTAAAACCAGGCTATACCACAGCCTTTTTTCTCTACAAACAAAATCAATTTGCACTAGCTTCCGAGCACTATTAAGAGGTAAATAATGAAATTATTCAGCCAAGTAAGTGACTGGCTGTTAGGACAACCCAATAAACCAGTATTAACGCAACAAAACATAAAAAAAAGATTTGAGAATCACAACCCTTCCTTTGCCAATCAATTGTCTATGGTGGATTTCAATGATGAGCTCAATCTCTTTTTACTCAATGATGGAGTCAGCATTGGTTCAGGTTTTGAATTAGCGTCCATTCCAGCGGAGGCCGCCTCTACTGAACATTTACACGCTGTGTTTAACAAAATTCGAGATACTTTTGCTACGGTAGTCCCTTTGCACAAAGAAGATCCCTGGGTGATGCAAATGTATGTCAATGACGAATACAGTTTAAAACCTGTTCTCACTCATATTCAACAAAGCATTGCACCAGACATTGCTGAAACGTCCTTTACTCGTGACTATTTGGCAAGGTTGGATGATCTGTTTTGCAAGATGACAAGACCTGAAGGATTGTTTGTTGATCCCAAAACCGATGCACCTTATCGTGGCAGACGAAGACGAATCAGGGTTTTATTTTATCGCCTCTATCAAAAAACGCAAACCACCAGAGAGCAGTCACTTGCTGAGCATCAGGAAGTCATGGCTCAGATTGAAAGCAAATTACTATCACCTGGTCTTCAACTAAAACAACTAACCGGTAAAGATTATTATCAGTGGTTGGTGCGTTGGTTTGCAGCCAACCCCGAAGAACTATTAGCTCGCTTTCCTTATCCTAAAGACAAAAAACCGGCAGGTTATACCCTAAGCCAGAATGTTTTGTTTCATGAACCACAAAGTGACGAGCAAGGTTTTATGTTCGATGAGATGGTCCATCGTATTCTTTATATTGATGGACTGAAAGAAGCGCCTGAAATTGGTCTTTTATCTCGTGAAAAACCACAAGCCAATCCCAAACATCGGTATTCGCTTTTAGATAAGTTGCCTGAAGGCGCTACCTATACCATTCAGGTTATCTTTGAAAATGATGAAGCCTTAGACGCGCATCTCATGCGTCTTGAAAAAGGCATAGTAGGGACAAGCCTTAAACCCACACAAGTCAGAGAAGACATTAAAGTCGCACGAGATGAATTGTCTATAGGAAACCGTCTCTTTTGGGTTAATCAATCCATTTTTTATCGTGCCAGCACAAAAGACCTGGCAGTACTCATAGAAAAAGAACTAAAAGAATTATTCATTGAAGCCAAAATGCCTTTGATTTCTTCTTGTTTCGACATTCATCCCATTAACAGTTATCTCAATGCCTTACCTTTTAATTTCATCCCACAATATGCTCGCCAATACTTGCGCTTTGACCGATTGATGTATGCATCCGAATTAGCCTCTTTATTGCCTGTGTATGGACGTAATCAAGGGGCAAGGCACCTTCCCTGTTTCACCTTTTTTAATCGTTTGGGAGAACCAGTGCTTTTTGATGTATTGCATCATGATTTTATCAGCCAAAACTCCCACATGGCCTTGTTCGCCAATTCCGGTGGCGGCAAATCAGTGGCTACTGGCTGGATGATTAATTCGCTGATGGCCACTAAAAATGCCCGCATCATTCTATTTGAAATGGGAAATTCTTTTGATCGTATACTTCTACATGCCAAAACACACGGCAAAAAAACCAAGCAGTTATTACTGAGTAATAAAAAAGATGAAGCCGTTCCATTAAATCCATTTTGTGAAGCTTATAAAGCCATTCCTGAAATCACGGACAATCTGAGTGCAGAACAAGCAACCTTAATTGCGCAAAAAATTAGAACAATCAAAGAAAATCTCGAACAGCCAGCCAGCTCAGAAGAGTTGGCCTGTAATGATGGATCTCGCTCGTATCTAGCAGAGCTGGCCTTAGCGTTGCGTACCATGATTACTGAAGCCAATGCACTGGAAGAAGAGCAATTTACTCTGGCCGATGAAACACTGTTAATCGAAGTCTTAAGTGATGCCATCTTAACGTCTGTTAACCATGATATCCCGCAAATGTTAACTGAGCACATTGTAAGTAGCTTTAAACGGCGACTGGATAAAGAAACAGTTCCTCGCAAAAAAGACCGTATTTTGGATATGCACGACCGATTAAACAGTTATGTCATTAACAGCGCCAAATCACGCTTTTTTAATGTTCCAACTGAACCTTTAGGAGATTTTGATATCTTTCATGTTGATATCTCCGCGATTAAAGATGATACCGGGAAGCTCGCTTTAGTGATGGTGTCTTTATTACCAAGAATATTGGCTATGGCAGAAGCCACTCAAAACGACAACAGACCAACCTTTCTTTTTATTGATGAATCTCATTTGCAATTTCAAATTCCTTCAGTGGTGACCGTGTGTTTACTTGTTGCCAAAGTAGCCAGAAAGTTAGGTCTTTGGCTGGTTGCTATTACCCAAAACGTCACCGACATGAATTCGGAAAAAGCCACCAAGATTTTATCGCTAATTGAAACCTGGATTTTATTAGGCCTTGATGAAAAGGAAATTAGCGATGTCAAACGCTTTAAATCATTAACTCCACAACAAGAAGCCTTAATTAGAGATATTGATTCTCAAAAAGGCTTATATGCAGAAGCGGTTTTATTAGGCTCACGTTATCAAGGATTATTTCGTGTCATTCCACCTCGCTACTTGCTTGCTCTTTTAATGACTGAAAAATCAGAAAAAGCACAACGCCATACCCTGGAGAAACAACATGATGTACTTAAAGCCGCTGAACTGCTTGCCGACCTTCTCGAAAATAAAAAACAAAGCAAAAATCATGATGCTTATTTCTATGATGATTAGCTCATCCATCCATGCAAGAGAAAGCATAGAGCCACCTAGTCCTATTAGCAGTTTTGGTATTGCCAACAAGGTATTAGGCAGGATCTTTACCAACAGTCACTACAAGGTAATTGGTTCCTGTACTTGGGCAGTAGGAAAACTTCCGCCTAAGCTGGTAGCTGTTCCTGCAATCGAACAGTTTTTACCTGACTTAATTGTCACAGTGGCCAATCGCCCCGAAACCAATCCATGGATTGAAGCACGTGCACTTTATGAAAATCCGGCAAGCCAAGCCTTGTATCAAAAGACCTATCTACTAGCGACTGGTTCAGCGCTAGGTTTTGGCGATGATGCAGGACAAACCTCGGCCATGCACATCAATGAAGAACGCACACGGGTTGTTGATGTAATTGGCAGCCCCGCAGGTCTTTATCGTTTCCCTTATTTGTCACATAAACCTGAAACACGTTTTGGTTCCCCTTACTACATCAGTGAGGCTGATGCCGTGTCAGACCGCACAGAGCTTGCTGAAATTGCTTATATGGCAACTCATCCTCATCTATTATTCAACCATGACATAGGATCCACAACACAGTCGTGGGGACATGAAATCCCAAGGATTATGCGAGTCACGCAGCCCTCACGCTTTAGAGCATCTGTTGTTGCAGCCCTTCATGCAGCAGACATCGTGACCAATAAAAACAGTCTTCATGTAACCCAGAGCACCAGTAATTCTTGTGGTGCTAATTGCGTGGTAGCCAATGTGATATTTGATGGCCACAACAAAAACATCATCTGGCAGGAAGTGTACCCAAGAAACCGCAACATCAATTTTAATGATGCTAGCGATATGGGTGTAGAGGATGACAAAGCAGGAAATGGAAATTATGTCTTTGTAGTTTGGCGAAAATATCGAGGCTGTATTGCCCATGAAGGGAAATTAGTGCGCGCACTTTCATTCCCCAAAGTGGGACATCCTCAAAAACGATAGGAGTTAATCATGCACAAACTGTCTATGTCTTTACTTGCATTGATGCTATCAAAAATGCTCTTTGCCAGTTCTTTTATGCCTAATGAATCGGATTATTATTACAAGTTGGGTGGCTCATCCAATCTATATGTACCCCCTGTTAATAATGACCAAACCATCACTATTGGTGGTAATGTCGATGGGCGGCTTGGCTTTACCTGTAATGGATTTAATCCTGTAGTATCCATTACCAATACCTTTCAGGATATGAAGTCTTCTGCCATGAATATTCCTGGCGGCATTATTGATAACCTCAAAGGATCTGTTGCAGGCTTCCCACTGTATAAGCTACAACAATCCATGCCTGCGCTTTATAACGTACTGCAAAATACGGCCAGTTACGCGCAGAATGAATTTAGTGTCAAAGTCAAAGATTGCCAGGATGTGAAGAAGACTCTGGAAGAGGGTCAATCACCTATGGAAAGTATGCTTTCGGTGTCTGATAGTCAGGGCTGGCTTGAAGCAGCAAAACGCGCAAAAACAGAAAATGTAGACGTGACGGCAACAGCCAAGAGCATTGCCAAAAAACGTGACGAATATGGACTGCCCTGGATAGGTCGGGAAAGCGGAAATGCTGGTGGAGCATACCAACGGCCTATCAAAGTCATCAACGATGTGGTAATTGCCGGTTACAACATTTTATTGAATCGAAAACCACTTAATAATGAAAAGAAGCCCGATACCAAAACACCCATGACGCATGCTTGGCCAACACCGGATGATGCCAGTCAATGGGCGGTTAAAGTATTAGGTGATATTCATGTAAGCACCGCTACAGATACAGATAAAACCAAACACGATGCCAAGGCTGGCATTGGGTTATCCGCGTTATTACAAAATTGTGACAGCTCCAACACCTGTACTGCCAATGTGTCTAAAGCACTGTGGAATCTAGTAGACAAGCAATGGCCGTTGACTGAAGAAAAACTCAAAATGGTTAGTGCATCCAACTTGATGATTACAGATGAAATCATCATCACCATACAACGTATGCCACGTGAAGAACAAATCTTGACTGTCTCCAAATTGGCCGAGGAAATTGCTGTACAAAACATGCTCGATAAGGCCTTGATGATGCGCCGTATTTTACAAGCTGGTCTTCAAGTACAAGAAGTACAAAACTTAAAGCCCGCGCTTGATATGGTGAAATTTGCCTTAAAGAAACTCGATGATGACATTCATTCTTTAGCTTTTGAAAGCGAAGTTCGTAAAAAAATGATGACTGAAACCTTAGGTCTTTTGATGGATATGCGAAGTAGCGATATAGCCAAGGGCTTGCCTGGTGATGATCATGAACAATCGCAAGTTAAAAATGGCGCAGTCTATGCGAAACCTGATTTCAAAGGAGCATAAGATGGTCGTATTTAGCCCGTTATCCTTGTACACCACCTATTTAGGCTGGCAACAATATGAGGTTATTTTTAATGCCCTGTGGCAAACGGGTTTGTTATACCTTGGTTTTCTTATGGTAGGGTATCGATTCTTAAAAAATGTGCTGGCACCTTCTGGTGCTACACATCACGCGGCAGAATATGCCTTGAATCATTTTCTTTATGAATTGGCAATTACTTTTTTGATTTGCGGCATGTTTATCTACCCCTGTGTGCCATTGGAAGAAAAAGCCATGAGTTTTAAGCCGATGTGCGGTATAAAAAAAGGAACAGATGCAAAAACCTCTACATTAAAAGATACAGGTACTACTTATGATGAAGCATTTGCAGACGTACTGACACCCAATGTCAAAATGCCTATTGGTTTTGCACTCTTGCAAAATTACATGTCAGGGATTACCTACGGCTTGATGAAAGTGACCGGTTGCACCGACAGCTTACAAGCGATTGAAGGCGATTTAATATCCACCTATTTACCTGCTGATGTACGTGAACAAGCATTGAATTTTCACAGACAATGCTTCCTTGAGGCCCGAAGCCAATACCACAATGAACCGCACGATAAAACCAAAGTCAATGACATTTTAAAAAAATACGGTGGTGAGGAAGATTTAAAATGGGTGGGTTCCAAAGTCTATCAAACACTATACTATGATAAAATTTACGCAAGACAACCCGTACCTGGCTTTACCTTTAACGAAGCCCCGAACAAAAATCTCGAAAAAGCAGCAGAACGTGGTGATATTGATGCCAAACATCTGCCAGAGCAAGGTTATCCCACCTGCAATCAATGGTGGAAAAAGCTCAAAACAGATTTGGTGCAAGTAGCCAATAACGCCAGTGTCTTTGACAGTCACCTGAATTACTACGCGGTTTTAGACCGGGTACGCACGTTCAAAAATAACCATCCTAAAGCTTGGGGTTCGCAGTTAAGCTCAGAAGACTACATTGCCAAGATGTTGCTTAATGACAGTCGTGACATGCAGGCTAACAGTATGAAAAACCTAATGGGAAATACCAATGGGGCTTTTGGTGGTGCCATTTCACATGGGTTAGTAAATATTGGGCAACTAACAAAATCATGGACATCAACGCCGTTAAAGCGTGAGGCCATTATGCAAACACTACCTGTCATGCAGGCCTTTTTGTATTTCTTCCTGATTATCTTGACTCCTGTGATTTTGGCTTTAAGTGGTTATAACCCTAAGGCGTTAGGCAGTATTTGCGGTCTGTTTATAATGGCGATTTTCCTGCAATACCTGTGGCAACTGGTGGGTTTTGTCGAGCGCAGTGTGCTTGATCCTTTAGGACAAAACGATGCCATTGCAGCCATGCGCAATATGGCGGTTTTATTCTATTTTATTGCACCCATGTTGCTATTAAAACTGTCTAGTCATTTTGGTGGGGAAGCAGGGGCAGCACTTGGTGCATTGGTTAATGACGCAGCGCAGCACAGTAACAAAGTTGCCAACTCAGGTGTGGATACCATCAAGCAAGGGGCAAAAATAGCCAGCATGGGGAAAGTAAAATGAAGCTAGTCTCCATGAATATGTCTGGCGTATTCAGAGCCACTGATTGCACCATCTTCATAAAGTTCGGTTGCCTTCCCCGCAACATAGTGTGGTTTATCTTTTTCATCGGAAGCAAAGACAACAATCGCTTGCAAAGCAAGAAGACTTATCTTGCCAAATATTTTCAATCCCTTCAAAACCACCGACTTTTTGTGGTTGTTCTTCCTAATCATAAGGAGTTTTTTCCGTGTTAAATAAACGATTCTATAAGTCCATTATAGGCATAAGCAAATTCATTCTGCCAGTAGTATTGCTTTTGTTATTAGCACCTCAATTGATGCGATTCAGTACTGAATTTAGCAGCATGAATGACTTTTTCAAAACCCATCAAATAGGTTTTTTACTCTGTCATGTGCTGTTTTATCTAGCTCTGTATTGGGCTTGGCCAAAACTGATTGCAAGCATGGTAAACCGACGCCCACATGAACTTGATGAGGTTCAAATTAAATTGGCTTTGCAAGCAAAATACTACCTGCTTGCGGCGCTAATCTTTTTTGAATTACTGGTTTGGTGGAGATAAATCATGAGCCAATATCCCGTTGAAAACCTTTTGCGTGAACCCACTGAATTCTATACCTTTCTGACCTGCACTTCACTGGCATGGCTGACTGTCGCCAAACCACACCTGTTTTTACTCACTCAAGACATGGGAGTCTATGCAGCACTTAGCCTTATGACATTGGGTCTAGTTAGAGGATACCAGGCCTTCCGCATCAAGCATTATCACCGCAGACTTATTGCTATGCCTTATTATGCTTTGTCCACCACGGAAGTGCCATTATCCAAGAAATGGTTGTTTCTTGGGAAAGGGTTTCGTTGGTTGCCTCATCATACGCAGCGATTACATCAAATTAAACAAATTAGAAATGAATTATTTATGCAACGAAATACGTGCTATCGCAAAGTACGTGATTATTGCAAAAACCACGAAAGTTCATTATTGACCCAACTGTTTAATACCCCATCAAGATTCAATCCATTCAAACCTGATCCACCTGTAGGTGGCAGCTCATACCTACATGGGTTAGGTGAAAAAGATAGTTCTGTCTATATCCCGCAAGAAGTTCGAGTTGGTCATACTTTTGTAGTGGGCACAACCCGAGTTGGCAAAACACGTCTAGCAAGCATCCTAATCAATCAGGATATTAGAAATGGTGATGCAGTGATTGTCGTTGACCCCAAAGGAGATTTAGATTTAGTTCGTGATATGTACTCAGCCTGCAAGGCTAGTGGCAAATTACATGATTTTAGAGTGGTGCATTTAGGTTTTCCCGAATTGTCTGCTCACTACAATCCGCTCAAAAACTATGATCAAGTCAGTGAGGTTGCTACACGTGTTACCGATGCCATTCAAGCTGAGGGCGAAGGAAAACAGTTTGCAGCCTTTGCCTGGAAATACGTGAACATTGTAGCGATCTGCCTTGAAGAAATGAAACAACTTATTTCTTATACTTCTATAGGATTTTACATCAATCGATTGGATCAACTACTAATGACCTACTCTGATGCCATACTCCCCACACATGATTCAAATTATCATGAAAAAATAGAAGAAATCATCGCTAATAATGATTGCCGTGTAGATAAATACGGCAATACACCACCGCCTATGAGCCGCTCAAAAGCGGTGGTGAAATATTTACAAGAGCATATCAGTAAAACCATCACTTCAGGCAACGTTGAAAGCCTTCATGATCAAGTACTCATTGATCTGTTTGATGCAGCCATCATGGATAAAAATTATTACGATAAAATCACGGCCAGTGTTGGCCCTGTATTATCAGAGATTAATAAGAGTAATGCCTCAAGGATCTTTTCATTTCATAAAAGCAATTGTGAAATCGAGTTGATGAGTGCAATAAAAAACAAACAAGTCATCTATATCGGGCTGGATAGCTTAACAAACCCTAATATCGCCCAAGCAGTCGGTAAAGCCTTTTTGTCAGATTTAGTATCCACTGCTGGAAAAATATATAAGGAAAGTAACGCAAATTACCGTCTCAATCTCCATTGCGATGAACTTTCAGAAATTATCCAAGACTCGTTTGTCAAAATTTTAAATAAAGCAGGTGGGGCTGGTTTTCAGGTCACCGCTTATGCTCAGACCAAACAAGATATGGAGGTGGCACTAGGCTCAAAAGCGAAAGCAGAAGTGACTGAAGGAAATCTAAACACCCTCATCATGTTACGTGTAAAAAATGAAGAAACAGCCAATTTATTAGTTAAAGTGTTACCAAAAATTGGAGTGGTCGAGCACACTCAAGTCTCCATGGTCAACGACACACCTCATGGCGAAGATGGCGTTTATTTTAACACCACCAATGAAGATCGAGTACAAACTACCGCAGTACCTATGATTGATGTGAATGACATTATCTCATTGCCCAAAGGACAGGCCTTTGTTTTAGTGAATGGCGGAGAGCTGTACAAAGTAAGAATACCCTTACCTGTAAACGATGGATTAGCCCCCAAGGATATCAAAAGCGCTATTCGTGCAATTAACCAATTGGATGATAACCTTGGAGATTAATATGAAAGCAAAAATTACTTTAAACCTTCGTACCCGTGAAGTGTATAAATTATTTGAGAGGAAAATTAGTGGGGATAGGCTTTTTATTGAGGCTATTTTGCATAAGATTAATATTGTTATTGGTAGATGTAGAAAAAAAGATCCGGTAGCTCTTAAAGTGTTTTACGAAATGGAAAAACAACTGAATGCATTGACTAAGACGTTTTCCTCTGAAATTAAAAGCTTTGAAGATCTTCTTACTAAGAAAAAAGAGTTCAAAGACAAACAAATTAATTTTGTCGTGCAGTTTTATCCAAAGATCATCGTATGCAATCCCATGAGTATAAAATTAGCTGAGTTGATTGAAGTTTATGACCAGCTAATCGCGACTTTGAAATTACTGCGACTTGCAGGTTGCTTTGATTCAGATGATATTTATTTCAGTAATATCAAGCAACATCAACAATCCACTAATCAAGCACTAAGCAAAATTTTGCTATATAATTTTAAGCAACCAATTGCATCCTTTTGTGCAAAAGATAAAAACGAGTTACCTACCCCACCATTAATCAGTTTTTAATCCCCTGAAATTTGGGGACAGCCTATGAATTGTGCTATTATTTGCTTCTATTAATTGAATAAAATTATAAATTGGTAGGTGGGGTAATTTTCCATGGCGCAACAGATATTGTATTTAGAATCATTGCCAGTTCATGCCTACCAAGATTTAAATTTCGCAATTTTCGTAAAAAATTTGAACGGATGTTATCTCTGGGGAAATGGTTTTTTTATTAGCAAATCAGCAGGATTTCAATCGCTTAGCGAAATTTATCATAAGCAAGACCATCATTTTGTATGGCACCATTATGCAGATCAACTTAGAAAGAATGATCAAATGTTATTTGAAAATGGGGAGGATTTAAGTGCTTATGAACAAATATTACGTCATGATGGAACTATTGTTAATATAATCAGTAAGAAGAGTCCTCTATTTGATAAAGGACTCAATATAATTGGCCTTGTTGGCTTTAGTATTGAATTACCTCAATCGAACATTATAAAGGCCTTAACTCCCAGGGAGTACGAAATATTATCGGTACTATCTGATGGTTATACTGATAAACAAATAGCAAAGAAATTAAGTATTTCTCCAAGAACTGTTGAAGCCCATATTAATAATTCGAAACAAAAATTAAGTGTTAAAACGCGTGCGGAATTAATAGCTCAATTTTCACGTGTGTATCCGTGATTTCACGAAGTTAAAATTATTTCACCACTCCTTAAAATAACTCTGCCTACAACACTAGGTTATAAATTTATTAATAAACAAATGGGAGTTAAAGAATATGAAATTAAACATTAGAACTTGTGTAGTCATGATGAGTTTATCATTAGCAAGTCATATAGCATTTGCAGAAAACACTATAACTTATCAAAATACGCGTGGTTCAACGCTAGAACTGAATTTTAATAAACAAAATTCTCTAACAGGGACCTTTACAACTTCTGTTGCCTCCAAGGAATGTCAGGATGTAATTGGCTTAGCAAGACCAATCATTGGTTATATTGATGGGACTGCCATAACTTTCAGTGTTAACTACCCAACATGTGGTTCCGTGGTTACACTGACAGGGCATATTAATTCAAATAAAGAGAAAATTGATACAATTGCAATTATTGCACATCAAATGTCTAGCTTTACTGAAGGCCCAGGATCTCAATTCATATCTCACGATACATTTATCAAAAGCAAAGGCTAAATATCAATATTTGCTGTACTTCCCTGTGTCACTGAGAATTAGTTTCAGTGACGCAAACAATTTATCTCCGTACAACTGTATATATAAATGATAAGGATAATAGATTTTATCGCCCAATTTCTCTCCTCTATACTAATTACCAACATTGGTGGTGCTTCAATTCAGATAGAAGTTGAGAAGGTATGGCAACAGATCATCTTAAATAAGGCTATGACCACTTTGAGCATCCCATAGGTTTTTATAAAAACCATTCAGAATAATTAACTCACTGTGGCTACCTAGCTCAATGATTTTACCTTGATCCATAACCACAATTTTGTCCATTGACAGGAGGGTTGAAAGCCTATGAGCAATGACTATAACTGTTCTATTTTTCATTGCGGAATTCAGAGACTGTTTGATTAGTTCTTCTGTAATGGAGTCTAGCGAACTGGTAGCCTCATCTAAGATTAAAATGGGCGCATTTTTTAAAATGGCTCTTGCAATCGCTATTCTCTGCCTTTGCCCGCCAGATAATTTAACACCTTTTTCTCCAACCAAGGTTTCATATCCGTGTGGCAGTTGGCTTATAAACTCATGAGCATGGGCTTGCTTGGCAGCTCTAATGATTTGGTCAAGATTGGCTTCTGTGCAACCATATTGAATATTTTCAAAGATAGAACGATGAAATAGAGAGGGATCTTGGGGTATGAAAGCAATATGTTCTCGCAGGCTTTGTCTATGAGTATCTTTAATACTTTGACCATCAATTAAGATATCACCTTTATCGATATCATATAATTTAGTCATAAGCTGTACGATGGTACTTTTTCCTGCGCCACTAAAGCCAACTAACCCAATTTTATTGCCGCCTTTTATCGTTAGACTAAAATCGGTAATAGTTTTTTTATCTTCAATATAGTTAAAATTTACATCCTTGAATTCAATTTTCCCCTCTTGAATTCTTAGTTTACTATCTATCGAGCTTAAAGGTTGTAAATGAGGAGTGAAAATGGTGTCGAGAGCGTTCTGACAAATACCTGCTTGTTCTCCAACTACCAATAAACTTTCAGTTAAATACCAAATTTGATCAATAACCGTTATGGATAAGATAAATACAAAAGCAAAATCACCAGCTGTAATTTGGCCTTTTGCACCAAGATAAACCAATAATAATATAGATGTGCTTTGTAAAACCCAGGCAAAAAAACCAAGCAATGAAGCATTAAGCATATTTTTAACCTGCATTTTAGTTTCTTTTTCTAAAGCCAGATTTGTATTGTGGGCTAAATATTTTGCTTCGTGATTTTCCCTTGCAAATAGCAGCACATTTAAAATATTGCTAAAACAATCAACGATGGCGCCAGAATATTTAGTTTTTGCCTCTGCATAATCTTTTGCATAGGGTCTAATGCTGGATGCACAATAATACGATAAATAGATAAAAACAGCTGATACAACAAGAAAAGTAGCGCTAAAGTACCAACTAACCGTTCCTACTATAAAAATTGATAATAAGATAGTTAAAGCTTGTCTTGAGATATTGAACCATGAATTGACAACATTTTGGATGTTATTGGTTAAATCTGAAATTTTAGCGCTGATCTCGCCACTCATTCTATCTTGAAAAAATGCATAGGATTGGTTTCTTAAGTGCTCCGTGGCAATAGTTACAATATCAGCTTTTATCCTTGGTAATGATTTGAGTACCAAATAGTTGTAAAATCTCCATAAAAGAGTGATTAAAAAACCGAGAATAATTAGTAATAAAGCGGGTGGTAGGCACTTCGAAACAAAGGAGTTTGCTCCAGATGTAGTTACCCGGTCTAGGATAACCTTAAGTACATAAGGTTGAATAACACTGTGTATAGCTGAATAGATACCTACCATACTCATTGCTAGAAACCACCACCGATATGGTGTGGAGACTTTCAGAAAAAAACTGAAAAATTTGTTGTTGTTTGCAATAGTAGGCAAAATGATTTCCTTAAATTTATAAATTTCTAAACTTTGAATGTATCTTACTGTAATTATTCAACATACCTCAATCTTGCAATGTCAATCTAGGGTATACTCTATTCTGTGAAGCAACGGGTAACAGCATATGTTTCTCTAACAAAGGTAATAAATGAAAAAACTTATATTTTTTAAGGGCTATCAACAAGACGATAAAAAACGCACTGCATTTAATGCGCTTGCAGTCAAAACCTTTGATTTATCTTTTGAAGAGTGGTACCAATCAGGCTATTGGCGCGACAAATACATTCCTTATACCTTATTTGATGGGGAACAAGCCGTTGCCAATGTTTCAGTAAATATAATAGATTTTAGCATCTTTGGCCATAAACAAAGAACCATCCAGCTTGGCACTGTAATGACAGATGACGCCTACAGAAATCAAGGCTTAAGTAGAATGCTCATGGAAAAAGTCTTTGAAGATTGGAAAGCAGATAATCATCTGATTTATCTTTTTGCTAATTCAACGGTATGGGGCTTCTATCCTAAACTCGGATTTAAATCAGTTAAAGAGTATCAATACCAGCGAACAACAACACCCTCAACGCAAGCTAGCTTTGTCAAATTGAATATGAATAAAAAAGAAAATAGGGAACAACTTTATGATTATGCCCAAAACACCGATCCATATGGCAAGATCTCCATGCAAGAAAACGCCGATCTGGTAATGTTTTATTGTATCACTGTATATAAAGACAATGTGTTCTACTTGCCTGAATTGGATGCCATTGCGATTGCTGAAATAAAAGGACGACAACTGCACCTATTGGACGTATATAGCAAAAAAGAGCACAATTTAGACGATATTATCCATGCATTGAGTGATGAAACCACAGATACTGTAAGACTTGGTTTTGTTCCAAAAGATTGTTCATCCTATGAGATAATACCTGTCGATGAACAAGCAAAGGATGAAATGCTTTTTGTTGAGGAAGACAAGACATCTTTATTCGATGAAAATCAGTTGATGTTTCCGCTGTTATCCCACGCATAAGTTAAAAAGGTTTGTTAATAAAACACACCTGACTAAGCACGAGTAACAAGGACCTTGAAGTTAAGCAATGATTCATTTTTTTATAGTGAGCTTTGAATTGGAATAATAGAATGAAACAAACCATTTTTGATGACATTGAACATCTAGAGAAAGAAGCCATTCTTTTGGGCCTGCGATGGGAAACCAATGCCCAAATTATGGCGCAAATTCGCAGTGAATGTTTGGAAATTGAAGAGCATCTGGAGGCGAAAGACAACAGAGAAGCCTTGCAGGATGAAATAGGTGATCTACTGCATGCGGTATTTTCGCTATGTACCTATTGTAACTTTGATACCGAGCTTACCTTGCGCAAAAGCCTTGATAAATTTGAACATCGTTTAAATGCAGTAAGGGCTATTGCTAAAGAACAGGGGTTGGAAAATCTACAGGGCAAATCATTTGATGAGTTAATGCGCTACTGGGAAATGGCAAAACAAAGAACCATGATCCCGGAAAGCGCAGGTGTTCGTGGCACAAAAAAAGCGCTCCAACTATGGGAAAAAGTAACGCAGAAAGAATTAATTTTAAATAATGTCTGGTGTGGTCAATGCAGTGGCGTATGCAGAATGATATCCCCCGTTGCTATAGAAAATAGTAGGACAATTACTCTTGAAGGCGAATGTGCAACATGTGGTGTCAAGGTTGCACGATACCTGGATGAAGCATGAAAAATAATGATGCAGCTATTCAATGGGCAGTGGATTATCTGGAATCTAATGATTGTAGGCTGGTTTCCGTTCAAAAAATAGTCGAACCAGCCCATTCAATAGTTGTACCGCGAGCTTATTCAAGAAACGGAGCTATTAGTTGCTGATGGCTTATCTCAAAAAGAAATAACTACGCTAAATGAAGCTTATGATTTCTGTGTAGAATTATGTGAACGACTGTCACAGTACAAGATCCCTGAAACCATCAATCATTGCGATTTTCAGGATAACAATATCCTAGTTTCCAAAAAAACAGGGGAGCTAAGCATTATTGACTGGGGAGAAACAGTGATTGGCCATCCATTTTTCTCTCTAAATACTTGTTTATGGAACCTGACTTATTTCTATAATATGAAGCCAGATGACTTTCAGTATCAAACATTACAGCGGCTCTGTGTTTCCTCTTGGTTAGATAGTTATGAAGAAAGCGATTTAATAACGGCCTTCAACATTACCAACGAACTTTTGGGTATTTTCGCAGCCATGAATTACAAATGCATGTATGATGCAACTACAAACCAATCAAATACCGTCCAAGAAGAGCATCCAGGTTCGATTGCGGGTTGTTTAAGAAGCTTCATCTGTGTCTCAAAGATGCAGCACAACCACTGAGGATCCATGCTGTTATAAAGTCAAAAATGTCGCGTTATTATACCCGCTATCCGGCTAGTAGTATGAAGGACATTCACCTTGTTCAAACCTCCGTAAAAAATTACGTGCGAAAAAGAAATGCAGATAGGTGTCATCACGTATATGGTCCGAGCAGTAGAAACAGACGATCTAGATCAGTAGCTCGGCATCAACAAATAAATTGGCAAATTAAGGTATATCGTATGACGAAGATTCAAAATTTGATTGGTGATTATCAGGCTTGGAGATGCTAGAACTAAACCTTCAAAGTTAATTGCAAAAATACGGCTGGACTTCTTCCGAAACTTCAATATTGCATTTTCTTTTCCATAATTTTAACATGTTTTTCTGCCTGCATTGGAAACTCAGTAATGTATTGAAAAAATGGTGTGCTCTTAATAATCATCAACCTTTCTGTAACTTTTGATAATATAATTTGTTAAATATACGTAAAAAAACAAAAATATTGTTATATAACGCAACCCATTGGGTTAAAATTTAAACAAAAATTTACGATATTTTGGAGTGAAAAATGCCAGCTGAACCGAAAAGTAAAAAAGAAAATAAAAGGGATGAACGATCAAAGGCTCTTGATAGTAATCCCTGCGGTATGTGCCGTGCGGCTGGTTTGCCTATTTGCAGAGGTCATGGCAGAGGAGCTGGTGGTGGTAATGAAGTCAAAGGTGAAAACTCCCCACAAGATAATGCCCCTGCTCCAAAATATGTACCTACAAATATAGAAGTTAAAGCATTATCCTCTTATTTAGAAGATAGTGCGGTTTGGAGCTCTGATGAAGATTTCCTTTATAATTTTAATAATGACTTAGCTGTATTTTCGATTAAATTGGATTCAGCTATGGGATTAATCTATTTTCAAGGTAATGAATCTCTCAGTGCTAACGATAAAAAGGATCTAAATGAGCTTTATGATAAGATTGAAGATGAGCTCAAAATGTTTACTGATGAAGTCAATGCACAAAATATAAGCATCTCAAGAAAAGGAAATGATCTGAAAATTAGTATTCCTGATCCAAATTTATATGATCAATTTGTTACTAGACTTCTTAATAAGAACCTAATTCCCAATAACAACTATAAGGCAGATCTTGACTTTAAGACTAATCCTGATGCTAAACAAAAGGTTGTTGCTGAGAACGAAGCTGTTGCTTCTTATAAATCACCAAATCCATTTGATATATCAAAAGGACCCAGGCCTACAAGCGAATTTAAAGAGTAACTAAACTAGACCAAATATCATTGGTAATTTTTACAATAACTATTTGTCACTTCTAATTTTATGGAAGTAAGTAAGATATACTTTATCTCTAAGGTTGGTTTGCA
The DNA here is from genome assembly GCF_000236165.1 of Fluoribacter dumoffii NY 23. NCBI lineage: Bacteria > Pseudomonadati > Pseudomonadota > Gammaproteobacteria > Legionellales > Legionellaceae > Fluoribacter > Fluoribacter dumoffii. Next base: position 414,520 of record NZ_CM001373.1, on the reverse strand, counting down.
CTTGTAAGAGGTAAAAACTAAAACGATCCTGTACAGAGATTTGTTTCATAATAAATATATCACGAGGTTCTTTTAAGTACACTATGACTAAACCTTCTATTCATGCTTTACAAAAAATATCAGAGCCTGCCCATATTCCGGCTACAGGGTATGCTTATGTTGAACCCAAAGAAGAAAGCGAACATGAATTTGTAAGAACCTCACTCTCTGTTGGCAAAAAGGACACACAATCTACCGATTCAGTAAATAATGATACCCAGTTTCCAGCATCCTCTCTGAGCAAAATTGTATTTACTTATTTAGTGTTACAATTGGTCAAGGAAAAACATATCGATTTGGATGAACCATTACATGATATTCTGCAATATGAACGATTTATGGAAAGGGGTACGTATCCTGAGAAGGTTAAACAATTAACAGCCAGACATGTATTGTCCCACACCACAGGCTTACCCAATTTTGGATCAGGATCAGATTTATCTTCTTCACTATCCTTTGATGATAAATCAGACCTAGGCAAGGGATACTCCTATTCAGGTGAAGCTATCCTTTACTTACAAAAAGTTATTGAGACCAGAATGAGTAAAGTTTTAGGTGAAAAAGTAGATTTAGAAGAGTTAGCTAAAAGGTATGTGTTTAAGCCTTTAGAATTGGATCACTCTACATTTTTACCGCAACCAGATAGTAGGGCCAATATTGTAGCCGTTCATACTGAGCTGGGAAAACCGACATCAATCTATGAGAGCATCCCAAACCTTAAGTATGATCTGGCATTGATGTCATCGTTGTCAAATCTCAACCAATCTGAAAACGGTACAATTTATTTATCTGAAAATCCCCGTGAGTACTATGTAAAAGGAATGAGTGAACCAGCACCCATTCCTCCAGAGATTGATCTAACAAACTTAGCAACGAAACTTAATAATCTATCATTCAAAAGCGATGTCTTGGCAATGACATCAAAAGCAGGTCATACCCCTCATCTTAATGCCGCAGGTACACTACTTACGACAGCCGATGATTTTTCAAAATTCATGGCCGCCTGGTTAAAGAATATGGACGATCCTACCTTCCAAGAAGCATTTGAGTTTGAAACGAGTTTCGCACTTTCAGATTTGACACCAGAAGAGTTCAAACTTCTAAGCAAAGCGGGTAACACCGCCAAATACCTAAAAAATGCAACAGATGATAATTATAAGCGTGTAAGTTTCAGCAAAGTGGAATTTGATGATTTAAAAGGCGCATTAGATGAGTCTACACAACCAGAAATCAAGGCCCTAAGTGAGAAACTTGTGCCAACAAGAACTTACAGCATCACGAATACTTGTGGGTTAGGTTGGCATATATATATAGATTCAGGTAAGGTAATCGCATATCAATATGGTGAAAACCTTAATACGAGATCTTTTATTGCGATCAATGTAACAGATAAAAAAGGTGCAGCATTTTTTACAAATTCTGAACATGGGATGAGTATTGCTACCCAAATATTGAGTTCTCCTGATTTAGCGCCAATTGGCGATATGCAAGAGCTTTTTGAACACATGCCTCAATATCCTCAAAGTGATGAAGGATACCAAAAAACAATTGAGGGGATGATTGCCGAAGATCAGGGCGAGATTGAAGAAGCCAGAAGGTGTTTCGTCGCAGCAACTAAGTCATCACCCAATGACAAATCCAAAAAACTGCGTTTAGAATGGTTTGATGAAGCACAGAAATACAAGAAAGAAAAGAAAGAATTCACCCCATCATTGGAAACATTTGAGGGAATATATAAGAACCCATTCAGCGAGAAACGAGAAATTTACATCAAAGAAGGCGGTTTAATATGCAAAGAATTCGATCGTGAAATAAAATTGGTGCGAGTCTCAGAGACTGACTTTTTACCTGAAAAGAATCAAGATTTCAAAATAAGCATTAAGGGAGATCAAGTGACCATTCATTTTCTTCATGGCCCTCCGAAATACTTATTTGAACAGTCTTTGCCAGAGTGCCATGAACACGCTTCATTTTTTGATGCTCTTTCAAAATTGCCAGGCCATCAGCCCACTCATGAAGTACAGACACAACATGCGTATGGAGTTGATGTGCCTGTTCATGAAACACAGGAAGGGGCTAAGTTAGAGTCTGCTCGGGATGTAACTCAACGATATCGAAGTGCTATAACCGAAGTTCGATCTGATAAGGTACAACCCTCTGAAACGGTTGAAGAAACAGTCAACAAAGATAGCTCACCTTCCCCCTTTCAATAAGTAGTATGATTATGTTATTTGCTTAACCATTATGTTAATTTCCAAACAATAATTGACCTTTGTGATAATAAACAATCCAATGCCGACTGTTTATTGAGCTTTTAAAAGTTGATGATGGGATTGACTCAGCAATGTATAGGTAAAGCCTTACTTCTCGCTCGTGAAAATAGAGCCAAATATAAATCATACAATCTAAATAGCTGCGTCACTGAGGATTTATCCGCAGTGACGCAGCCTAAGGGCTGCGAAATTTTTCAATAAATTCAACCCACTATTCATCATTGAGCAAGCGCGTGCAACGCGATTGCTCAAAATAATCATTCAAAAGCCCTTGTCCAACACAAATCGTTTTGCTAATGTAATATTAAGCATAACTGACGAGACCGGTGCGATTCCGGCGAAACCTTACAGGTCTTATGCAATAGCCACTCTCATTCTCTAATCTTGTGGTAGAACGATAAGTCGAGAACAAAACACCATCTGCACTTCGCAGAATCTATTGTAATGAAAAGCAATACAATTCTTTAAGAATTGAACCTCACAATACCCTCTCTGTATTGCCCGTGCGCAACAATAGTTCGTAGAGACTTTGTTGTATTTAAAACCATTAAACCTAAGGAGATCACCACCATAAAAAAGTAGTACCTATGTAATCAGGTCAATAGAAGTTTGTAGTTTAAAACTGATTTGCCCCTGAACTGAGCCTTGAGGCACTACGCCTGGTACTGCAATCTTGCAGGCCGCTCTACCAACACTAAACAAAATACCCGGGCAAAAAGTTCTAGAGGGTTACAGATGAGAAAAAGTCAGCTTAGACAACAAGTAGATCAGTATTGTAAACACAATCACACAGGGTCATTCCGCACGAAAAAACACCGTCATTTTGTATTATACAAAATGATTCGTGATTTATATCATATTGGCCATGTTCCCCCCAAATGGCATGCAGTTACTCATGATCATATGGTGCAACTTGTTGCTCATTGGCAAAAAGAGGGGATCAAACCCAAAACCATCATGAAATACATGACCCTCATTCGTAGATTTTTTCAAAGTATTGACCATACAATTGATAATATTAGTAACCAGCATTTGGGAATTAAAAGCGTTCAAATTCGCTCCAAGACAACTGTATTTCCAAATAATTATTCGGAAATACTAACAAATCCTATTGCAAAAATAGTGCTCGAATTTCAAATTTATTTTGGATTAACGCTTAGTGAAGCAATGCGTCTAAATCCTGCTATCCATATTCAGGAAAATTCACTTTGGATTACAAGAGATATTGCCACAAACAGCCATGACAGAAGGATTCCTGTTAGAAATGATAGGCAAGCTCAAGCCAATACCGTACTTCAAACACTATGCAAAGAAGAAAGTTTGATTTTAACTTTTGGATATCATTCTGTACGCGACGCGTACAGCCATGCAATAAAAAAAATAGGCCTGTCATCATCAAAGAGCTACCGCTGTTTTTATGCCAAGAGTATGTATCCAGAACTGTGTCAAATCTTGTCCCCTTACCTGGCGAAACAAACAATCATGCGTGAAATGGGGCTGCAATCCAGACGCACGCTTTGGAGTTATCTGCATGAGTAATACAAAATTGCGTTCGGCAAAATTTTCAATCAATGAATTGGTTAAAAAAGCATATGGCCATTCCTATGCCAGCCAATCAGACATGCGTCATATGCTCTTTCGATGTGTGAAAGATTTACATGAGCTTGGCTATAAAATTGGCCATATAAAAGGATTAAAAGCAAAACATATCTATGTACTCGTAGATCACTGGAAATCTGAAGGAAAAAACCCAGGAACAATTAAAAACTACATGGCCAAACTACGCAAAGCAGCCTGTCTGTTGGATAATCCCAAACTTATTAAGCCAGAAAATAGTGCATACAACATCAGCCAACGCTCTTATGTATCCTCAATCAACAAGGCGATTCATCATATTGATTTAAATAAGTGCACCGATCCTTACATTAGATTATCCCTTGAAGGCCAAATGCTCTTTGGCTTAAGGCGTGAAGAATCCATGAAATTCACACTAAGCGAAGCACACCATGGAGATAGCTTGATCATTAAACCCAGTTGGACAAAAGGAGGTATAGGCCGAACATTAAACATCACAAATGAAGCACAACGTCAATGGTTAACGAAGGTTTCTCAGTTAGTTCGTACAGGAGAATCTCTCATCCCATCAAATAGGACCTATAAGCAGCACTTAAGTCAGTATGAAGAGCAAGCTAAATCTATGGGAGTTAGTAAATTGCATGGATTAAGACATGCCTACGCCCAGAAACGATATAGAGAACTCACTAAATTATTTGATCCACAAAGCCAAGGAATGCCATGTCCATTTGAAGGTGGAATAAAATTCAACGCCATGAATCCAATAGAAAAAGCCATAGATAGAAAAGCACGTCAAATGATTAGCCTCGAATTAGGGCACTCTCGCCTGTCGATCACAAGAATTTATTGCGGCTGAAAATCAATCAAAACGTTTTTTAAATTTAAAAATAAAACACGTTTTGATTGATTTGCTTGTTATAATAGTTTAGAGTACTAAGTATAACACAACTGAAGAGCCAGTGAGAGTCTGGCGAAACCCAATTGGTCTTGTGAAAAGCCACTATCATTCCCTAATCTTGTGGCAGAACGTTAAGTCGGGAACCTCAGTTTCGATCACTGATCACCCACCAGGGTGAAACCACATTAAAATCTCTTGTTTTAAACCTTTTTATCCATTCGCAATTATTCTTTGCGAACGGCTGCTCTTTAAAAATTAGGCGAATCAACCAGACTTGTTGTAATCAAATATGGATAACTCATTTTTTAATCATCTGGGAAATACTTCCCTGATGGGATGGTTTTCCCAATTTTTGGAGGAAACCATGAAAAATGTGAATTTTACCATCTCAAGAAAGGAATACGTATTTTTTGATTTAGCTTGTTGCATCAATGAACTTAATACCTTGCGTCATGAGTTTTCGGCACAAGATATAGAGGAAATGAAACAGCTAAGCAAGAAATTGCATTCTCTTTTAGAGGATAAACATCCTCACCTTAATTTAGTTTAACCCTAAGTAGGAGTGCTTATTTCTGCTTAGGGAGTAGCACTCCTTTTGCAAGGAGTCTTAAAAATGGATACACCTCAAATTTATGTTGCATGTCTTGCAGCTTATAACAATGGCATACTACACGGAGAATGGATTGATGCAACTCAGGATGTAAACACCATTTATGATGAAATTCATAAAATGTTGGCTAACAGCCCCATTGAGGATGCAGAGGAATTTGCAATCCATGATTTTGAAGGATTTGGTGGTGCTCAAATTGGCGAGTATGACAGCATCAATGATGTTGCTGAGCTTGCCTCCTTCATTATGAAGCAAGGGGAATTAGGTGCTGAACTCTTTAGCTACTACTCAATTGAGGATGCTGAGAGGATGTTAGAGGAGAATTACCACGGTGCTTATGATAGTGAAGTTGATTTTGCCCGTGCGCTTTTTGATGACTGCTACAGCAGTGCAATACCGGAAGATTTGCTGTTTTATTTTGATTATGAGGCTTTTGCACGTGATCTATTTATAAACGATTATTTTTCGGTAGAAGCAGATAGTCAAACGCATATTTTTTCTAGCTACTAAGCCCCTTCTTTGGGGCTTAAATTTTACAATCATCTACCTGTTGTATACACATACATTACGGCCTAGTGGACTACAAGAATCTTATTTCATTGATAATCCAGAATTCTTTAATGCGGAAGGGGACATTTTCATTTTGGTTTGATAGGGGCTTTTTTTATAACTTGCGCTTAAATCATGGTTTAATTAAAATGCTTCATGCCCATTTATGGCTCAACAGGATAGCTAATGCTGACTAAACTAGAAAAGAAAATAGTATTTATCTTATTAAGTAACCTTGATAAGGATGACTTGTTCAAACTTTCTTTAGTAAGTAAAGATTATGAAAAGCTAGTACTAGATTATATTAATTATCAATGGCTTATTGGTTTAATAAAACAATATATTGAAATTGACCCCAAAGAACTTGTTAATATGTTAGTAGAACATCTACATGACCCGAAACTCATAGATAGTCTTATCGTTCGTTTAATGGATACTTATCCCACGACTAAGTCCCCTGGATTAACCTATCATGGTCTAACTTTAGTCGACAACTTAACTCCGATCGCACTAACAGGTCAGCATCGCTCCTCTGTCATGGTTTATCCATTCCCTGCTCCAAAAGTTGCTGCATTAATGCTTTATTTTGCCAAGGTTAAAGAGGAAGAATATATTGTTTTGGTTGAGAGTAAGCGTCGCACAGATAGTGTAACAAAAGGCCTATCAATACCAGGTGGAAACCTTAACGTTATTGCGCCACAAGGAGCGGAACACGGTGTTACCCGCCTGGACGATAAGATTCGTGATGAGGCCGAAGAACGAGTTATGAAAGGTAATGTGAGAGGCTATCAAGTTCTTCAAAAACAACAAAAACTTCTCCCACTAAAAAAAGAAAAATATCATCAAAGCCTAAAAGACTGCGCGCAAACTGAAGGTATCGAGGAAACTGGCATACAACTGCCAGAATCATTAAAAGATAAGGCTATGTTCGTCTGCCAGAAGGAATACCTTAGCCGCAGCCGCCGCATGCATCTTATCCTTCACTACTACGTTACCAACTGTGGGGAATATAGCTGCGAGAATGAATTACCCGCTTTACACCCTATGGATGACTTCGAAATCGAATCAGCACAGTGGATCAAAGTCAGCGATATTAATAGGTCTGCCCACGACGAAGATTTCGCCGGAATCTCATACCAATTACACTATCACGAAAAGCCCATAGCGAGGCCGCATCTTGATGGGCTAAATCAAATCCTGCGTTTTATGAGAGATAAAGACATACAACAATCATCGGATGGCCGCTTTTGCAATCTGGAGGCACTACGTCAAGCTGAAAAATCAGGAGAGTTCGATTATTTAAGTCAATTTCTAAAAACTCCGGATTGTGAGTTTACACCAGAAAATACCGCCAATCATCATGAACTATGCCTGGCTCTAAAAAAATCTGTAATCAGTAAACAAAATACTTCTGACAGTATAATCAAACAAGGGTTAACAGGATTTGGCCTTTTTGCCTTAGGTGCTGGAGCCGTCTTGTTGACACAATATCTGGCACCCCGAACAACACAAATAAATGGGCCATCATGACTACCATAAATCAAGACTATCTATCTATTATCAAACAAAGTCTGAGGGGATTGTTAGATACAAAATGTGATCCTGATTGGCAATTTTTCTTTCAATCAAATGCTGACTTCAAACGACTTATGACCAATGGCAATATCAGAACCTTATTAAGTTCCAAGAGACTGGATAATATTGAGTTTGCCATTCAACATATTTGCAAACATCAGGTTAAAGGCGACGTATTTGAAGCAGGATGTTGGCGGGGTGGCGCCCTTCTCTATGCTAAAGCATGCTTAAACATCTATGACAAGGAACGCGAGCGTACAGTTTATGGCGCGGATTTGTTTCCCCAATCCAAATCCTATGTCAGTAACCGTTTTCAATTACTGACTTTAAAACTATTGATGCGCTGCCTACCCATTTTCCCCCAATCCTTACAAAAGAAGCTGGTTAACTATATTCTTGAAGCATTCCCAAATGAAGAGTACAGTGAAACAACAAAATCCAAAATTCGTTATTTTTGTAAACAGTTAAGTTACATTCCACAAAAAGAAATAAATCCCACCAGTTATGACGATGTCATAGAGGCCTTCAAACGATACCATCTCTATGATCAAAGGGTAAAGCTGGTTCAAGGCTGGTTTGACCAGACATTTCCTGACCTGGAAAAACAAATTAAGGAATTATCATTGTTAAGAGTAGATGCAGACTTCTATCAATCTACCTTACATGCGCTAACTACCTTTTATCCAAAATTGGGTGAAGGCGGTATTTGTATCATCGATGACTATGGTGGTTTTGATGACTGTAAACGTGCCGTAGATGAATATCGCTCACAACACAACATCACCTCTACTATGCATTCGGTGGATGGCATCTGTTACTATTGGTTTCAATCAAACGACGGGAAAGAGTATGTTCTTAATCAACCCCGATAGCCGCTTTCCTGGCTCCACTTCAATAAAATCTATAAAACCCAATGATAGACAGTATTGAATGCTTTGGTTCCAATAAACCGGATTAACTAATTGCGAACTCAATACTGTTGTCCAGGGATTTGGACAATCAACGTGGCAACGGGCAGTAGCATTAAGAATGATAGGTAGTTTTGCGGGTGCAAAGGTATAGGCATCTAATACGGATTTAAACTTTTGGCTCACATCACTCATCAATGGGGAGTGAAAAGCACCAGAAACAGCAAGGGGTATCCATTTAGCCTCTTTGAAAAATTGTGAACAACCTGAAATTGCATCCTGAGTTCCCGCGACGACTGTTTGGTCTGGACTATTATAGTTAGCAACATACAGTGGCAATTGATTATTTTTAATTATATCTGCAACATCAGCAGCCTTTATTCCAATCACTGCAGCCATCGCGCCACCCTTCACGGATTGCATCAGCTCGCCTCTTTTTTTGACAATTTCCAAACCCGTTTCAAAGTCAAAGACTTGAGCTGCATACAATGCTGCGTACTCACCGAGACTATGTCCTAGAACCATCTCAGGCTGATAGTGCTCACGTAATATCAGCCAGGATAAGCAAGAAACACAATAAATCAATGGTTGCGTGACCTCTGTTTGATGAATATCATCACTGTCTACTCGCTTACGAATATCATATCCAAGTATGTCATTAGCAAGTTCCACTTTTTCTGGGAACTGTGCAAATAAGGACTTTCCCATCCCTTTGAATTGGGCACCTTGTCCAGGAAAAATAAATACACTCATAATCACCTAAACTTCAAAACACCAGATTTTTTCTGCATGCGAAATGCAATAAAATCTTGTTTGTTATCTATATTCAAATAAATATTACGCTGCTTCACTTGAGCAAATGTCAATCCAAGTTCACTATGATATTGATGACCTGGATACACTTTAATGGAGTCGTCAATGACCCGTTTTAAATGGGACAATGATTCATACATCATGCCAGGGCATCCACCACGAGTGTGACAAAAACCGCAACCTTCATTAAACAAAGTGTCCCCGGTAAATAGGTTATCTTCAATTTGATAACAAACACCACCCATGGTATGGCCAGGAGTATGGTGCACTAAAACCGTCATATGAGTACCTAAAGTAATGATTTGTTGCTGAGGTAAAATGCCTTGTAATCGATAGCAGTCAAAATCATAGTAATCAATTTCGCGCTGACTCATGTAAACTGGCACATCATATTCTTTTGCCAAAGTATTGGCTAAATGACTATGATCAAGGTGGTGATGGGTCAACAATATAGCAGACAATTGAACCCCCAACTCATCGAGTCGTTGTTTAAAGGATGTTTGTTCCCACGCTGGATCGATAAGTATTGCGCTATTACTATTTTGATCAACTATCAGCGGGCAATAGTTGATAAAACTAAAGCGTTTTGTTTTTAACAACTCAACCTGCAAAGCTCTCTCCTATCCATTGTAGCCCTGGAAAATAGTGAATCTGATAAAGATATTTATCAAAATGAATACTTTGCCCTTTTTTGATAGCAATGGTCTTAGGCTCTACATTGGCCATTTCAGCCAATGAAGCAGACAATTCCAGTTCTGGATGCTGCTTGGCGTATAGAAAGGGAGGCAGACTTAACTCACCTGTCATAGGATGGCGACTAAAGGCATCATAATATGCATACAGTTGGATATACTTTTTCGATATCTTATGGATGAGAAAATTATCAAAACACCACTGGTTAAATTGCATCTCATTGTCAAAATAGTGTGATAAGAGTTCACTCTTTTTAAATAATGAACTCACTACAAAGGACTTGGGTTCTTTCAGTTGTTTGATGATCTCACTATTTTTATAAAGCAACAAAGTACCATCTTGTTCAGCTAAAAAATCAAAAGTAAGTTTCTGCCAATTAAAATAAGATAAGCAATCCATTCTACTTTTAACAGAATGACTGTCACATAGGACTATCTTTTGCTTAAAGTGAAGATCGTTCACAAACTCGGGATAGGAATAGTGATTCACTTGAGTCACATCAGCTATCACTGTTATGCACTCCAATGGCGATTTCCATATTTTGGCTGCGCATTTGCACATTCCATTTTCCACCAGTCACCATATTATAATGATTGCCTAGCTTGTTTTTCAGCAGGTCATGTGCCTTTTCGAGTTCGTGCCACGGCAGTGCTGGAAACAGATGGTGTTCGATATGGTAACCAAAATTCAAAAAAAGATAACGCTGTAATAAGGTGGGAAACCAGGTACTGCGCGTGGTATTTATATGATCTTTCAGTTGTGGCCTATGGCTGGTTGGTTCCAGGCCAAGGTGTTGTGGTGTGGAGAGAGTCTCCCACATCAGTGCATAAAGAACTAGCGCGGGCAACAAGGAATAGAAATGAATATTGGCTGGCATTAACCAATAAACTAGTGCATAAGCGACAACTAATACACCCATGGAAAACAAGCAATGTTTCAGGATAAATAGGTTTAGTTTATTTTCACGCTTTAAAGTCAAAGGATATCGCCAATAAACAACATAGAGAAAAAACACATTCAATGGGATAAACGTCCGCCAACCAAAATGAAATATCCAGGGAAGCTTTTTCTTTTTCTTAGCATCCTTAAGCAAGGCAAACACCGGATCTTTATCAATATGACCAGTCCATTTATGGTGTTCTTCATGTATGAATTTCCAGGTATAAAACGGCATAAAACAAAAAATACTGTAAAAATGGCCAACCAGTGCGTTAATCATTTTACTTTTCGATAAGGTATTATGCCCACACTCATGTACCCATAAAAAGGCATGCAGCATTACTATAGCTAGTGCGAGTTGAGACACTACATACAAGGTCACTGAAGCACTTTGAATCCAATGCAAAGCAAGAAACAACAGTATGCCATCGACTATTAAAAATCCAAAGGCACTACCCAACCCTCTTGTAAAATTCAGCTGTTGACGAATTTCCTTGTACTCTTGGTTACCCATCATAATGAACACTCCAAATCAAATTCCTTAAGAAATAACGCTATGGGTTCATCCTGTAATAAACGCGTAGGCGGTATATCCAGGCCATAGATTTGTTTTATGGTTTGGGTTAAATGAATAGCGGATATTGAATCCAGACCATAACTTTGCAGCGAACGATTCTTTTGTAAAGACTCCGGTGAAATGTTTAAAGCTTCAGCAAGGATGTCAGTCAAAGAAGATGAAAAATGCTTTGATTCCCTTATCAGTGGTTTGGGACTTTCAGTTAATTTTACTCTTCTAACTGGTGCTTCTTTCAGGTAAGCTTTTTTCTGGGTTACGCATGCGATGATGACCACTTGTTCAACCCATTCAGGAGTGTCGCAAAACGAAACGCTAAATCCTGCTTTTTCCAAACAAGCCACCCATTGTTCTTTACCTAGCAGCGGACTGCCATTAATTCTACCATCTTGCTTTTGTTTGTTCCACTGCGGTAATAATCCAAAAGTTGCATCTAAAAATAAACTCGATGCAACGGCTTCATTAATGATCAAATGACCGCCAAGAGATAAGCTCTGATTAAGTCGAATAAGTGTCTGTGGCAAATCCTCACAAGTATGAAGAACATTGCTGGCAATGATAAGTTCATAAGCATTTTGTGCCTGGTCCGTATTGATATCAAATTGTTGCAAATGCAGATTGGCTGCTTCAGCAAATCGTTGTTTTGCCTGTTCGAGAAAATCAAGGTTAATATCGGTGAAGGTATAATCTAAATCCAGATAACCTTCTACTAGAATTTCTGCTGTAGTAGCACCTGTTCCAGCGCCAACTTCTAAAATAGGTAATCTGTGATTATTATCACAGATCTCATGCACAACCTTCGCAACCACTCGATTATAATATTGTGCCAAGGGATTAAATTGATAGACCCCTCTAACTAAATCCTCGCAACCATTTGGAAAAAGAACTTGTTGAGGACTTATTTGTCCAGAAAGGACTTTTGGTAATAACGATACACAACGCTCAAGTAAATTTAGGAAAGGCTGCAAATCAGGAGTATCTTTAAACTGTCGCCAGCGCCTGGTTAAGAGCTGATTATCATTCAATGCGGTTAAATCATAATTATGATTGTTTGCCACTTTCAGCAGATGCTCGACTAAATTCTGCAAATACTGGTGATATGATTGCACCACATGATGATGATTAAGACATGGTTGTCTATCTTGCGTAAAAATAACACCACAGCTTATCAAAGTTGACCAGATTAAATCTGCCGCATAGATTTCAAGTTGTTGTAATAGTTGATGAAAATAAATCACTTGCAGTAAAGGCTGCTGCGACTGTTCAGTGATAGGCATAAATGCTTTCATGCCTGCATCAACTAAAAAACAACTTACATTTGCTCTAGCGCCTGTCATTACTGATAGCAATGCCTCACATCCTTGTTGGCCATTAATGGGATGAATGCCAACTGAGCACATCGATTGATTCATCGCTTCATCTTTTTGCTGCCAAAATCCCCAATGGAGCAAGTTGACTTTGTCGGAGTCAAATTGCTGCACCAAGGCATCACTATAATAACAAGCAGCGCTGTAAGCTCCACGCTTTTCATTTTGACTATAGACTTGCGCCGATGAACTAATCAAAATCGATTGTACTTGTGGTAGCTTAGCAGCCTCTAAACAGTATTGTGTCCCCCAGACCTTGGCTCGTATTTGATCCAGGTAGTCCTCATACTTTAAGGCGGCGATGTCAGTTTCAAGATACGTTGATCCCAAATGAATAAGGTAATCTATTCGATGGTAGCGTTCGATAATTTTCTCAATCGTTTCTAGAAAAACAAACCTATCGGTGCAATCAGCAGCATAATGTATTACTCCCTCTCCTAAATCAGTAAAGGTTCTGCTGATACATATACATTGGGCAGGTTTTTGGGCTAACAAGTGTGGCAGTAACTGCTGCCCCACTTGTCCGCTACCCCCTACTAAAACAACAATTCTATTTTCAAGATTTACTTTCTGAGGTGAGAGGTTAACCGGAACCAATCGCCGTGTATATAATAGATAACCATCAAAATAATAGAGGCTAGCATCCTGACAATTTATCTTCATCGCATCTGCCAGTAAATCAAGATCAGCAACCGCTATACAGTGGCATCGACAGTTATTTATTTCTTTACTGAATGACTGTACTAAACCATACATGGCTGCCGCTGGAGCATTATCAATAGGTTTAGATCTTATTTGCATAACCCTGCTGGCAATGACATGTAAATCAATCGCCATATCCTTTAAATGAGTTTGAATGGATTGCAACAAATGCAGCAATGGTTTTTGTAATTGATTGTCTTGAGACTCTAATAAATTATCGCTCATTCGACTTAAACTACCAAAATAATAGATTCTCTGTGGTTTTTCTTGCAATGCATGGACTAAACGTATTGGATAGTCTTCATCTATCAGAATGAGGCTGACTTGGCTTAATGGAAGTTGATTTACTAACGCCGTCATTAATGCATGATGCGTCTCATATCCTATGATTAATATCGTTTCATGATCAGTGAACCTAAATGTCTGTAAGGTGCAAGTCTGCCATTCTTCCTTATAACATTCCAAAGGTTGATTGAATTCCGATTTAGAATAGGAGGCCATCTCATTGCCAATCCAATGGCGGTATTTCGCAAAAGGATATTCGGATAATATGAGCGGAAAGCATTCAATACCCTGATATAATGTAGACCATGGAATATCCTTGCCATTCATATAAGAAGAAGCAATCTTCCCTAAATAATTTCCAAGCTCGTTGGTTTCTACATTGAGAAAAGGCTGATAACTCACATTATCGGAGTCCGTTGTCGACAAACAGGTCTGAGTTTGCAGTTGCTGTAGGAGAGCCTTATTTGGATCCAGGATCCAGCAGGCTCGGTAGGGTAAATGATCACGTCCTAGAGACATCGTTTTACAAAGTGCTGTTCGATCAATGTCTGGATGTTTTATGACAAAGGTTAACCAGCGTTGATGTAACTCGTCCAATGCCTGTTGATTGTGTGCAGACAATACAAATAAGTAATATGGCAAAAAGTAAGTTGGCTGTTGTTGCTGAACATGGCTCAAAACACAATGGCCATTACTGCCACCAAATCCAAAACAATTCACCCCAATGTGCCGTAGTTCTTTGGATACCGTGTTGGATTCAATATAAAAAGGAGCTTGTAATTCAATATAAGGATTAATCTCAGTAAAATTAATTTGTTGCGGGATACATTGATGAGCAAACATTTGTAGGGCTTTGATAATGCCGGCGAGGCCAGAAACCGGTTCTGTATGACCAATATTGGCTTTAACTGATCCCAACCCAATCCTGTTTCCTTGCCCAAATACTGCAGTAATCGCTTGATATTCGACGGGATCCCCCAATTTTGTCGCTGTTGCATGCGCTTCCAAATAATCAATCTCGGAAGGAGAAACTGAGGACTTCACATAGGCTCGACGCATCACCTCTTGCTCTGCTTTACCATTTGGCGCAGTGATTGACTGAGCACGGCCTCCATGATTGACCGCGATGCCTGAAACGATTGCTTCAGTACGTAATGTTCTTTTCTCAGCAATAGACCTTTTGGTTAATAAAATGCCAGCAACCCCCTCCCCTTTGACATAACCATCGGCATCTTTATCAAAAGGCCGACACTGTCCTTTTGGCGAAATAATGTGAAGTTGTTCTGTTAACTCAACCGTTTTGAAATCACATAATAGGCTTACCCCCATAACCAGGGCATAGTCACATTCCTCATTTCTTAAAGCCTGAACTGCTCTGGCAATTGCCGACATACTACTAGAACAAGCCGTGTCGATGGTTTCACTGGGGCCATGGAAATCGTAGTAGTAAGACAGTCGATTGGCAGCAAACGTTTTCGCACAGCCAGTGATTTGATAAATATCCAAGCTTTGTTCTCTATCAGAGAGACGGGCATAATCATCAAACTGAATGGCAACAAACACCCCTACCGCTTCGCCTTTCAATGAAGAAGGCGCGATACCTGCATTCTCAAACAAATGCCAACTTAACTGTAAGAGTAATCGCTGTTGCGGATCTAGCCATTTGGCTTCTTGGGGTGAGATTGCAAAAAATGGATGATCAAAGAGGTCAATACCTTCCAAGAGCCCTATTCTTGTCTCAGGAACACCAGGGCCAAAGCGCTGTTGTAATGTAGATTGAGTGCACTCCTTCCCTGACACTAGATTCTGCCAGAATATAGTGGCGTTTTCGCTATCGGCAAATTGACAGGCATGTCCACATACAACGATGGGATCGTCATCACTTTTAGAAAAATCCTTAGAGGAAGTTATTTCTGCAACTGGTGAAACATTCAGTAAGTCTCTTAGATCATTTAGATTTTGAATTTCAAAAAATCGGCTGGGATTAAAGTTCTTATTGAAACATGTGGATATTTTTTCAGCAAAACTAGCAAGAGTCAGAGAATTAAAACCCAGTTCCTGAAAGGATTTTGTTGCATCAATTTTATCTGATGGAATCCCTAAAATAGCCTCAATCATTGCCAACAAAGGATCGGTCTGTGTTTGTTTATCTGATTGAAAATTTATTTCCTTTGGCAACTGTAAGCGACCTTGCAGGTAACTTTTCAGGGTTTGTTCATTGCCAACAAAGGGTAAATATTCGCCCCCACTTAATGATAATATATGAGAACAAGCACCTTTAAATGAGTCCAGTGAAAACAAAGCCAATCCTTGATTTTGCTGGCTCCAGTTGAACCATTCTCGACTTGTTTTTGCTTCCAAAGCGGCGGTGAGTATTAATGGACAATAGACTATAACATGTTCACAATTGGAGTTAGAAAATTCTAACACCGACGCGTTATCTACGGCATAAGCAGGCTCATCGCCAAAGCCAACCCAGGCAGATAAAGAAGAAATGGTGATGATTTTTTTGGGTTGCGCCAACTCCACAAATCGCTTGTAATTCTCTTTTAATTTTATTCGTGCTGCAGTGTTATCCGCTTGCCCTGGCATTAAGCCAATACAATTAATAATGACATCATAGCCCCCGGTTTGATAAGTCGATGATAAAAAGTCGTGCTCGACGTAGCGTACATGCGGATAAAGACTGGCAAGTTGTGATTGCTTTTGCGATGCGGGACTGCGGCCATAGACATCATATTGAGAAATACCTAATGCATTTAGGGTCAAGCAAAATTGCATTCCTAATTCACCCAATCCTCCCAAAACAGCAATTTTTTGTTGCGCTAAATGACTTGGCGTTCCACTTAGTAGTAAAGAATCAAACACTGGAGTCAGACGTTGCATGTGTTGATCATAATACACCAAGCGATAGTCAAAATTTTCAAATTCCAACTCCATCAATGTCTTCATGTAGTGTGAAGGCAAGGATAAGGCTTGGGGTAGATAAATACATTTTATCTGCGATTGCGTTAACCTGACATTAGACACAATTGAAGCATGAGCCATCATCCAGGTATGCTGTTCTTGGGTCAACAAGATAATTCGCAAAGAAGGATGACGAGAGAGTAGTTCTGTTAAGATTGATTCAATCTGATTATTTCGGCATTGCATTGCAGTAACCGTCAATAAACAGGCTGTTGGGTTTTCGGATGCTTCACTGAAATATTGTGGTAGTACAGAACTTATGGGCTGAAGAACGGTAAATGCTTGCTTAGGCTCGTGTAATGCCGGTATAGGTTTTAGTGTTTTATGGAGCCATTGCACGGACGAAAATTGATGCTCCTCTTCCAGCCAATAGGATTGCAAATCATAGTTTGTTTTCTCGAGCTGATTTAAATTATGTTGGACATTTCCTACAATACAATGAGTATTACTACCACCTGCCCCAAAACAGCTGATCCCAGCATGGTTAAACGTAACATTTTCCTGATACCGCGAAGCCACACTCAAAACACCAAGAGATGGCATGAGCTTAGGATTCAATGGCTCTGCATGAATAGAGGGATAAATGACCCGATAATGAAATTGGGCGATCACCTTCATCAAACTGGCAAAGCCTGCAACGGGCTCTAAATGCCCCATATTACTTTTAACACTACCAACAGGAAGATTCCGCTGACGCCCAGAAAAGACTTGATGCAAACCTTCCATTTCAATGGGGTCACCTAAGGCAGTGCTGGTACCATGTGCCTCGACATAATCAATATCTTCTTCAGTTAGCTTGGCAAGAGTAAGCGCTTGGCGAATGGTACTGGCTTGGGCATTAGCACTAGGTACCGTAAAACCTTGGCCATGCCCTCCATGAGTACTTGCAATGGATTTTATCACTGCATAAATAGAATCCCCATCAGACAATGCTTGCTTCGCTTTCTTCACCATTAAAACGACAACCCCTTCTCCTGGTACATACCCATTGGCATGCATAGAGAAAGGCTTGCTTTCACCAGTTGGGGATAAAAATTTATTTTCTACTAAAGCAGACAACTTAAAGGGATGAGAACAAATATTCACTGCACCAACAAGCATGGCATCAATAGGTTTAGTTTTGAGGGTTTGGCAAGCCAAATCCAACGCATTTAAAGCAGAGGAACACATCGAATCGATGGTAAAGCTTGGTCCAGTGAGATTACAAACATAGGATACCCGGTTCGCAATAGCGGCCAAAATGGATTGTGGTTTAGGTGATTGTAATTCTTTGTTAATAGCAATATTTTGGTAACTGTTAAACATCGCGCTAGCAATGACACCGATAGCTTGACCTTGTTTATTGGCATATCCCGCATCTTCCAGACAATGCCAGGCATGACTTAAAAAAAGTCGTTCCTGTGGATCCATCAGCTTTGCTTCATTAGGAGAGATATTAAAAAATAGTGGGTCAAATTGGTCTATGCCCTCCAAATATCCGCCCCAAGAATAGGGTTGTTCAGACCATGGTCGTTTTACTTTCTTGATTGACGATTTTCCTGCTGCCAGATTGTGATGTAATTGGAGAAGTGTATTAGCGTCTGGAAGTTGAAAAGAGAGGCCAATAATAGCCATATCATCGTCACTTAACTCAGAAAGCCTCGTTTCTTCTCTTTTTCCCTTCTCCGTAGACATGGGGAGAAGGTGCCCCTTGGGCGGATGAGGGGATTCAAGATGTACATCTGAACTGATAGCAACTGGATTAGTCTTCACGCCTAACAACATCTCATTGGCAACAGTCACACAAGCATGATTCTGCTGGATGATTTGCGCCAATAACTCCATACCCTGCTTGGTTTCCAATGGTGAAGTGCTATATTGTTGACTAAAATAAGCCACCAAATCCGGAGCTAACTGCATTCCCCCCTCTTGCCAGTAAGGCCAGCTGACGCTAAAAACACGTGAACCTTTAGCGGTACTTAATCGTCGCCGTTCTGCCTGCTGGGCAATATGATTTAATAAACTATTTGCAGCTGCATAGAGAGTTTGCCCAGGCTGACCAATTTCAGCGGATAAAGAAGAAAAGGCGCAAACAAATTGGACTTGCTCATCAGAGATAGCTTTGAGCAAACGTTCAAAGGCCAGTGGTTTAACCGAAAATACTTTTTGGATATCTTCCTTTTTTGCCTTAATTAATAAACCGTCATTTTTATAAGCCGCTAGAAAAAAGATACCATCAAAGGATTTTCCTTGTAGATAATGTTGTAATGCTTGTTCATCACACACATCCACTTGTTGGTATGGAATGTTTTGTACCTGGCAAGATTGACAAGACGAGCGATGACCTATTACCCAGATTTTTGCCTGATAGGTATTTTTTAAATAAGCTCGCAGATGTTTACTCAAACCATCACCACCACCTACGATTAAATAACTCCCTCCTGTTCGTAAGCCAGGACTATTAACTGATGACTCTATAACTTGCTGAGTTGGGATGTAACTTTGTCCATTATGATATTGAAAGACACTTTCTTTGCTTAAAACATGGCGAGCTGCAATAGATTGATCAAAGTCATCACACATCAACAATTTAAGTTTGAGCGCCTTAGACTCTTTGTTAAAACTTAAAATTAAAGCTTTTAATGCAGCAAATAAAGCTTGCTGTGCGCTAGAAATCTGGATTATTACACAAAATGGTTCATTTTTTATCAGGTTTAGCCATTGAGACAAATCAGCAATCACCTCCTCAATGGAAGCTGTGGTATTAAAATAACTGGTATCCAGAATAGATCCAGATATTTTTATGTTTTGTTCCCTGTTCGTTCGTTTTAACAACGGGATTGGTTGGTCTATTGATTCTTCACTGGAAAAAAGTACCAGGCTCGGGTGATATAGTGCATACTGTTTTTCTTGTAGTAAGGTAGACGAAGACGTTGAATGATTCTGAGCTGAATGAGCCAGATAATCTAACAACTTGTCAACGGTGTTGTATTCAAACAATAATGTTGGGTATACAGAAATCGCCAGTATTTTCTCTAATTTCGCCGAACAGGCCATCAACTGACCAGAATCAAAACCTAAATCAAAGAAAGAAACTTTTCGGGATAATGCCAGAACAGGCTGCTCAATGAACTCTGATAGTACCGATAATACTTTTTGTTCAAGAGACTGATTGTTATTGGACACCATTATCTCTGATTGGTAAACATGGTTATCAAATAACTGTCGAATATGAAAACATTTATTAGACAGCCCACTAACTCGTAAATAAGGCTTTCCATTGGCATCACACAACAGTAAATCACAGCTTATCAACCCCGCTGGAGCTGGTTTTTTTTCAGCAATCACCCAAAGTTCCGCTTGATCAATACGCCGAAAGACCTCAACACGTTCTATGGCGAGGGGCAAATAGAGGTGATCTTTTTCCAATTGGGATACTTGGCTAAAATGCAATGCTGCAATGCTAAATGTTGCACCATCCAAGAGTGCTGGATGCAAATAGAAACGATTTAGATAGGAAGATCCTTGTTGGCCGAGGCGTATCTGCATCATTATCTTTGAATTATCCACTGAAGTATTGCCGGTCACCTGCATAAATGGACCATGTTGGATACCCGCCTTAGATGCTGATAGATAAATCGTTTGCATTGATACTGATTGACTGTCTGAATCTGGGTCAATAAAAACGGGGGCAGCCCTTAATGGCGTTGAGTGATAATGGGCGCTAAAATGGATAATTTTTTCCTGATCCTGCCAATGGTAGATACTAATGGTTGACTGCGACTCGTCATAGTCAAGATAGACTTCGACGAGAGCATCAACCGGAACTATTAACGCATTGGGATAACGAATATGGCTAAGCGAAAAGGTCTCTTGCCCTAAACAACGGGCACACATATCCAAATAGGTCACACCAGGGAGCACATAACAACCATCGATACGATGGTCACGGACCAGGGGATTATCACTATTTATCTTATGTTTGAATTGTTTCATAAAGCCTCTACCGCAAAAAAGACCTGCATTGCATCGTTACCTTTATCAACTTCAGAAGTTACTTTCTCAATACTGGTATTGTAAGCATCCGTTATAATGACGTGAGCATTAGTTCCACCAAATCCAAAGGCACTGATACCGAAGTGATGAACTCCTGTTGCTAAGTCCTGGTTATGGCTTAGTGGTGATAGTGGAGAATCATGGAAACGATACCGTTTGGCAAGCTGAAGGTCCCCTGGTTGTGCTACCAAGTATTGGTGATAACTACATAAAACCGTTTTGATCATTCCGGCCATGCCTGCAGCACTTAAACAGTGGCCAATGTTGGCTTTGACACTACCAACATAACAGATCTGCTGCCCATACCGATTAGCAAAGACATCATTTAATGACTGCAGTTCAATCGGATCGCCCAATTCAGTTCCAGTCGCATGCATTTCGACATAAGTTAAATCGCTGGCCTGCAAACTTGCTTTTTGCAAAGCCTTGGCAATCACTTGACTCTGCATGACAGGATTGGGGGTAGTATATCCCATGGTAAAACCATCATTATTGATAGCGACAGCTTCAATGGTTGAGTATATTTTGTTTTTATCCGACAATGCCTGTGTGAGCGGTTTCAGTAAGAGAATCCCACCCCCTTCACCTAGAACAATACCATTTGCACGAGCATCAAATGGCTTACATTGAAAATCGGGCGACAAAGCACCTGCTTCATTCATGTAGGCAAATGGTTTGGTATTTTCAATGAAATCACAGCCAAGCACAAAGGCCATATCAATATCACCGTCTTGCAGTGCAGAAACAGCATGTTGAATAGCAACCAAGGATGAGGAGCAAGCCGTATCCACTAACTCGGATGGTCCCTTCAAGTCATAAAAATGGTTAATATGTGCCGCCACAAAGTTTTGCCCTCTGCCTATCAGGCTAAATGCATCCATGGATGCATTGGCATTATTATCAGGAACACGGCTACCCACATAAACGCCAATATGTTTACCCTTGATATCCGTTTGACTTAATCCAGCATCCTTAAGAGCCTTTTCAGTTAAGCTCAAAGCTAATTTGACCAAAGGATGTAACTTAACCCATTGAACCTCGTTGAAATGGAAACGATGATCAGCACTAATATGATCATCAATAAATCCGCCACGGAAATGGGCAAAATTTGGATTATCCAAACGTGATTCTGGTATACGGTTTATCGCTCGTCTCCCGTTTGCCAGGAGTTGCCAGTAGGCTTGTAAATCAGGGCTACCAGGGAATTGGCAAGCCATACCAACAATTGCTATCTGCTCGCTCTTTTTTTCAGTTAACTGAATTGGAGCTTGTTTTGACACTAGAGTAGGTAAGGAAATATCTGACAATGCAGCATCCAATTTTTCCAAGGAGTTATGTTTCAATAAGATTTCCGGCGCTAAATCTTTTTGTAATAAAGCTTCTATTCTTTTTAGAATGCTCACCACAAGCACTGAATCAATCCCGTAACTCTCGAAAGGAAGCGATGGGTCAAGATCTTCTTCAGTCAAACCAACTACTTCAATAAAAATTTGTTTCAGTGCTGGCATGAGTGCCGAATGATTCACTAACAATGGTTCTGGTAGTGATTTATAAACTAGTTTTTCCTTACTTGGTAATACCAAAGCAGGAACATTTGGATTAGCCAAAACGGTTGTCAGAACTGAAAACCACTGTTCATTACTTAATATCCCAAGACCTAAACGCTGATAGTGTTTGTTTTGGTTAATGTTTGCTGCACTTTTTTCCCATGCTGGCCAAATAACCGAGATGACTTTTCCATCCTGGTATTGTTCAGCCAGTGCATTTAATGCCCTATTTCCCAAGCTGTATTCTAATACCCCACTAGCTAAAGTTGGATAAACACTTGATACTGAAGAAAACAGCACGCACTTATCATAATCAAGTTTACTCAGGGTAGAGAGCAAGCGTTTACCCGCATGCAACTTAGTCATGAGCATATCCGAAAGAGATGAGATATCTAGACAGTCATTATCCGACAAGCCCTTTGGTGTTATTCCCGCACAATGTAAAACGTAGCCAATGGAATGCCCATTTTGCAGTACTACATCCAACCAGTGTTCAAACTGATCAGAATTGTCCAGTGGGCTTAGGTAATAATAGACGGTACAACCTTTTGATCTTAATCTGGTAATTAATTTTATGATATCAGCCGTTTTATCAGTACTATGATTCGCCAAATAATGAGACCACAAATGTTCCTGTGGTACGTTGGTGCGACCACAAAGTACCAGAAATTTAGCCCCCTGAGTAACTAACCATTCTGCACATGCGGCTCCTAGACCACTGGTTCCACCAGTAACAACATGTAATTTTTCAGAAGCTATGGGTAGAGATTGGAAATCCCGATGCTCTAAGTCCTGAAGCATCCATACCATACGCTCCCCATTTTGATAACGTATGCGTTGATAATCTATTAACGCAGAGATTTCATTATTTAAGTGCCTGCGTGCCTGGTCTCCATGTAGATCCATTGAGACACTAACCGCTTTAAATCCATGCCGTAAATTACTTTGACATTGTAAATAATAAGCTATCATTTGGGCATCAATGCCCTCTTCAAAGACAGTTAACTGCACCAGTTTTTTAACTTTCTTAGTCACAATCAAATATTGCAGCAAGCTTAAATGATCCTGCAAAGAGCATAAATCGGTTAAGCAATCGACAACACACTCAACCTCATTTACCTTTAAATCATCGGTGTTTACAAACTCACCTTGATAATTTTGCCAACTATTATTGCCTTTCCAGAGATAGATAGATTGAGGTGATATTCCCCATGACAAACAGTTTTTTTGAGTATTGCTATCTGTAAACACCAAAAGAGAAGGTTGTTTAGAAGTACTATGGAGTAAAGGTTCTGGTTCAAAGTTAAAACTGCTATACGCTAAATCTTGAACTAATTTCGTTTTACCCTTTGATAATTGGAATGATCTGGCGGCAAATTGATAGCCAGGCAAATCAGCAATCATCGGAACTTTTGTGCTAAAAATAGGGTTAAAATCACCATGTTTTCCCTCTAGAAACGCTCGAGATAAGCCAATCATTTCAGGGGTTGCTGCTGGATGTGAAGAGGCACTAAGCTGCCCATTTTCCAATGCCTGTATTAGTTGTTGGGTATTGGAAGCAAACACCGCTACTCTTTCTTTAAGATGCGTACGCCCTAGTGCAAGAGTATAAGCAAGCTGATAAAGGTTAAAGTGATTTTCATTACTTAACCACTGGGTGATAACCGCAATATTCCTCTGAAGTGCCTCTTTACTTTTGGCACTAAAAAGAAATAAATAGGGGCCTTGGGGAACCTCTACAATGGGTTGAGACGGATAGTTGGTGAGAATCACATGGGCATTACTTCCCCCTGCCCCAAAACTGGATATTCCAGCATAGGCATTTCCGGTTTCAGCCTCTTTCCATGATTGCAAACAATCGCTCACTTGCATGCCAACTGGCAATTTAATTTCCGGATTCAATGGCTGCGCATGTAGTGAAGGAAATAGTTGTCTCCTCTGCATTTGCAAAACAACTTTTGCTATACCCGCCAAACCAGCGGCTGCTTCGAGATGGCCATAATTTGACTTCAATGAACCGATGAACACAGAGGTGTTGGTATCGAATAGTTGGCCAAGACCATTAATTTCAACAGGGTCACCTAATCGAGTACCCGTCCCATGACATTCCACATAGCTTATTTGATGTGCCTGGATTGAAGCATCCTTAAGAGCATCCTCAATCACTTTTGCTTGCATAGAGGCATGAGGGACTGTGTAACCTGAGGTTCGACCATTATGGTTAATAGCCGATCCTTTAATGACGGCAAATATAGTATTACTGTCCCGCTTGGCCGCAGATAATGGTTTCAATAAAATACAGACAACTCCTTCACTAGGAACATAGCCATCAGCCTTGTCACCAAATGCAGCACAATACCCCGCTTGTGACAGCATATTCCGATGCAACAATTCCTGATATTTATAGTCATGCGTAATAAGGTTTACCCCACCAACTAAAGCCAAATCTACTTGCCCTTGCCGTAGAGATTGGCAGGCCAAATAAACAGCAGTCAGTGATGAAGAACACATGGTGTCCAGACATAAACTCGGTCCTGTCAAATTAAAAACACTGGATATACGATTCGCAATACTGGCATTGGTTGAGTTGGCAAGAACTGGCTTAGATTGTTCCAGACTTAGCTCAAGGCCATTTAACTGATATTCATTATTCATTGCACCGATGTAAACGGATACCGCTTTGGGCTTACCATCAACAGCAATACCTGCACTCTCAAAACAATGCCAGGCATTTTGCAGCATCAGGCGTTCTTGGGGGCTCATAATAAATGCGTCGTTAGGAGCAATATTAAAAAATAAGGCATCAAACTGATTCGCATCCTTTAGTCTTGCAGCGTAGGGATATACCCAATTGTCATCATAAGTTACACAATCTTTACCGGAACTTAGAGTGTCAGCCAGCATCCGAAGGTTGCTAGCTTCGGGTAAGTGAACTGCCATACCTATGATGGCGATGTCTTCGTGCATTTCCTTATGATCAGGGAGGGTTTCTCCGGTTTTTTCAATAGGGATGTCTTTGGGAACATCAATACCGGAGAGATAAACCGCTAAATCTTGAAAATTGGTATAGTCTATTAACAGGGTCTTTGCCAGATTACCGAAGTGGACTTCTAAATCCATGATAAGGTCCAGCCCCATCAATGAGTCAATGCCCAACTCACCAAAAGTCTCAATTGATTTTAATCGCTCAATAGTCGTTTCCAGGCGATGAGCGAATACCGAGTAAATGAGTGCCAAGTTATCATTTTCAAACTCTTGCTTAGGGGTTGATTGCACTTCCTTAGCCATTGAAGACTCAATAATCGTAGCATGCAAACCTTCAATGACTATGCAAAGTTGCTGGTAGTCATTCCATACCGCAATATCAAAAAGCAGCTCTCCGCGTTGATGACTAACTACAAAAAACTTCCCAGTTGTAATTGGCTGATAAAAAGAAATGGCATCCGCATGACTTGGTACCGATAAGTCATCACTGCGCATCAATGTAAAACAGGCTATGGTTTGTAAAGCACAATCTAATACATAGGGATTGATATCCCAGGATTCAACATGTTCAGTGGTATGAATTTCTGCCACTGCGAATTGCTCATTACAACTTAAATGCACCATATTTTGCAAAGAACGCTCATAGCAAATGCCGCATTCCTTGAAACGTTGATATAACTTAGCGGTTGATATTTCGTTTTCAAGAGGATGACGTGGGAAATGACTTAATTCAGGAAATCCCTCTGATATCTGTTCAATCCTGGCGCGGAAAAAAATGTCCTGATTATCAGATTCCAGGAATATCATTCCCTCTGAGATACGGATGTGAACTGTTTGTTTAGCATCCGTCGTTTTAATCAGCGGCTTAGACCATTTAATCTGGCTTAGATAGCACGGTACCGAAGAGACTGCTTGCTGGGCTACCGCTAAACTGGCTACTGCCGGAAGAATAGCTTGTCCATTCACTTGATGTCCTGCAAAATAACCGGCGTTATTATCCAGGTTAATCGTATGGGACTGTTTCCAGTAGCAATAATGTTTTTGTTGTGAGTTTGGCTGCTTCGCCAATAGTTGCGGTTCGTTATGGATTTTTTTAATCACCACATGCGCATTGGTGCCAGAAAAACCAAAGGAGCTGATGCCGGCATAAGGTTTATTCTCAGGCCAATACATTAGTTCATCTACTGGCTTAAATGGTATCTGATGAAAGTCAATATGAGTATTGGACTGTTTACAATTCAAGGTAGGTGGAATTTTATGAGTATACGCCGCCAGAACCATTTTAATAAAACCTGCCATACCTGCTGCATGAATAGCATGCCCGATATTTGATTTCACACTGCCAATGGCTATCGCGCCTACTGGCAAGTTTGCATCGCGGAATGACTCCGTTAAGGCATACACCTCTATGGGATCACCTAAGTGTGTTCCAGTACCATGTGCCTCAATGGCTGCGACTTTGGATAAATCGATGTGCTCTGATCTATAAAGCTGTTTAATTAATTGTGTTTGTGCATCACCATTTGGTGCAGTAATTCCATTTGACAATCCATCTTGATTCAGGGCACTGGCCGAAATACAGGCATAAATCCTATCTCCATCCGCTTGAGCTTGCGAATAGGATTTTAACAAGACACAAGCCACCCCTTCTCCAGGAACAAAACCATTCGCTTGATCAGAAAAAGCATTGCAAGCATGGTCTGGAGATAACATGGAAGCATTGTCGGCACCCTCGATAAAACTCTCATCCAGCATCAAAAAGACCCCACCAGCAATCGCCAGCGAACACGATCCATTCCGAATACTTTCTGCAGTATGATGCAAAGCAACCAATGAGGATGAACAAGCGGTATCAAATACAATGGCGGGACCATGTAAATCATAGTGATAAGCTACTCGACCAGCAATCACCGACGGCGCATTGCCCCAAAAACTTTGTGGGGGTATTTTATCTTTTGCATGTTGGCGATAGCTACTTTGGCATGCACCGACATACACACCACATTGTTCCTGACTTAATCGCTCCCGATCATAATTAGCATCTAGTAAACAATCATCCACTACTGTCAAAAACAATCGCTGCTGTGGATCCATAGCATTGGCTTCGGTTTGAGAGAGATGGAAATAAGCGGGATCAAACTCAAATATATCGTTTAACCAACCAGCCCACCGCTCTTTTTTAAAAGACAAGTTCCCTCTATGGTTTCTTGCCTCTATCGCATTGACACCATCGCATAAATTTTGCCAAAACTGCGCAACATTTTCAGCTTTAGGAAACATTCCTGCCATACCAATGATTGCGATGTCTTGAGGATGACTTTTTGCTTTTTCTTGATTGGCATTAAATCCTGTTAAATGCGCCAAACATCTCCCTTTTTCATCCCATAGACTTGCACTTGTAGCATCCGCGCAAAGCATATGAGCACTATCAAGATTCAACACGTTCAAACCAATGCGTTCAATGTATTGAGGTAAAGCAGGTTGGTTATTGTTGCCTATGCCAGCATCCTGACAATGCATGGGACCATGTAGTAACCCTGCTATTTTGGCAGTCATATTGGAAGCTGGAGATAAGGCGGCAGTCAATTTACCCTTATCCAGCTGATAGCTATCTGATAAATAATAAATTCTACCTAAATAATGTTTGTCCGAATCCGTAAAATTCCCCTGCTGCATTAGAAGAGAAGGGTCAGGTGAGAATGACGATGCTTTCAATTCCTCTTGCGAAAAATGCAATACACAACTCAGTAATAATTCCTGGCTACTATCGGCATGAATTAAATGAATAGAGCACCGACCTTGCTCATCACAATCCAGTTGTAAACGAACTTCATAATCCTCCCTATCCGCAATCAAAGGACGATGGATACTTAGTTGCTCAAGATGAAGATAGGCCGCTGGATAAGTAGGAAAGGCTTTCAATATCATCATTAAATAGTTATCTAAGGGGAGTATCATACGCCCACTCACCCGATGCTCTCGCCAGAAGATATTCTTTTGTGGAGAAAGTTGATATTGGCGTTTTATCTTATTCATAAACCGACTCTCCAAGGAAGACATCCTCAACCAACTCTAATTCGGATGGCTTATCCTCTTTAATCTTTCCAGAAATCAATTGATGTAAAGCTTGTAAGGTCGGATACGAAAAGATGGTAGACGCTTTTAAAGAAAGGCCATATTGGGCATTCAGTTTTGCGATAAAGCTAACCCCGGTAATCGAGTCTAAACCCAGTTCTGCCAAAGGCCTCGATTCATCAATCGGTTGTGTGGGCAGCATTTGCAAACTGGTACGTAATAACTCTTTTAATGTTTCCATAAAGGCATTGTGGCTTACCTTAGATGAATTAGCTGTTGATGAACGCGCAGCTTGCTTTACTTTTTGAGCAAGCAATACCACCTGATTGCCATGATGATCATACAAGGGATTCGCACTTTCAAATCCCGCCAGTTTGAGGTTACGAAGCCAACTATTTTTCTCCAATAAGGGGCAGTGAGAAAATGATGCATGGGTTTTTCTCTCACGCCATAGTTCAAACATCCCAAAGATGAAGTTTAACGCCAACTGCTGCTTTGTTCCTTCATTAATTATCAACCTGCCGCCGGGTGTTAAAATGCGGTTTATATGATGCAAGCTATCGTTTAAATTATTAGCCAAGTGCAGAACATTCGAAGCTATCACCACATCATAACTATGCGAAGACAAGGCACTCAACTCATTGATGTTTATAAACTGAGTTTGTAATGGGAACGGCAGCTGAGAAGCTAAGGTCTCCCCCTTTGCCAGAAAGTATGGTGACACATCGGAATAACAGTACTGAATGGACAGATCCGCTAAATAGTTGCTAATAGCCTTAGTAGTTGCCCCTAAGCCAGCCCCTAGTTCCAATATTCGTATTGGTCGCTCAATATCCATTAAATTTTCTTGCAGATAAGAACCAATGGCCTCATTACATGCAGTGGATTCCGGTAAGTTGCTGTAAACCTTTTCCAATAAAAGACTGCCTTCCGGACTAAATAGTATCTCATTGGCACTCATACTTCCTTCCATCAATCCAGGGTAATGCTGAAAGCAATAATGACAAAGTTCATATAAAGCCTGATAGGCAGGATCCTCTTGACTATTTTGTTGGTATTGCAGATTTAAATCATGTTTAACGAGTACCTCAGAAGACAACTGCTCCTTTAAATAATCAAAGAGTTTCAGATTGTTATAGGGTTGTTGTTTAAACGAGTGTATATAGCTACTCACTAATGCATTCGCCCTATCATAACCGGTCAATGGTGCAGGAAAGCTTTGGCTTTGAGCAGGTTCACATCGAGGTTGAATAATCACTTGTGTTGCCTTGCCCTCTAATGCCAGCTCCATCCATTTTAACCCCATATCGGTCGGGATAGGTTCATAGCCCAGTGCTCTCGCCTGATTCAGATGATAGGGGTTGCTCACCGCCCCCACGTCCTGCCAAATACTCCAATTTAACAAGCGAAGGTCATACTCTGGAGCCTGAAAATTCAAGTGGGCATAGGCATCAAAAAACTTACTGGCTGCAGCATAATTCGCTTGTCCAGCAAGACAAGCGAAACTCTGCACTGATGAAAACAACACGACCTTTCGACATTGCAATTTTTCACAACATTGTTTAACTGTTGAGATAGAGGCTTGTTTTGTAACAAATACCCGTTTAAAAGATGATAAAGACATATTAGCAACCGATGCATCCTCTAGTTGCATAACACAGTTGAAGATAGCATCTAAACGATTATATTTTTCTTCGATGTAACGTATCGCCAAAGTTACTTCATTGGGACTCGTCACATCCACAGGCAAATAATCGATGGCATCAGGATATTTTTTTAAGAGTGGATGATCATTCTCTGCAAATGACTTTCTACCAATGACTATTAATTTCGCGGCATATCGCTGTACTAAATAATCACACAAGCAGCTACCAATCCCGCCAAAGCCTCCCATTACCATTATCGTGGAAGCTGGCTGTATAAAAGGTCCATTGGACTGATATGTACTTTTCGCTAAGACATATTGATAACATTGGCCATCCTGAACATATAGGGTTTGATAGGAACGATGGAAATTAACTATTAAGGATGGAATGTCACTATTGTCGTGACAATAAATTTGGCATTTCCAAGTTGGATGTTCTTTACTTAAGGATTCAAATAAACCGACTACGGCAGATCCCATGGGTGTTATATTACCTATCTCTTTACAAGCAATAAAAACCTGGATAGTCAAAGGCTTGGTTTGAAAATTGATTGCCAGCTTCTGTGCCAACAAAAATATTTCATCAATTGCTTCACAAGCAACCTCATTCAATATGAGAATGACACGGTCTAGAGTACTATTCATAAAGGATGGATTAAGTTCTTCACCCAACCTAACTACCGACATGGTATTAGCTATGTCTAATTCTCTCATTGGCATAACAGAATCAGCCTGTATGACTAATAGCTGTTCGCCCTCAATTCGATGATAAACGATTGACGTATCGCAAGATTGTCGTTGTTGTTGATAAAAGACTTCGATTTGTTGCTCTGCAAACCAATAGCAAGTCTTAGCAAATGGATAAAATGGTCGCTTGACAGCTCCGCTAGTATTTAAGCTAGTCTGAGGAGCTTGCAAGATTGCATGCACGTTCACTCCACCAAAACCAAAGGAGTTAATACCCGCAGTCAATGGAGCATCAGGATGATGACGCCATTCCTGATTTTCAGTGTTTATTTTAAGACATGAATTGTCTAATGAAATTTGTGGGTTTAACTTGTTAAAGCCCGCCTGACCTGGAATCAATTGCTTCTGCATCATAAGTAAAACTTTGATTACCGAAGCTAATCCAGACGCGGGTTCTAAATGACCAATATTAGCCTTTAATGATCCAAAATGAATAACCTGCTCTGCCCCTTTAAAGAAGGATTGCATCCCATTGATTTCGATGGGATCACCAATTGGTGTACCTGTACCATGGGTTTCAATATAGGATATTTGACTTTTATCAATATTCGCGTAGACCCTCTCATAGAGCTGCCTATGTGCTTTTGAACTGGGAGAGGTCAAGGTATTGGCTTTTCCTCCATGATTCACTGCACTCTGCAACATCAAGGCGTGAATGGTATTATTCTCAGCTAATGCAGTGGCTGCTGCTTGCAGAATAACAACAACCACTCCCTCACCTCGTACATAACCATCCGCTTGCTCATCAAAAGGAGTGCACCGCTTTTTCTCAGATAACATGCCTGAATCAGTAAATGATTCAAAAAAAGTATCGGCAAGGAGTAAGTTCACTCCACAAACAATGGCCGTCTCACATTCCCCGTTTAATATAGATTGCGATGCTTTATGAAGCGCATATAATCCGCTGGAACAAGCCGTATCAATGGATTCGCTTGGCCCGTGCAGATCAAAAAAATAGGAAATTCGATTGGCAAACAAACAATGTACTGACCCCAATGGAATATAAGGATTATCACAGTGATGCTTTACTAACTGGCTGTAATAATCAAATGTCGAAGCACCGACAAACACGCCTGTATTGCTTCCTTTTAGTGTGGAGGGTTCAATCCCACTATGTTCAAGCGCATGCCATACGGTTTGTAATAGCAAACGTTGCTGGGGATCCATCACCTTTGCCTCTATTGGAGAAAGGTTAAAAAATGCTGCATCAAAACATTCTACACTATCAATAAAAGCTGCATCATGTGTTTTCATCCATGCTTTTCTAAACGCAGGTGTCTTTGTTACTATCTGTTTCTTATCGATCAGAATTTGCCAAAAATCGTTTAAATCCTCACAACCTGGCAACAAGGCATGGTAACCAACAATGGCTATCTGCGACCGGGATTGAGGTTCATTTTGTGAAATGGGTAATTTTTCTAATGGATGAATTTGAAAAGTATCCAAAAACTCACCAACCGTCTGGTAATCATAGAATGAAGCCGCAGTAAGTGATTCATTGACTACCCCATTCAAACGCACAGCCAGTTCCGATAAGGTAATGGAGTTGTAGCCTAAATCACCAAAACTTTTACTGCGGTCAATAGGAAGGGTTTGCTCAATAATCTCAGCTATTATTTGTTCAATCATATTACTATCAGCTATCCTGGAATTGAAAGGAGACACCGTGTCAGCTGGCAGCGCCAAATCGGTGCTTGATGGAGTTTCTGGTTTGTTTACTAATGATGCTATTAAACGATCCTTGCTTCCTTTAACACCAACAACTTGAGAGGCGTCACAAGAAAGTGTCTGCGATAATAGGTTTATTCCTTCTTGTGCACTCAATCCTTCCATACCCCATTCCTGCATCATACGGACTTGTATGTTCTTCGGAATACTCATACCTGCCGTTGTCCAGAACGGACTATTCAAGGCAATGGTTTTACCATAACGTTTTCCTGAAAGACGTGCATATTCCCGTTGATGAGCGAAGGAATCAAGGTAAGCATTTGCTGCTGCATAATGAGCTTGTCCCGGGTTAGACAGAATAGAAGCATAAGAAGACAATAAGAGAAAGAAATCCAGCTTTTCCGAGGACAATAAATTATCAAGGTGAATCAGTCCCTCGATTTTTACTCGCATCACTGCATCAATATCTGAAGCATCTAAATTGCAAAGCAGCTTGTCCTGCTGCCATCCTGCAGCATGAATGATCCCATGAATAGCACCATATTGTTGTTTAAACCAACTAATCGCCTTCGCCAGCTGTTCTTGATCACAGACATCCACTTGTTGATAATCGATAGCATGGGCAGCAAGCCATGAGGATTGATCCTTAGCCTCCCTACGTCCCAGTAGTAATATTTTTGCCTGGTAGTGTTCTGCAAGATAGGCAGCAATGTGCTTCGCTATTCCCCCTACTCCGCCAGTTATGATGTAATGTCCCTCGGTTTTAAAGAGGCAGGATGATTTATCTGGCTTTATGGTCTGATAGTGACGAGACAATAGCTGGTCTGATGAATTAACCATGACCATGCCCGATAAATGAGGAGAATATGGTAAGTTCCCAATATCATTCCCATTATCAAGATCCAGTACATAAAGCAAATAATTAAACCAGCTATATTCAGCAGTTAAGGTCTGTAAAAATCCATTCCAGGCATGAGCGAAGGCTTGATTACTCTTATTTATCATAAAGACAGCAATGTATTTATGACGCCTATAGATATCAATATCGCGTTTCATCTGTAGCATGCAATGCTTCAGCTGCTTATAATCCAGGATCTCCATTTGGGAATAAGGAACGCTGCTTTGGGAGAGCGTACTCGCATTGGGAATGACTAACCCTTGCCATGTTGGTTGTAAATAACTTAATTGACTTCTTGAAACAACCTGTTGAAGATGAATAGGTACCATGCGAAAGGCATGAATTGCCGTGATGACTCTCTGATTTTCATCAAACAAAGTGATATGGTATTGCACTTGGTTAACACTTTTTTCAATGGTTTCACAAAATACTTGAAACGATTTAGGCCACGGTCGATACAACCTGAGTTGCTGAATAGACTGAGGGATATACACTTGATTGGCGGGCAGTTCTCTTTGCAGTACTGAAACACACTGTAAAACCGAGTCAAACAATCTTGGGTCAAGGGTATAATTTTCATCCACTTCATCACTATTAAGCTGGATGCTTGCTAGACAACATTGCTTGTTTTGATCGAGCAATAGGCTTTTAATACCTTGGAATGCCGGTCCATGAAACCATCCCTTTTCACGAAAGGTTTGATAAATTGACGCAACCGGGTAAGCGTGAACACAGTCCTTCATTTTATCATTGAGAGTTAATTCCATTAGCTCTATTCGCTGAGCAATAAGCCTGGAATGAGGTTTTATATTATCTAAACTGATTTTAAGCTGATTACCTCTGGTTTCATGATTCAGCTTGATTTCAACTGTATCCTCTTCCTGTTCGCAGAAAATAGGCGATAACCACTGTATATCATCCAACTGCAAAACCTGGCTGTTCAATTTACTAAAGGCAAACTGTGCCATATGATAGACATGAGCTACCCCAGGAAGTATGGGGGTTCCAAATAATTGGTGCTGACTAAAATAATACTCTTGCCTATTAAGGAAAATTGATTGCGTCTTTGGCTCAGCATACCAATAACGGGTTTTGGCGAAGGGATAAAGAGTAGTTACCCCTTTTGGTTGATTGACATAATCGCTAAGGATTACATGGCCATTACTTCCACCAGCACCAAAAGAATTCAAACCACATAAACGAGAGCCAGGTGCAACTGACCACTGTTCTTTGCTCTGTAAGACGCGTAATTTATTTTGATCAAAGTTACAATAAGGATTCAACGGTAAAGAATGCGCATTGCCATAAAGGCAATTATTTCGATATTGCAAAATAACTTTAACAAGCCCCGCAAATCCAGCGCATGCCTCACTATGTCCCATATTACTTTTGACAGATGAAATACTAAGTGAATGAGTAAACACTGAGGACAAGGCTTTCGTTTCAATCGGATCGCCTAATTTTGTTGCGGTGCCATGGGTTTCAACAAAACACACTTGTTCATGCTTGATATTGGCTTTCGTTAAAGCCTTTTGAATAACCTCTTCTTGCAAATGAACATTGGGTACTGTATATCCATGCGTTTTACCACCAGAATTAAGCGCCGTCGCTTTAATCACCGCATGAATATAATCACCCTCTTCTATCGCCTGTGACAGCCTTTTTAGACAAAGCACCACTATCCCTTCAGCATAAACAAAACCATCTCCATTCTCAGCAAAACTATTGTTTTGATCAGTGGGTGAAAGCATTCTAAGATCACTTAACTCCACCATTTGACGAGGATGTACAATGAGATTAGCGGCACCCGCCAAAGCAATATCCGTTTCACCAGATAATAATGATTGGCAAGCCAGGTGTAGCGCCGTTAAAGAAGATGAACATGCAGTGTCTACTGTCAGGCTGGGTCCATGTAAATTTAATGCATAAGAAATTCTATTTGCAGCAGACCAATAACTGCAGGCTGAATTGGCATGAGATTGATTTTGCCACTCGTAACACCAGCTATAATAGTTGCCGCTTAAGCCAACAAAAACACCAATTTGATTCTTATCATAGATAGGTAAGCATCCTCCCTCCTCTAAAGCATGATAAGCATTTTGTAGTAGCAATCGCTCTTGGGGATCAATTAACCGAGCCTCACGTGGAGAAATAGTAAAGAAAGCTGCATCAAAACAATCAATGTTTTCCAGAAAGCTTCCCTTGCTTGCATAGTTATGCCCTGGCATAGGCTCTTTATGGAAATAGTCCTTTTGCGCCCAACGACTAACAGGCACTTCGGAAAAAGCAGTCCCTCCTGCTTCCAGCATGGCTTCAAAAGTCTCATAACCACTATGAGGTAACTGATAGCTTAAGCCAATAATCGCGATATCCTGTTCCGCAACTGGCGCCCCAACCTTTTCACCAGTTCTTTCCACTTGTTGATGCTGTGACAGACCCAAGTAACTAGCAAGCGTGGCTACACTGTGATCAGCAAATAAATCGGCAATACTCAGACTATTAAAATGAGGACGTAACTTTTGGTATAAATCGCTTAAACTTAAAGAATCAAATCCCAGTTCAGACAGTTTTGCTGATGCAGAAATCCCATTTGAATCAATATGCAGGGTGGCAGCAATCCTGCTCTTTAGATCCTCCATGGTGAATCCATTAGGTGATGAGCAAGAAGGATCGAGTTCTTTCCTGCCGTTTTCCTGAAGCATTGTAGCCACAAAAACTTGTTGTTGGGGATTAATACTATGAAGAGAGCTAGCTATAGTTTTTATTTGGGTGAGTCCAACCTCTTTAAGAAGTTCCAACCAGGAAAATGAGCATAATAAAGGCGAACCTTGGATACGATATTGACTGTCTTGCGTTTTCCACCACCCTTCAAAAAGACCAAAAATGGCCGTGGTATAAGGTGTCTTTTCAATTAATTCATTAACTAACAAAGTCCCTTGATCGTTTAGACAGCGCTTTAATTTTTGTAATGTTTCGACGATAGATGGCGTGGCATGAATAACATTAGTAGCGATAATTACATCGAATTGTTTTTCAAAGGGATGCCCACTTTTTATATCATCAATATTTAGCGCACAAAAGTTCATATTGGCGTAGGGAGAAGATAATCTGCTTCGTGCTTTATTAACCAGTGCCTGTGAAATATCGGTAAAAGTATATTCAATCTGATCCTGGGGCTTTAGCCGAGACAATAGCTCTACAGTAGTCGCCCCACTTCCTGCCCCAACCTCTAAAATACGTAACTTTCTATTCTGATCAATAAGGATTCTTAACTCTCTTGCCAAAGCAACATTGGCAAAATCTGCACTGCTATGTCCTTTATAAAACGATTCTACCAACTCGGTCTGGCCAGATGGAAAAATAACTTGATGGGCAGGAATACTTCGATTCATTATCTGCCTATATTGGTTGATTACCGTATCAAATAAACTGAGTCTTCCGCGATAGTCACTTGCCAATAACAGTTGCCTCAACCTCAATATTTCCTTTTGGTAATACTCAACATCATGTAATGACAACTCTCTTTCTTGCCATAATTTCTTTAACTCAACGTACAATAATTGGAAATGGCCCTGAAAGGATTCCGTAGCATGGCATAATTGGCAAAACACACTTAAGATGACGTAATCTGCGAGATGATTATCGAGATTATCACTAATCTTACTCACCAATAGGTCATCACGGTCAATTTTTGCGATAATGGATTCAGGGACATGATGAGCTATCTGACATGCAAGTTGACTCATTAGGTCATCAAAGCCAATCGGCCGCATATGATATTGGCTTAAGTATTGGCTGTAATCATTTCTAGCGGCCAAGCCAATTCCATCAATAACTCCCAAATAACTAAGCGTTTTTCTGGGATGGGGGCTTTGACGTAATAAGGTCGACTTGATTAATGACTCGTAACAATAGATGCTCCCTCCCAGATTAGGAAAGTACGCTTGAATCGAAGCAAAAACATGTATCGCTTTAACAGAATTTGTTAATTGATCAGAGGCAAGCCAGGCATTAGCATCCCAACGTTCTTTCAGTACACGTTGTAACTCATCAGCAGTCATTTGCACAAATAGTTGGTCATTGGTGGAAATCGCAAGATGAAATAAAGCATCAATCGAGTGTTTTTCAGATAAAGAGTGCAATTGGCGGAGCCATTGATGAGTATTGCTGATATCACATTGAACATAATTTATTTGTGGCGACTCAATACGCTCTTTTACCGTAGTTGATAATTCCGACCATGCTTTTCTGCCAACCAAGGTAACAGTTGCCTCGTAATTCTCACAAAGAAAATGACATAGCTCCAAACCCAAGCCACCAGTGCCACCAGTAATGACATAGTGGCCTTTTGTCTCGAAGGCTTCTGACTTAGTATTTGGCTTAAGTTCTACTAAAGAATGATGATACTGATGCCCATAAGTATCAAAACAGCAGATTGCTGAATCACCATACTCTAAAGAAATTGCCTTACCCAGTAACTCGGCATGTTGTAAAAAGAGTTTATCGGAATGAGCGATGGATAAAACTGGTTTGTTATTTTCATTTATCAGCTGGTGTAAATTTGATAACAACTGTTGATAATGGGTTAATCCTACCTTCTCCTCGAATTGAATTTGCTTAATATTCTTGGCCAAGGAATTGGTTTTATAATGATGACAGACGGTATAGAGCGATGCTTCGGATTGTTTCATAGGAATAATTCCCTTACGATAGAAAGGAATGTCTTGATAATCTCTATCCCAACGTGCATCAATACCGCGCAGCCAGCAAAATTGCAACAAACGGGTATGGTCAATTGTTGGGGAACTGTTCTGATTAGTCGACACTAATTTGATGGTACAGGATTCATTAAGGTGGATAAGACAATGACCATTCTCATCATTACCATCCTGATTATTCATATGCTGAACTTTTAGTTCAGCCAGTCTGGACAACTGGTTATAGTCTATGGATTTAATCCGACTTACCAATCGACTCGATAAAAATGCCTGAATCCCTTCATCACCATTTAAAATAGAAAGTGCATCCGTCAAAGAACAAATATCTTGTTTAAACAAGGCTATCCACTCTCGGTATTGCCATGGGAATGCTTGTAAACTCTCCTCTTCCGCAGCTTGTAAGGACCATTTCTGCGTTAACTGGACTCGCAACCACAGCAACTGCAATACCAAGCTTTTTGTTTGCACTGGCATAATGGAGTGCTGAAGGCAATCTAGCATTGAAGGGTTATTCGATGCATGAGCAAATGCTTTAAACGTATGCTGGTATTCATAAATAGACTGACATTGTTTAATAAATTGTGAAAACTGATCGTCAGGTAATTGTGGCAGATCAGACAATTCCTTAATGTATTTATCCAATGCTCGGAAAGACCAATGATCCTGATTATTCAAACGAATCACTGTTCCTTCATTTTGGGAAAATATTAAAGCGAACTGGCAAGCTGTACCATAGGCCTCGATTAAAATAGGTTCGGGTAAATAGTTTAGGCAAATAGTATATAATTCTAAACAGATAGCTTCGTTAGCAAAATCTAATTCAATACAGTACTCTTTTTCATGTGTGTCTTGCCATTCGCTTAAATCACCATTTGGC
Source organism: Fluoribacter dumoffii NY 23 (assembly GCF_000236165.1). Classification (NCBI taxonomy): domain Bacteria; kingdom Pseudomonadati; phylum Pseudomonadota; class Gammaproteobacteria; order Legionellales; family Legionellaceae; genus Fluoribacter; species Fluoribacter dumoffii. The sequence goes on along the minus strand of NZ_CM001373.1, from coordinate 375,558 downwards.
ATTAGCCAAAGCATCGTCCTCTCTTCTGGTAAATGTCGTTGTTGTAATTGGGAAAGAGCAAAATGCGTTATGAAATTTTCATGATGCTGATAGTGTTGCTTCAACTGGGTTTTAAGAAGCAGCAACTGATCTTTATCTTTTGCAGCAAGTAACAGTGGTAATTTTCTATCAAGAGGTATATTAATGTCTGGTGAAGTAACACTCTCCAGAATAGCATGACCATTACTGCCTCCAAAACCAAAAGAACTCACTGCGACATGTCGATGCGGATAGTCCAACATCGTCTCATTAATCTGCAGATTGGCAGGCATAAGGAGGTTAGCTTGACCGGTCATATGATGTGGAGGAATTTGTTGATGCTGTAAAACAAGAATGCCCTTAAGCATCCCTAACAAACCTGCCCCGGCCTCCAAATGACCTAAATTGGCCTTGATACTACCGATGAAAACATTTGGATAGTGTCGTTGAATCGCCTCTAATTCGATAGGATCACCCAAACTTGTACCCGTACCGTGCGTTTCAACATAGTTCAGATCAAGTGACGCAACCATTTCCTTTGTTCTAGCTAGTAAATCAGATTGGAGCTCAACACTGGGAGCAGTCATACTGGGTGTTGTACCATTATGGTTACTACAAATACCAATAATTTTTGCCATTGGTGTAAGATGCAGTTGATTGGCCAGACTTTGTCGTGTCAGTAAAAGACATACCGCACCTTCCAAAGGAATGTAACCATCTGCGTTCATCGCAAAAGTATGGCAGCTGCCAGAACGTGATATCATTCCGGCTTGCTTAAAACTGTGATAACGATGCTTGCTGCCAATATGATTTACACCTACCACAAACACCCAGTCACATACTCCCGCTTCGAGGCTAAGGCAGGCATCCTGGACAGCAATTAAGGAAGAAGCACAAGCCGCATTAACCGTTTTACTCGATCCTGTAAAATTGAAAAAATGGGAGGCTTTATTAGCAATGGAGGCTTCGCAATGATTTAAAAAAAAACGACTATCCACCTGGACACCATCTTCGATCATACGATGTAAGTGATCAACAGACATTACCCCGGCAAATACTCCCGTGTTAAAAGATTGTAAGATTTCTGCTGAAAGATTGACAGACTTTATTGCTTTATCAATCACATGAATCGCAAGATATTGCTGTGGATCAACTTGCGATAGTTCTGATGAAGAAATTCCATATTGATTGACAAATCCCCAATCATTTAACAAATTAGCATTGGTTAACGATAATTCTTCACAGCGTTGGCGATGCTGGTTGGGGGTTAAATGCATTCCTCGTTTTTGACACAATGCTTCCCAAAGAGCGTCCAGTGTATGAATCGAAGGCAATTCAACACTGGCTGCAACTACAACACAAGGGTCTGTAACATCAACTACTTCAGAATGGGGTGCTGTTTTGTCCATTACTACTTACATCCTCAAGGAGGGGCACTTGAGGGATATCCAATATTTCCTGAGTACCGGTGCCACGAAAAATTCTTAATTGTTCGACAAAGTTAACTTCCTTGAGCAATGTGTCAGCAGATTTTAAAAACATCTTAGCGATATAGTAACGCCCTTCCGCCGTGTTTTTATCAATCTTAAGCAATTTAGGATTAAATTCACTAAACCGCGGTAAACTTTCTACAATACTTGGATCTATGGTGTACGATGTATCCCCATTAATAGCCACTGAACAAATAGCATAGCGAAGATACGCATAGAGTTTAGCCAATTGATAGGTTGCCTCATCACGTAGACTGACACCTTGATTGATATACGCCATTAAGAAAAATGCTTCTTCAATGGGATTCAGGCGAAGAAAATTGGCTATAGTGGCCACATCAATCAGCGGCTGACCTACTCGAGTAAACTCCCAATCAATCAATTTAAACTGATGACGCTTAGCACTATAAAGGATATTCCACGGATTAATATCAAAATGACAAATAACCTGTTTAATATCTTTTCTCAACACTGGATCAATCTGACGAATGAGGGAGATAGCCCATTTAAACTCCGCTAAGAAAGGCATAGTTTCAGACTGTCTCAGGACAGTATCAACCATTTCATCGAATTTATCTTTTTTGAAGAAACGGGTGATTCTAGGTTGTGCGCTATGAAATGTTCTTAATACTGCCGCCAGTTCAGCTAAATGAGACGGTTTACGCTGGATTAACCAGCTCATGTCATTCTCAACAAACTCGCTAATTTGAACTCTATTGGCAAAATCAATGCGCTCTACAAGGGGTCCCACACCTTGTTGGCTGGCAAGACTGTTAACTACACACTCTGGAATGAATGAAACATCACCATTTGCCACCACTTTAATCACAAACTTGTGTAAGCCTGTATCAAGGAAAAAATTCTGACAAAATGGAGATAATCCGCCTGATAGTAACCCCAACGTCCCTCTTGGCTTAGGCATAAAGCATACTAAAGCATTCCATAATCTTCGACCTATATCCTCGGATTTAGCTAAAGCCATGACACTGCTTTGAGTAAATGTTTGCTCCTGACTTTGGAGGGAACGAACCATCGCTGCCCAATCTCGACTCACTAATTTTAGTTTAGCGAGTTCAATAGGAGATAGCTGGTTGAAAATCTTATTCCAAACAATATGAGGTAAAGGTAAATAATGCAGCTGTGCTCGAGGTGCATGTTCCAACAAAACGATCTGTCTGAAATGGTATTCATTTATCGTAAGCATGGCTTGCTTGATTAACATAATGCTAATGAAATAACGACCAGCGTCACTTCCTCTGTCAACAACACCATGCTGGTCAGGACGATACTGATTAAATGCTGGAATGGATTTGATTTCCATCATTCGTACTTGTTCAGGATTCTTGATATTTGCTGCAAAACTAATCGCAAAACGTAGAAGAGCAAGCTGTTTCATTAGATGAAAATGCTTCATTTGTTCTTCAGATGGTTTTTGTCCAATATATTTCTCTAGCAAAAAGTCACTTTGGCTAGAACTCAAACGCAAAGTCGATACAATGGTGGCCAAATCTAATAAAGCGTCATTAACACCGGCACATTCCCAATCGATAAAGAAAATATTATCCTGTTGCACTAACAAATTATTAGGATTGATATCATTATGGCAGAGGTCATCCTCTCTAGTCAGAGTAGCAAAATAATCAAGCTGCTCAAGGGCATAAGCTAACAAATAAAACTCTGAATACTTCTGAATCATGGCTTCAAGCTGACTACGCCTTAAAAATATCAGAGTGGAGCTTTCAACCTCGGTGGGTCGTTTTAATTTTGGCCCGTTATGAATCTTTCTGAGTTTGGCGGCTAAATCCTCTAACTGGTTTGTATTGAGACTTCTCAATAAATTTGGATCATTGTCAACAAACCGCATGATAAAGATGCCAGAAGCAAAATCAAAATATTCTATTTTTGGAGCAACACCTGCTTCAGAAAAAAATAATGAAGCAAGAATCTCATGATGCCTTTCACTGCCATGATTAATTTGACGAATAACAAAACATTCTTTCCCAGTGTTTACCTTATAACTTGCCGCCCATGGAGAGCATCCTGCAGTTAGACGAACAATCGATACTGAATCTGTTTTTTTTGATAACACCTTCAACAAATGTGGCATCAGCTGGTCAACAGGAACCTCATCGTCACAATTTACTCTAAGATTTTGAGACTCAAAGGGAAAATTGTTCCATGCTCGATTAACTTTACTAAGTTGTGCCTTGCTGTCTTTATCGAGAAATCTAGTAATATTATTGACAACGCTTAAGGGGAGTTGATAAGAAAAGAACATCTTGGACCTTTTTTAAAATTCTTTTTAGTATACATTGCCCATTATTTTGATTCAATGATTTTATCTTGATCGATATTTGTTTTTATTTTATCCAATAAGGATGTCTCATACATATACGTAAAATCTAATACTATTTTCAGCCCGATTCTCGCTATTTTTTCTCCGATCAGGTGATTTTTGATTAGAATTTTATTAAATTACAAACTGATCCTAAGGCTATGCATTATTGGAGATAGAACAAGAACCTCTCTATCTCAGAATAGAATAAACTATTTTCAGTGGGATATATTTCCTCTTTGATAATAACAATTTTATATATTGAATATTTACTACTATATTTGACTGTGGGGATTTTGTGGGGATCAGTACAGCGCTGTTATGCACTGTACTGCAATTGTAGTGGGTGGCGACATTTAATTATATAATAAATTCAATAAGTTAATTTACAATTACCGGGCTTCGAACCAAGGTGTCGGGGGTTCGAGTCCCTCCGAGCGCGCCATTTAAAATCAAGCACTTAGCTCTAGTTTGTGACCAAAAAACCAAGTTACTGTGACCAAAACGTGTCTAAACACGTTCAGCCGCAGCTCTTAGATGTGCACTTGAAAGGTGTGCGTAACGCAATACCATTTCATAATTGGACCACCCACCGAGTTGTTGTAGCTCATGTAAAGGTGTACCATTTTGCACATGCCAACTTGCCCAAGTATGGCGTAGGTCATGCCAACGAAAGTCATTAATACCTGCACGTACTAATGCTTTTTGCCAAGCATGGTTATTACAACGAGTTACAGGATTTCCATTATATGTAAACACATACGTTGGATTCCTTCCCTGCTGTACTTTTAAAATTGAGATTGCTTGTTTGTTTAACGGTACTGGTATGGGGCGCTTGGATTTAGATTCATCAGCGTGTATCAGTGCATGTTTTTTATCTAAATTTATTTCGCTCCATTTCAATCGCGTTACATTAGACTCTCTAAGACCCGTTGCTAAAGTAAATGAAGCCATTGCCTCTAAATGAGAAGGTAATTCTTTCAAAAGCAAATTAGCCTCTTCCTTCGTTAACCAACGGATCCGCTTATTCTCAATTTTCCGCATCCTAATAATTGGAGTCTTATCAAGCCAGCCCCACTCTTTATGAGCACGATTTAAAATTGCACGAATTAGTTCCAAAACTCTATTAACAGTGGTTAAGGAAACATGCTCTGCTTCCTTCTTCTTAGCAATAAACTCAATTAAATCTCTGTCAATATCGATAAGTTTTTTTGATCTTAAAAAGGAATCTAACCATGCCAGATGGTATTTATCTGTTTCAAGGCTGCGTTTATGAGACGATTCATCTACCCACCTCAACACCGCATCCATCCAGGTTCTATTCGGCAATGACTTGATTTTAACGGTTTGCCACAATTCATGTTTCAGCTGATCATGCAATCGCAGCGCATCTTCTCTTATTTCAGTCCCAGTACTTTTGCGTACTCTTTTTCCTTGGTGCCGGATATCAAGCCACCAAACTCCATCTCTTTTGTAGAGTGCCATTCTTTATTACTCCTATCATAAGCACCCTGCGAAGCGTCGCAGGTAGAGTACTTGTTTCTGATGTGCATCACAAGATCTTGTTCTATAAATATCCATCTGCGTCCAATCTTGACGCCTGGTAACTGGCCACTGGCCGCCATACGCCTAACACTTTCTTTATGCGCACCCAAAAATTGGGAGGCCTGAAAAATATTCATTGTTTTCATAAAGCAATCCTTACGCTTGATTAAAAATGGTCTGTGAAGAGCCTTTAGGCAAAGGTAGATACTGGATATGTGGACATTTTTCTTTAGATTGATTTCTAAAATCATGCGATAAAACTTGGGCACCTTGAGTATCGGAAAAGAGGCTGTTTGTTTTAAGCATCCCTTGACTGAGGATCATCCGGTTACAATAGGGAATTTTCACAACGTCCTTTATAATCAACAATTGCTGTTCAATGAAATATCTGATCATTCTCAACTCCTGTAATGCACACACCAAAATACTCGATTCGAGCACTTATTACATCATAATGAGCAGATCACTGCAAATATTTTTTTAGGCTATACCTATAATAATTTTATTTGTACAATGGCTATAAAAGTTTAATATTAAGGTGACATCAAAATGAGTTTAATGGACAAACTTGAACACGCTGTAGGAAATGAGTATTTGATCAGCCATAAGGATTTATTGTTAGACACAAATCGAAACAAACAGAAGCAGGCTCATTCTAATAAAATAGTTTCAATACAAAGACTGAACCAGCCTGATAGCAATAAGATAGTGAATATAAAACAACTAAATGCATAAACTTATAGTAGTAGGATCGGGAATAAAATCCATTTCCCATCTGACTGAAGAAACTAAACGGGTTATTCAAAGTGCTGATAAGGTACTCTACCTCATCAATGAAGATAACCTAAAACAATGGATTCAACGAGAAGCGAAAAATTCTGAATCGTTGGATTCTATCTACTTTAGCAGCGAAAAGCGGATTGAAGCTTATCAGGCATTAACAAATCATATCATTGAAGAATATAAGAAGGTTTCAATTTTATGTGTTGTTTTTTACGGCCACCCTACCGTTTTTGCAGACTCAGCACTTAATGCCGTGAGACAAATTAAAAGAGATGATGGTGAAGCCATTATTTTACCTGCAGTATCTGCCCAAGACTGCTTGTTTAGTGATCTTGAAATTGATCCAGGTGATCAGGGGTGTTTTTCAATTGAAGCTACAGAGCTGGTATTATTTGAACGGTGCATTGATGCTCATGCGCATTTAATACTTTGGCAAGTAGCAAACTTTGGTAGAACTGATGGGCAAAAAGCTAACAACCTATCAATTCTAAAAGATTATCTAAGTGATTATTATCCAGCAGATTATTCCATCTGTCTTTATGAGGCGCCCTCGCTGCCCACTTGCTCCCCTAGAATAGAGTGGATTCAGCTCTGTCATATGGATCAATCAGTTATTTCTTCAATAACAACAGTATATATTCCACCAATCGAAAATAAGGCTATTAGCAATAAGTACTTGAGACTGCTCAACCTGACTGTTGATGATTTAATACTGAAGTGATAAATACTCCGAACGTTTTAATCTATACAATACATGCCCAATAAGCGGACTACCTGACGGCACTTTGGGGTTGTCAAAGTCATCTTCTGAGTTAGTATGTAAACCAATTTTTTGCATAACTCGAATAGACGGTTTGTTTAATGCTGATGTGAACGAGACTACTTCATCCAAATCTAATGTCTTAAAAGCATAATCAAGTACTGCTTTGGCAGCCTCAGTTGCATAGCCTTGGTTCCAGTGTTTTGAAGATAAACGCCAACCAATTTCAATCGCAGGGGTAAAATGTGCTTCAAATATTGCAGTAAACAAACCTACAAAACCTAGGCTCTTTCCCATTTAAGGGGGCAGCTTTAATCACCCGCAGAGCACCTTAACACGCACTCTATAATTTTCAAAATTTCTAAAACCATAAGCTCTTCGCTGAATGAGTTTCATTTTGCGATGAAAGCCTTCTGTTATTCCGTTGGATTTACTAAACCGCCACATTCTGGCAACCTCATCTTTCCAAGCTCCCAGTGTCTTACCCAATGAAGCCAAGGCTTTAAAAGCACTTTGCTTTAATTCAGTAAGCATGTCTAAGAACGTAGGTATTACTTTACGACATGCCTTTTGGGTTAAAGCTCTTTTCATTAAAAGAGAATGAAGTTGTTGTTGGAATTGATAGATTGCATCGATAGTCGGATTTTGAGTTAAAAAGGCGTCTCTTTTAGCCTTCTTTTCTTCACTCAGGTTATCAGACCTTGATGTGGTTCAATTGATTTAGACACTCCAGTTAAGAGAT
>NZ_CM001373.1:289079-366758 GCF_000236165.1 Fluoribacter dumoffii NY 23 | reverse complement strand
AATGATGCGATTATCAATTAATGATTTTAATCGAGTAAGAGAAGAACAAGGAGAAAGCTCCATAGTCAATTTTTTTCCAGGGGCTAAGGCGCCTCTTAAATAATTGCTTAATAAACATTTATCATGATTTGAGAGAAGGATAACACCACGTAGTTCAGGGAAAGCCAAACGCATTTCCGATAAGACGAACAGGGACAGTACATCGTTACTTCCCCTGTCTGCAAGCATATCTCCAAAACAACGCAAAGTGACGCCATTCGGAAGCTGGGCCTTTGAAAATCCGTCACGTACAATATGCCTGAACCGTTGCAAAACCCTTTGGTTTAAAGCACTGCGATCGCTCATACGCGAGTCAATCTCGTAAATTTTGATTAATTCATTATATTGTTCTTGGCTGATGTTAATTATACCTGCCTCATAGAGATATCTTACCAAAGCAATAGCATTTCCATGCGTATCTCCTGCGGAGAAAGAAGAACCTGCTTTCGGAGGAATGTAGCCTTTTTCAGGAAGGGATAGAATATTTGATATGCTGCGGCATACAAGTTTTTGATCGTACATTAAATCACTCACTTTGATTTTTTTGAAAAAATAAATTATAGATAATTGAATCTATATAGTGCAAACTGATGGTTAAATATCCTTGAGAGGTCTAATGGGATACGCTTCTTGGATTAAGTTGAAAATTATTTTTAAGAAACACTAATTCCCAAGCCTTTATCATTGACTCAATGGTTTGGCATTAATTTCAAAAGGAAATTTTAGTATGCAGTATACTTGTGCAAAATTAAGAAAATATTAAATAACTTACGGTACTAATTTCCTAAAATTACATGCCAAACGTCATTATCCTTTTAATATTTGTAGATTTCTGTTAGTGAAGATTGTTCTTTTTCGATTTCTGTTATATCAGTTAACTTTGTCGCTAATAGATGTTTCGCATCGGGAGTGATCGTTTGTAAAAGAATCAAATCAACCAATTCTCTGGGGATATTTGCTCGACGAGCCGCCAGCCTAAAAAAAAGTTGACTGTCGACAAAAGCATCTCGCTCATGTTTTATTTGCGGCAAAACAAAGGATGAGACGTTAAGTTCATCGTCTTTTCTAAAAGCCACCATAGCGTCACCACCTGGCAATATATGAAGTTCAAGAAATTTCTCTACTTCACCGGCATCCTTAATGATATGCATTTTCAAATTATGGGTATTAAATAAAAATAAGTTATTATTTATATGGATTAATAAGTGTATTGAATCCGGAAAAACCGCCATCTTTATATTTCGTACATTAAAATTATTTGGTAGATCAAGGTCACCCCAATTCCATTGTTTTAGACACGCTCCAGCTACGGGATCCCATATTTGGAGACCATCGTGATGTGGGTAATACGTAAGTAGGTATCCATTTGGGAAAACAAGATACTTTCCTCCTAAAAGATAGGTTTCCCCCTGAGTATCAGGTGCTCTCAATTGAATTTGATTTAATTCTTTAACTTCATTATTTTGGGAATTAATTTCTAGAATTAATAGTGTAAATTCAAATGGATTCGAATTATGAATATGGCAGCAATAACGATTTTGCCCCAAAGAGGTTACATTGGTAAATTCTCCCGTATCATAATATCCAACATTCTTCTTAGGCTGCGTTTTCAGTTCTTCTTGATGTACCGGGATAAACTTATCTTCATGCCAGCCATAAATGAATAAAAAATAGGGGGGCTTACGCTCGACGAAATCAATCACAAAAAAATTATTGTTATCAAGCAATCCTACCAAATTTCCTCTAAAGGGGCATTCTTGAGATGAAATGATACTCAAGTCCTCAGCAGAAATTTTTATCAGTTGTTGGTTTAATTTGATTAAGATAGAACCATCTTGAAAGATGCCCAATAAGTTAAAGTGATAAAAACAGTCATCAAAATCCTTTTCACAAATTGCTGCCTCCAGATTAGTGGCTAAAAAGAGTTTAAGTATTACTTTCTTGTTCTCATAATCCTTAAAGACGTGTAACACTTTTTTGTTGGGGAGATTATAGTATGTTGGAAAGGGAGTCCATTTACCCTGAATTTCAACTTTAGTGGATAATGCGTGAGTCTCTTTTTTAAAAAACATGTTTTTCTCCAAATGCATCTATTAAATTCATCTGTATATGGAATTGATAAATTCTCGATGATGTGAGGTTATTAGGGCATTTCTTGCGCTACAATTCTTGTGCTGTGGCTATTCTTCAAGGATTAAGTTTTTGAAGAAACTATGAATAAACATTAGCTGGCAAATTGTATTTAAATAATTTAATTTGAGAAAGAGTTATTTTAGAAATTAATTTATTCCAAAATGGAAATAATCCGAAGAATTTTGATATTTAGAAACACTCCGCCAATCCCGAATAAAAAACATTTACCAATACCCTTTTATCTTATGAAGGCTTTTTGAAAGATACAGGAGGTCGATATGATGCTTGCTGTTGCTCCAATATAACAGGTGATAAAACTCACATACTCCTGATTGAATTATCCTAACCTGAATTAAGTCAATTTAAAAAAGAGCACTTTTAATTTTTTGGAGAGAAACTATTCTCTTTTTCTTCGATTTGATCATAACCAAAACATTTCTTCAGAAATGAAAAGAAAAATTCAAGGAAAATAAAATTTTCAAGAAAGGATGGTTTTTCTGCAATATTAAAGGATGTCGTGTAATCCCGATTAGTCTTTTCACCAAATACCCGAAGTATGTTATGCAAATCCCCATCTTTATAAATAGGACGACCATTAAGGATACCTTGCAAATCATCTATAACACTATCCATTCGTTGTCTATCCGGAGTAGAGCGACGGCTTTGAGAGTTAATAGTTGGTACAAAAATACTTCTTGATTCACCAAAATAAAAATGGGCTATCTCGTTCCCATAAGAAGTAAACGATTGTCGTGCATAGCGTTTCAACAAATAATCAGCATTCTGATAATCTTTAGAGAATCCGGCATTATCCCAAGCTTGTCGCCAATAATGTAACCCTTTGCCACTCATATTAAACAAATTGATTAAATAATGTCATGCTTGCATTGTATTAAAATCATCTATGGATTGTCAAACCTCACTTAACGAGCGTCAGATCGTGACGTTATCTGGAAATTGATTGTTCATTAAAAAATATAATAATAATGTAAATATTAGTTTATTCTTCAGAGCATGCGCTGGTTTTTTTCAGCCCCGCGCACGAAGTTTAATCAAGAAAGAATGATTTAAAATTAACTATACTCAGATTACGGCATTCCAAAATTTATCTGGTAGCAGGTTAATTTTATGGACTTGAAAAAAGTAAATTTAAATTTACTGGTATATCTTGACACCTTATTAAACGAGCTTTCTGTTTCAAAAGCTGCAGATAAATCTAACCTATGTCAGTCGGCTATGAGTGGCATTTTGAAACAATTAAGGGATGTTTTCGAGGATCCTTTATTTATTCGCGAAGCACATGGCCTTAAACCCACTCCTAAAGCCTTAGAGTTAATGCCCAAGATTAAAACTTTTTTAACTTACGCGGATGAAATTTTTTCAAAAGATGAATTTGATCCCAGTACTGAAATAGTCACATTTAATGTGGTTTTAGGAAGTCATGGTGAACTTTTGCTTTTATCTAAATTATCGAGTTATCTGGCGCGATATACTCCCAATATTACCTTAAAAATAGTTTGGATATCAGAGAATTTAAATCTAGACGAATTGTTAGCAACCACAACTGATTTAGCTATTCTGGCAAGTTTTCTACCACACGGTAAAATGATTAACAAAGAATTTTTACTTGAAGATGAAATGGCTTGTACAATGCGCACATCACATCCGCTGGCTGATAAAGAGTTAACCCGAAAAATGCTTATTGAAGCAGAGCATGTGAACATACTGTTCATTGAAAAAGCATTAAACAAGCAATTGGATCCATCTAACCTCAAAAGGAATATTAAAATAACAGTTCCCAATTTAATTAGTGCTCTTGAAGTTATTCGCGATACAGATTACCTGGCAATTGTACCCCGATGTCTGGCAACTTCCTTAAATGAAAAGAAGCATTTTGTAATAAAAACTCTGCCTTTTCCTAAAAAAATTTTACCGTACAGATGTTGTATCACAACCGTTTACGCAATTACAAACCACTACTATGGCTTATGAAAATTATTAAAGAACAATGCCTCTAATTCAAATAAATACAACAAACCTAGAATAGTTTCAAAATAGTGTCTTTAAGTTTTTTAATCAAAAACTTCAAACCCGATAAATCTAACTCATTGAAAAAAATGGTGATATTAAAAATTCTAATATGACATATCAGTACAAACTGTTGGATTTAAACTGAACCATTTGTTTAAATACTGACGACTAGGAAATTGATTTGGCGAGAGCAATTCGGTTACTTGGAAAATAGAAGACTTCTTCTTTTAGAATAACCTCTAACCCTCTCAATAAATTAATTTTTTAAATACTGACGAAACATGATTCGTTAGGCTTTATTAAACTGGATATAAAGGGTTTTTATCATGCAAATGAAACAAGAAATACATTTAGACATAAATTTAGAACAAGCGTTAGCAAATACTGATTTTTTTGAGCGAAGAAAAACAGTGCGTGCTCTTATCGAGCAAGGAGTGGATTTAACCCCTCAATTATTAGAAAAAGCATTGGCTACGTATGATTTTATGATTATTAGAAATGTTCTGGAGTACGCAAGTACAATTGGCTTAAAGCCAACCACAGAATGCCTGAATATAATGATCGAAGATCGTGCTAAAGTGACAAAAAAAGCCGTTTCCGATGCATGGATGCGTGGCAGTGCGGTTGATCCTTCTAATAGTATTTATAAACTACAAGCGATGACTGTTAGAACACTTATTCAAGCTGGAGCTTTAGTAACTCCAGAACTTATAGAAAAATCGGTACGTGATGATAATAACTTTGGAGCGGAAAGAATAAGAAACGCCTTATCAAGCGAAGAGTTAGAACCCACATCTGAGATATTAAAAAATGAGTTTAATAGGATCGCAGAAATAAGAAAAAATTCACGAACTCTTGCTCAAGCATTTCGTACTGGCACTTCAATTTTCAGTAGTTTGCCTAAAGAGCTGTTGATTTCAATTGCCTCTTTAAAAGGAAATGATGAGAATGTCATCGAAGAAAATGAGTCAGATGTTGAAATGGCAGCAAACAGTTTTGCAAAACTCTAATTGGCAATAAGTTGGGTCATTTTGACCCAACAATTTATATTAGCTCTAGAAAAATGACTGACGATGCCGTCTTATTTCCATTTTGAGTGATAGTATATAGTTTTTCCCTGGTATAGTTTTTAATAGTGAATAATCAATGTTGGGTCAGAATGACCCAACATTCGCTGGCTAAGTAATCAAAAACTCCTTTAGTATAAAAATAAAAATGAGCTTCCAAATTTATAGAAGCATATATTTAATGCTTATTTAGTTTGTGATGATTTAGTGGGGCACACCATTGGTTGTTTCTTTGGTTCCGAATGCAATTCTTGCATTAATGCTTTACGAAGAATGATGCCATTTGCTTTGGTTGCACCAGACCAGTAACTGGAAGAGCAGGTATCGGTATTACAATCACCGCCAAAAGTAACAAAGGCTTGTGCTCTTTCTATCTTACAATTACACAAAGCACGTTTTGAATTTTGCGGATCAACTGTGCACGCCATATCAACACAATTCGTCCATGGAGATCCTTGCGGGCAACTCATTGAGCTCTTGGTTGCAAATTGCGCAAATGAAAATGTTGAAATGAGCGTCATGACTTTGTATCTGTCTTGAACAGGTTTTCTCTCTTTGCACGTTTTATAGCCGACACTTTTACCTTTCTCTACGACACAATCACAAATTGCGTTGGTCGAACTTCCAGGTAAGGGAATACAGCGGGCAGAAGTACAAAGCGCATAATCCTGATCGCATATAATGGGAGTTACAGAGGCTTGCGCCAAGCTATGAGTAAGAAAGAAAAAAGCATATATTAATCCAATCAAGTTTCTCCGCATTAAGTCCATTTTTTACATTCCTTATTTGTTATTGAGGATCTTATCGAATATTTGTAATACTGTGTTACTCATTACAATGACCGCAAAAGGTACTGATATCCATATTACTCCCACAAAAAATGATCCCGATCCTTTTTCCATGAAGCTCATTTTTTAGAGGACCAAGACATGCAGCAATGCCTGCTGCACAAGCAGGCTCAACCATCATTTTAAGTTCTTCTGCAATTAATTTCATTGCAGTAATAAGTTCCTGATCACTGACAGTTACTAATTTATCGACATTCAGTTTACATAAATGGAAACTATAAGGTTCGGCTTTAGGTGCACCCAGGCTATCTGCGATGGTTTGAATTTTATTAATGGCCATGGGCTTATTGGCCATGAAACTGCGATTCATTGTGTCTGCGCCTTCTGGCTCAACTCCATAGATAGTGCACGAGGGTTGTGCTTGACTGAATGCATTTGAAACGCCTGCACATAAGCCGCCTCCTCCTATAGCGATAACTACAGCATCTAATCCTTTAGTTTGTTCCGCAAATTCCAAACCCAATGTGGCAGTTCCCAATGCCGTATGGTACCCCTCAAAAGGATGAATAAAAGCTCGAGATTCCTGCTTTGCAATTTCTTGGACTAAATTAAAACCTTCGTTAATGGTGTCACAATAGATTATTTCGGCCCCATAAGCTTGACACCGTTGAACTCGAAATTTGTTAGCTGTTTTTGGAATAACAACTTTCGCATGAATACCTAATTGTTTTGCAGCGGACGCTACTGCAATTGCATGATTACCAGCACTTATAGCAGTAACTCCGTTTTTTAATTCACTATCCTTTAGAGCCATCATATTTAATAAGGCACCGCGAAGTTTAAAACAACCACCATATTGGAGAGTTTCAAGCTTGAGAAATAATTGCGTATTTTTCCCAAAAAGAACATCTTTTTCCTGCCCCTTCCATTCCCACACTGGAGTTAACAAAATTTTATCACCAAGAAGCTTTCTGGCTTCCCGAATTTCATTTAGATTTGGAATTTTGAATTCTTCAGCCATAAAAATTGCTGCCTTATGTTGGAGTTATTATCACTATAGAACTAAGTTTAATTCAAAATAATGGCAATTGAATGCCTCATAAATCTTTTCTTGCTTCGATTGATTGCCTATGCCTAACACTCTTAGTGGATTCGTTTTATCAAAAAACTGATTTTATTCATAGAGCATCATTTAAATTTTTGAACAGCAATATTTGCCCATAGCACATACGCATTGCCCTCATTTTGAGCAGATATACTATAATAATTAACATAAGTCCAAAATTCGGATGGTCCAAAAAATCATCTTATTCCACAGTATTTCTTTCGCCGGAGTTATCATGAGAGAAAAATCTAGCAAAAAGGCACAATTCCAGGCTTCGCCAATTGGAGCAATCCCGGATTTTGATGAGCATCAAACCGCCCTTGATTATGTAAAGCTGGGTGAGATTTTTGCTTATTATAGAAACAAACATGGGATTCGTTTGATAAGAAACGGAGATTTTAATACGCATGTCCTACAAGATAATATTAAGGGTTTTGCTGCTCAGCTTGATGCAGTTACCGCTAAAACGCTCCCGTACTATAATTTTTTAAAAATATGCGAATTCAGTGATTCTGCTATTTCAAAGTCATATGCACACCTTTTAACTAAAGAGCTAAATGAGCTTTATAGTTTTCTGAAATCTAAAGGATTTTTGGAAAATAACAGATTAAAGGAAAATCTGGATTCAGCACAAATGCATGAGATTGAGACTTTTTGCCAAACAAATTTATCTGCTCAAGAAAAATCCAAATTAGAAGAAAGAAGAAAACGTTTAAGTTCAAAACTTAGCTTGGCAATGCACACTTGTTGTTTAACAAAAGAGCAAGCAATCGATGAAATGCTCGATATCCAAAAGTCCCTTGGTGAAGATGAGATGGTTGGATATGTATTTACCAACAATGTGCGTAGCCCAAGAAGTAATGTACATTTTGAAGCCGTTATAATTACCAAACATGAAATTATTAAACCAGTAGAATGGGGGGTCGACATCCTTCCAAAAGAAATGTTAGATCATACTGATGAGGGATTAAACTCGGCAGCCTTTTTCTCTCCCAGAGCGGACTTGCTCACTGATAAGGGCCTCCCCCCCCAACAGCAGGTGGATAAAAGCCATTCCGGTGCGCTTTGTGTTTTATATCTCAAAAAACTATTGCAGGGTAATGGCAAAGCCCTGTTTGAAGACAGTTTAAGAATTCCGCTTTATGATGAAAATGATAAGCTAAATTATGTTTTTATTCCGCCACCCAATATCATGCAATACTCGCAAAATGATAAATTTATAAAATTTTATCAAATGCTTATGGGAGAAAAAGTGGAGATTTCCTCAGATCAACCAACCCCTCATAATCTTAAAGACTTATTGCTGGAATCAAAAACAAGAGCGCATTTATTAGGCGATCGTAAGACCGCTCAACTCAATCAGAATCTAATCGATAAATTTGACGCTTTTAGTAAGAAATGGTTGCGAGGTTGTGAAGAGGCTTGTAAAAAACGTGACCAAATGTTTCTTGATAACGATGAGAACAGTTATAACATCTATCTTGCTTACGCTGCAAAACGATTACTAGATGAAGAGCATTCTCCTAAAGAAGAAAGAGTTAAGCAGGATTCAACCGCCGAAAAGAAACAGGAAAAAGAACAGGAAAAAGAACAGGAAGCTACTAATGTGCACGTTAACGATTCTCAAGAGCATTCTGTAGAGGCGAGGGTAAGCGCCTCTCAGACAGAAGACCCACCCCAGACATCCATACCCCAACCAGCTCAACCCTCTATTTCTAGCCAGGCTAAGGAAAACGTTCCCTCTGACCTTAAGGATCCAAAGGAAAAATTTAAAGAAGATTTGCAAGAATATGTTTTTAAGCGCATATCCGAAGCAGGGGGACAAGATTTAGCAGCTCATCATCGTACAAAAATACTTACGCTTAAATTTGGTTATAGTGCTGAACAAAAAATAACAGCAGTAAATAAACTGATTTGTGCTTTAGATATGCAAAATAAGCTTGAAAAAAGACCAAAAAAAATGGAATTAACTGAGACTGATATTGGCGCCTTGACTACTTCCAGGCTTTATGGAAATGTGATTAAGAAACACCTGGGGCTGTTTAATCAAATACTGGAGAAATTACCGGAGATTGAGAATCAGAAAGTAAATAACTTTAGACACGATATCTGATTTTATTTCATTCATATGTCGGTTTGGTAATTAATGTTTTTTTGTTTCGTAAGCATAGGCTGGGCTGTAAGCCCAGCGTCCTAGCCTGATGTGACCAGGAAATTGATTATTAATAACAACGCAAATATCAGCATATTCATTAGCGCATTTGTACTTGGAAGAGGTCGTGGTGGTTTGAGTACAAAAATTCACGTAAAAAGTTGATGCTTTTGGTTTGCCTTTAGGTTTTATTATAACAGGCGGACAAGAGCATGAAATAAAAGTAGCAAAGAACCTGTTGAATCAAGAGAAAAGTGATTATTTACTTGCAGATCAGGCTTATGATTGCAATGAGTTTAGGGACGAACTTAGTGCTTGAGGTACTGTGATTGTTATTCCTTGCAAGAAAAATAGAATTCACTACTTTGAGCAGGATGTTCATATTTATAAAGAAAGAAATTACAGTGAGCGTTTTTTCAATAGAATTAAAGGGGGCAGACGCGTTGCTACGCGATTTGATAAAACAGCTGCGATGTTTTTAGGTGGATTGACACTTGTTGGAATTTGCTCTGGCTCAAACCTTAAAAAAACGCCCTAGTTATAATGAATAAGCTAGACTCAAGGCTAAAAAATCTCTAAATTATTTTACACCTCATGAGATTATTAAAGGAAATTCGGAAATTAATTGATGCGTCAACAAGAACTAAACCCACTATTACGCATGTTCCATGTGGTAGAATCCGTTTTTAAAGACTAATATGCTCATGCAATTTTACATAATTAATAGGACGACTCATGAAAGCAAAGCAAGAACTAAATAAAAAATCATCCGATACCAAGGCACTGATTGAAGAGCTTATTTCCAGGTGGTATTTGAGCGATGATGATTGCCCACGACCAATTCATTCTCATAGTGAGATTAATTTTTCCCGAACAATTAATCCCTTAGCCCAAGGATTGTTAGCCCAAAAAAGTTTTTTTAAAAAGGCAAAGGAAGATACCTATTGTGGATTTGAACCAGGTTTTTTAATTGGCAAAAGGTTTTGAATAAATTGTGTATGAGTGTAGGAAATAATGCTACGAACGTCATGATTTATGTGAAAACATTAAATGTTGTGTTGCATTAGCAAGTTGAATCAGCCCTACACTTTATACAAGAAGTCTGCTTATCTATAATCAGACTTCTTGTGGAACTAAAATGCGACAATCTAAAGTTGACATGTTCTCGGCATAGTTCTGAAACAGGGGTCCCATTTTCAGCTTGTTTTAGAATTGAGTGGATCTGACTGTCTGTAAATTTTGATCTTTTCATGAAGAATCTCTTCGTCATAGGGTACGAGAAAATTCTACTTTCGACATCAGTTATTTTTCGGGGGGATTACCTAAGCATTCTTTAACTTGAGATTTATTAATACAATGATACCCAAACTCAAAATAATTAGATTTTGCCCAACTTAAAGTATCGTAGATTAATTGTTGGGATCGCTCATCAGGTATTCTTCCTAATCGACTTAAGAGGACATCACAAACCGATACGAAATCTCTTTTGAATTATCTTTGTCTAAACATATTCTCGCATCCCATGATTGTTTGACGAATTACTGCAAAAAGTAAAAGAAAATCTTTTAACCTCTTTGCTTATTGCGGGTGGAATCGGATTTCTAATTTCTAGACTTTTAAAAAGATAACCCTTTTAGTTAAGATAGCCACCGTGAGGTGGCTATCTTACCGGAATACCTACTCATCTTTCGTTATAGACCTTCCTACAATTTGATAATCTCGCTAGGGAAAGAGGTGTCGTATTGATTTTCTAAGTTATATAAGTGTATCGCATTTTGCATAATTTCAACTGCATCATAAAAATGATTTCGAGGAGTCTCAGGAAGTTGTTTTAGGTAAGCAACTGTATCGATGTTATTGGGTGCAAAAAGATCACTTGAAAGATAACTGGGATTTCGTAAAACTTCATTCATCTCCTTTTCAAGCGATAAATATTCTTCAACCATCTCTTTAACCGACCAACCTGGAATATTATTTGAATTTTTTAATATGACAGGTAATAAATTGTTAAGCATCAATAAATAAAATGTTAAAAGCATAGATAATGTACGACCAACACCATCAGGAAATGGGTGGTGTAAAACCGTGTATTTTATAAATTTGAATATGGCGGTCAATTTTTCATGTTTTGAATTTGACTCCGAAATTTCTTTCTTATAAGTCATTAAATGGGAATGGCAAACTTCATTAAGGTATCGTTCCACATCAACAATTTTTTCATCCATTTCAGAGCAACGGATGTTGATTACCTGATCTTGCTTGAGCATATCCCAAATTAATACTGCTTTTTCTCCAGGATCAAAATCCTTATCCCTGGTACTAGCAAGAACTTTTCCACTCTTATCCATAAAGGTGAGTCCTTTGCACTCAGGTGTCTGCATGTAGAGTAAAATTTCAAAAATGCCATCAAAGGTATTTTGTTTCGAGTCCAGTGTCCATCCAACTAACGAATTTTTCCTGAACTCACCTGCTTTTACAATTGTAAATAGATTCTTGACACCCGCTGTACATGTAGCATGAAGCGACTTTATAAATTCTATATCAAGAGCATCTGGCTGATGTAAATTTTTTATAATAAAGGCAAAACCATGTGCCATACCAAGCATGTAACCAGGCTCTGATTGATCAAAACCAGCCCATGCTCTACGCATTTCGATATAATCTTTGAGTAATTGTTGGTCTTGCTCCTCAAACTTGAAAAAATGTATAATTAAATTCAGTAAACTTAAATTAAATATTGAGAATCCTCGAGTTGCCAGCTGGTATAGTTCATTGAGTTTAACCGTTTCTAAATATTCCATAATTTCCTCTCTTTTGAGGATTCTATAAGCTCCATGAAAATTAATTTTTATTTCTTCCAAGGACTTAATCAGCAAATCGTATGAAAATTGTCTGTCATCATACCTCGAGCGCTCTACAAAAAAACGCCAAAGTTCGATACATGGAAAGTTTTGCAAGAAATAATGCGTTTTATTTTTTTCTTTGCTAGATTCTGAGAAAAAAAAATTTTTCATTCTAAATACCTCTGTATTTTCTATTCTTTTGTTTAGATAATTTGAACCACACCTTAATGTTCATTCGAGAAAAGTAGATATGTATCAACAAAGCTATGGAGTTATTTGTAGAAGCATTTGACCTTATGCGGAGCATGGATAATGTAAATTTTTATGCTTCAAAATACATAAAGCGATTAATGATATATGTGGAATGATTAACTTAAATATCTTCCTCAACAACTGCTTATCGTTCATAGTTTATTGATTAAGAATAACTAAGTTTACCTGTCCCCCATCCATCCTTAAATTCGTTTATTAATTGGATGAATAATTAATATTCAGGTGAAATTATATTTGGATTTTATTAAGAGATTATTAAGGATCTTAAAAAATGTAGCGTCGAACTTTGCACAAGACACTTATTATTTGCTATGGAATTAACATAGCACCCTATAGAAAAAAAACTTATTGATATACAATTATCCCCCCTTTATGGAGCTTAATGTTTATGGTTATGCAGCTCGAAATTTCTTATGATTTTCGCAGTCAACGTGAAGCAATTAAGTCTTTTATTGAACGTAAAGAACGTGGAAAAATACTTCTCCTCAAGATTAATGCTGAGGATGAAGAAGAGATACTCGCCATATTAAAAGAGATTATTACTCAGCGCCAATATCCGACAGAGTTGTTTTTTCAACAAAAGGGCGTTAGGCGTAGTTTTTTAGAAAAAATTCTTCATGAAATTGAAGGAAATCCTCATTTCCCCCAAATTGAACTAGACACAAGTAATTTAGATTTTGATCCAACCCGTGCAATTTCACTGGTTTCTAATATTTTAGCTCGCCCAACTTGTACATTAAAAAATCTAACTTGGTCTTTTAAGAGAACTGAACCAGCTCATTTTCTACTTTTGTCCCAAGCTCTAAAACAAAATAGCTCCCTCGTACAATTAAAATTAGCGGCGCATTGTTTACATCCTTCAGATTTCAGAAATTTAATCGATATATTCCAATTCTTTATAAGCTCTAAGGGGAACAGTATAAAGAGCTTACATTTAAAAAATTTTACTGCCTCAGAGGATGACCAAAAAGCAGTTGATGCATTTAAATTAGCTTTGAAAACCAATACCCATATCCAACAACTAATTTTTACTGCAAAAGAAGAGCTTTCAGAGAAGATAATAACTAGCTTAAAAGATTCTGAGGGTTTAACTTCACTTGCCATTCATTCTACAACAACAACCTTTCTTTTTATGGATTGGAAGTTACTTGCAATAAACTTACCCCCGCACCTTCAGGAACTTGAAATCTCTTCCAGGGGCGACGCTGAAAACTTTTTAAAAGATATCATTTATTTTTTGGGAGAGTGTAAGCAAAGTTTTCATTTGAAGGTGGGAGTGAACTCCTTGCACCCAAATGTAAGTTCTTCTGATAAGAAAAAATTTGAAGAATTAATCAAACCAATTCTAATAGAAAAAAACATTTCTTTTGAGTCTGATTTTCTTTTTAAAGAAGAATATTTATATAAACGAAACGTCCAGGCAACATTTTTTACTGTTTTAGCACAAGCTAAAAAACAAGAATTTAATGAGGGCAAAAGGAGTCATATCGAACTTGGTATGTCGTGAATTCCACACTGCTATAAAGTATCTACCCAACCCGCAAAGATTGGATTTATGAACTAGATAGAGTTTGGTCTTATCTCTCAACATTTTTAGCCAGCATACCTAATGCAAAAAAGTATTTGCCTAAAACCCTTTCTACCATTTCATAATTTTTAGATCACATCAATCTTTGACGTTATGTCATTTAATCATCTGGCGATCGATTGCCTCGGGATTATTATAGGAGTCTAAATGCAATGAGGAATCAGTTCCTTTCATCCCTCCCAATCAAATCCCGAAGCAACAAAAAAGGCTCACTATGTATTATTGGAATTGTCGATTGGTGGGTATTCATAAATTCATGTTCCACACAATGATTTATAAAATGAAATAATTTATCAAAATAATTAGCCACGTTTAAAAAGCCTATTTTTTTATTGCTTTCACCTATTTTTATCGAATTCCATGTTTCTATTGCTTCTTCTAATGTTCCTAATCCTCCTGGCATAACGATAAATCCATCAGCCAGGTGTTGCAGCATTCTTTTGCGCTCTTGCATGGAGTCAACTACGTGCAGTTCATCCAGGATTTCAGATGTTTTTTCCTGGTTTAACAGATGAGTGGTGGTGATACCTATCGCCTTACCTCCAAGTTCCTTAACTGTAGTTGATAAAAGCCCCATCATCCCTAATTTTGAACCGCCATAAACCAAAGTAAGCCCCATACTTACAAGTTCCTGAGCAAGCTTTATCGTGGCCTGTTCGAATAATTTATTGTTCCCTGAATGGGCTCCGAGATAGACACACACTCTTTTCATAAAAATTCTTATTGTTAATTTTTCAGCATAGTATAGGATAAAAAAATCCATATGAAAGGTGCAGAAAAATTACTGCTCCTTTGTTATGCTTCCAGACTCAAGAGAGACAATTACGAAATTAGGGATATTCCAATTTATAAATGGGGAAATGAAGATTGGGTCTTTTAATCCCCCTATCTAAAGGGGGATTAAGAATTTTGAATTGAGCCTTAGTGAAACGTTCAGGGAGAAAAAGTCTCAGTGTCAAAATCATCACTACTTAGCGAGCTGGGTTTGCTTGTAGCTTCTGCTTGACTCTCTAGCATTGCCGGCGTTTTGCCATTTATTCTTAAATCAATGAATTCCTGGTAATTAAATGCTCTGGCTAAACGGCCCGCACTAAAATCTGCCATTTCAGCATAGGTGGTTTCAAATGTGCCGCGCGGCACTTCTTTATATTCTGAATTTCGGTTCACTTCATTGCGGTTGCCAGCAAACCAGGTGTTAAATTTAAAGGCCAAATTATTGATGAATTGTCGAAAAGAACGCACTACCGAATGTTGCTGTTCCTCCTCCTTTGCTGCTTTTATCGTCATTGAGGAATAATGCATCAGCGCTTCGGCTTCAATCATTGAAGAATAACCACCGCATTGTTTGCGGTTAAGCCATTGCGGACCGCCAAAACTTGTGGGATCTACATGTTGCCATTGCTCATCCCCTGGGGGTTTGATCATGGCGGTAAAATGATTTCCACCCCACATTGTTTTTGTACCGCCTATAGTGGTCGCGGTACAATATTTTTGTTCCACTGGAGTTATTCCTTTGTTAGTGCAATCCAGGAGATATTTTTCATAACATGCATTAAACATCTTTTGTATATGGTTTTTTCGTTGCTCACTGCTCATCTTGGCAGTTAAATCTTCTGTTGCCGGTAATAGAAAAACAGGGACTCTATCCTCGCTTTGCTGAACGATGCAAAAACTTACTGTTTTGGTAACCCCGGGATTACCTTCAAACAACGTTTTATCATAGGGTACAAGTAATTGAGTGACATTATCTGGAGGGACACCCTCAAGGAATCTGCTTCGTACGTCATTAACCATTTTATGGTTTCCATAACACCGGCCTTCTGTCTCGAGATAGGTGTTGGATTTGTCGAAGTTGGTTGGACCAATTAGAGCGTACATGATAGAAATAAGATACAGTTAGTATAAGTAATAGTATACCAGAACACACCTATTTTGATCAATTATTGATCTCGTTGAAGGAATAAGGAATACTCAGGCAGGGATTTACTCTGAATGGGGTTGATTGACTCGTTCTACCTATTTATTTTTCGGAGCAGAACTCCAATTATCCAAAATTTCGCTCGCTGATTTGACTATTTTGTTGAGGTCTTCCTTGAATGTTTTAAAAATGGAATAGCTGGAAAAACTGTCGCTTTGCGCAACGTGCTGTGATTTTTCCTTATCGCCTGATGCCTCATAATATTTATTCAGGTTAGGATAAAAATCGTTTGTGAAACGTTCGATAAATTTCGTTTTATCGGGTTCAATTAATGCCTCAAAGTCCAGAGGGACAGGATGCTCATAGGGTACAATCGGTAAACCAATTTTTTTCATCATGGTTCTGGCAAACAATTCTGTGGTCGCCGCACTACCGCGTTGGCAAGGCATTGCATGAGCCAGGTACCAGGCCATTTCCCCAATTTTTTGCATGTTTTCTTTGGTTGGCTCCGGATGTTCAAGTATTGAAGCAAACAGCTTATCAACTTTTTCGTAAATTTTGGGAATGTATTCAGCATAGGTATGTACAAAAGTAAAGCTCGGTTGATAAGGCTGCATCGCCGGGGGGACATCTGCTGGATAATTAAATCCTGTCAGGACCAAATCACCATCAGTTATAAATACTCTGTCGCCTCGCTTGAATTTTCCTCTTGAAGTGTCTTTCTCAATGATGTATCCATCTTCTGGTTTGGGCTCTTTAGTGTATAGCGATTTAATTCGCTCTTGAACTTGCTCAAAAAAATCACGGTATTTCCCCTGGGGCATAATGGGCGTTGTATATCCCCTATCATCATCAAACGATCTTATCAAACCAATTCTCTTCCTTGAGGGTTGCATTAATTCCTCAGCAATAGCACGTCTTTCCCCAGCTAAAAATTCATATAATGATCTGGCTGTCATGCGCTCGGTATCCATTTTTTGCAGGGATTTTTCAACCGCAGCATGACACAGCTTGGCATACTGCATTTGATCGCTGCCCCAGGAATCACTGAGAGTTTTTGAGCCATTTAGAAAAACCCGCCATTCTTGCTCGGGATCAGCACTGAAATCTATGAGATCAGAATCACGAGCGGGAACAGGTTTTTTTTCCCCTCCAGCATGAACTTGCGAATCTAAATTCAAGGGCTCGTTCTGTTCGGAATCAGGCTTGTCGGGAGCTGATTTCATGATACATCCAATGATTTCGGTTTATTATTTAGTATAGATTAAAAAAGAACTTGAAGTAGGCAGCAAGCTCCCTGAGCCAGGATCGTGTGTTCATTTAAATTTAAAGCAGGTGAGATCGTCCCCGTCTAAAAAATCTGAGGAAAGAGCTGGATTTAATTCTATTTTCTCATTATCAAGAGAATCTATTTTCAGGATGCCAATTTGAGTTTCTTCCTTATTTTTTTCCACTTTAATAAATAGAACTCCTTCCTGCTCTACGGGTGTGGCCCCTTTTGCCCCGTCGGCAAGGATGAGTTGCATATCTAAAATAACCTTATTCTCTTTAATAAAGTGGAACAATTCCCCTTGAACACTATCAAAACAAATCTCACTGCCAATCTTGATGCCAAGAAAATCTTTTACAGGAGCATCTTGTCCCGTTTTAAAATAATTCCGGCGCAGATCCATATATCCTAAAAAGCCTTCATCCACATAGTCAAAATCATAATGAGTGTGGGGATTTTTTTTCTTATATTTTTGGACTTCCCCATGGTAGAAAAAATACGCTGTATTTCGATAATAGGTACTTTGATCTGCTTTGGCTTTCTTACGCCAACACATAGTGCCGGGGACAATGAGCATATCCGTATTAAGAGATAATTCTTTTAACTTATTTTTGAATTCGTTTTTTTGTTGTTGGGTATAATATCTTTGATAACAAAGCTCGGAAAAATCTTTAAACAAGTATTCGGGGGCGACAAATATCGCCGAGGGAGGAGCGGGCTGTCTTTCTGATGGAGAAACTGGTTTTGACTGCTCTTCCCTGCTTAGCCATTTTCCCAGCTTATTTTTCTTATTTTGGAACCACCCCATTTTAACTTCTTTATTCTTTTCGATTTTGTCCACATCTTTCTCTTCCAATACATCTTCCTGCATCTTCTTCTTTGCGAGTAAAACCCGGGATTCCAAAATCTTCAAGCGCTCTTCGAATGAAGATGTAAAAAAACTTTCCTCTGGCTGGAAAATAAAAATTTTAAATTTCTTTGGATTTATTAAACTCCGGGTGGTTTTATTTTGATCCGTATTTGGATGATTAGAGGCCATCGCAGCGATAAATGATGAAATTGATCTTTTATTTTACAGCCATGTGCCTAATTAAGGAAGCCTGACCCCAGTTTCTCTACCCAATGCCCTATCCAGACCATGAAGCATGCCTCTCTGGTAAGGGATGCAGAAAAGAGCGGTTTTCGCTTTTTGCATGATTAAGTTGGAGTCAGTTGATTCGCAAAATTGGTGTGGAAACAGGAATAACCAGCAACGATACAATCAAACATGCACCTCCCCATAGACCAGCTCCCCAGTGTTTTTAGCCGGGTAAAGGCACGCGCAAGCAATCCATACATAGAAGAGCAAAAGACAGAGAATAACAATCCAACCGGGTATAGGTCCTAACGCCGCATTCCCCACAATTTCATAGTAAGACATCCCCATTTCCTGCCTAGCCCCCGTACTTTGCAGCTTGGGAGAGGAGATTTTCAGGATCCATGCCAGCAGCAAAATTAAAAACATCCATACATAATTTCGACGCAATCTTCGGGACATGGCACCGCTCAAACTCATTAGAAAACGTGGTTTACTTAAAGTTTCTCCTAAAATTTCTGACCAAGGCTCCTTGATTGGGCCGGAGGCAGTAAAGACAGGTGCAAAATAAAAACGCTCGATTATGCGCACCCGCGTTCGGTACACATCGAAGAATCGATAGCGTCTCGATTCAATGAAAAGTAAAAGCAATACCAGCAGCATTGCAAAAAGCAGTACTCCATGATGGGCTGATGAGGTTGATAGAGACAACGAAAGCATCGCAGCCGCTGCTGTAATTGCCCAATTAGTGGTTCGATCGATACGATCCCGCCATCCGGACATACGCCCAATTTCCCCTCGATAATAATGGGACAATACGGTAACCAATTCTGAAGAAGTAGCTGGAAGGGGCGGATTCCTGAACTCTTCAGGAAAATTATCGTCCGATTGATTTGTTTGGTGCTCCATCACTGCTCCATAGGATAAAGGAGAATTTTTATATTTGATTCCTTAATATAACTTAAAAATCATCCATATAAAATAATTGCTCATTTTCTGTCAAAATGAAAAAAACGCGCCATTTCTGAATGCGTTCTAAGAGACAGCGAATGGCAATTATTGTCGGAATTGTTGATGCAGAATAATGCAGGAAGTCTCAAGACTCCCGCATTATTCTAGAAAGTACGACTAGGGAGTGAACTTGGCAGGTTGTGTTTCCAGTGCGGTTATCAAATTTTCACCATAAGCGGTAACAAGACTCGACAGGCGTCGCATTTCGTCTTGTGCAACTGTTTTTGGAACAGAACCATCTTTCATTTGCCGTTCGAGCAACTCACGTTGCGCTTTCGCATTTAGCATCGCATGGTTTAATTCTTGCGGGGTAACATTCGGATTAACTTCTCGTTTGAAAAACATAATTAGGCCTTTATTTTAACAGGATGTTTCATAATACATCCTGTCCTTTCCGAGATCAATTAGGTCTGCAAAATTTCATCTGCAGACAGGACAACGAAAAAACTTCAACCATATGAATTAACATGAGAAGAAGGATATTCTGTAAGCTCTGTCCTTGCTTCTTGAAGTTGCTTTTTATAGTTGTGGGTCACTGTTGCCGTCGACTCCTGTTTCCCGCCAGTCGCCGTGATTGAGGGATAGGGAGGTACGGCTCTCTTGAGTTCCTCATGAAGCATTATTTTTTTCTCATGCAGGCTTTTACGGTCAAGGATCGCTGTTTTGGAATCGGATATTTGTTTTACTTCCGCTTTATTTTCAGACGAAGCAACAGGGAATTTGTACACAATATCAAGGTAGTTTTTAAGTGCTTTGGGAGGTTGGCCGTGTTTAATATACTCATCAGCAATTAAAGCATATGCCCAGAAATCTCTCAGACTAAAATGGAGCTGGGGTTCATTGTCCAGCAGGATCTCTTCCATTTTTGTAAAATCACCATGGCGGGCGTAGGCCAGCATGCGTTCGGGAACTGATAACGCATGAGATACCTTGAATAAATCGCTTGAATCGATCATGACATCATGAATAACGGGAGCTAGGCCAAGTTTCATCGCACAGACGTTTACTGCCCGAATGTTTGCCGGGGAAAAATAGGCATGGGTAAGATTAAAGAAATCATTCAAATTCACTTCCATCCCGGAATGGAGGGCATTAAATAATTCATTCGTATATTTGCCGGTATCGTGTTTGATAGCACTGCCTATTTTGAATTGCCAATCCCCCTGTTCATCTTTGTAAAACAAGATGTTTTCCCATCCCATGGCATCCAAAATGATGTTCGTTTTTTGGTAAAAATCACGATAATGGGTGAGAAATTCACCCATTACCTCACGCAGTTGGGGATCACTGTCTAAACGCTGCAAAATGCCACCAATGCGCGGATCAATAACCTCATAATCCTTGGGTTCAAATTGGCCTCCAGAGTCTTCTTTATGAATCAGCGCCTTATTTGATTTATCAAACAAGCTTTTTTGGTGTTCCGTTAAATAAGGGTCCAGTTCCGCAGGTTCTATTTTAAAATCAAACTTTACTTTAGATTGGAAACATTCTTCATAAGGGACGATTGAGAGTGCTGCATTTTGGGGATCTTTTCCAGGAAGACTCACGGGCAGGGTAATATGATGTTCGCGAATGCACCGATTTTTCCCATCCTTATCAAAACACTCGTATAAAACCGCGTATTTTTTCTCTAATTCCTCAAGCTCCAGGGGATTGGGATTTTGTTTCATTAATTTAACCACAACAGGAGAATCGGGAAATCGATAAAGCACATGAGTCCCGCCTTCAGCAATACGCTCGGCTTTACCCAAATCGATTGCGCCTGATGCAAGTTTCGGCATAGAGTCCATCAATGCCATTATTTTCAGATGCTCCTGAGGCATTTGCTTCACCAGCATGCTTTCTTCATAAATCGCGGTAACAATTTTCCCCTCGGCCAAGATAATTTTGTTTTTGATATTAGGGTTAGGGATTAGTTCACCTGGCTTGACATCAGGATGCATAAAAAAATCGGTGATTTCATAGGGCGACATCGATTTTCTTGCTCTCCATTGACCTTTTTCTTCCTGCTCCATAAGCATTGTATGCTCCTTCCCAAAGGAATCACGAAAACCAAATAACATTTCTTTCGGGACAGGTGTTTGCGGAAGTGGTGTGTAGATGAATGTTGCGGTAAGTTCTGATGCAGTGGGAGGATTATCAATAATTACTTCAATTGTTCCAGCGCTTTCTCCACTGACGGTTAATTTAATCGACTCTGGCATTTTATTTTTTATTAAATAAGAAAAGTCACCTATTATATTTCTGTAACCTCAGAATCATCTGGCTTGAGCAACAAATTTACATTTTATTTTCAGTTTTGCTGGCCCTTAGGGGCAAATTCAACCGCATCCAAAGGATTAAATAAATTCTATGACGCATGACAATTTGAAGCAGATGGGGTTGTCGGGCAAAACCCGACTTAAAATTATTAAAAAAATAAGGGCTTTCTTTATTCAAAGCTTAATACTTAATACATCCGTTGGATTTTCCATGTATTGCCCCTCACAAATCACCTTGGCACCAAGTTTCATATACATTTTATTTAATCTGGGATTTAAAGTATCCAGGTAAATTAAATCAGCCCCCTGTTCCACAGCTAACGATTTTGCTTTATTCAAAAGTTTGCCTGCAAAACCCAAACCTCTTGCATTCTCTTCGACAAAAATATAATCAAAATACACCACTTTTAATTTTCTGGAAGTAGTGTCTCCCTCTGCAGAATGGTCGCGAAAAGAATCAAATCTTTTTTCAAATAAACCAAACATGCCAACTGGTTGCTCGTTAAAGGTTGCAACATAAATCTGGTCCTGGTTTAAAAGAACTTCCCGGAAATAGTATTTTTTCTCATTTTTATGCAGATAACCCCACGCTTGCCTCGCCCATGAAGCAGCCAGCTTTAGATATTCTTCTTTATTTTCCTCAAATTCGGAAAGTCTTTTAAATTGGAGGGTGTGGTGCCTTGCCGCGCTTGTAAAAAAATGCATTTTAACTCCTGTGATTTATTATTTTTTCAAATTGTTCTCTACGGTTATTGATGAAATATGTTCCAGATGTTCCCGGGTTTTATCAAATAATTTTTGCCCAACAGCCATTCCCACTGCAACGCGTGCGGTACCCCAACCAATTCTGAATTTTTGTTGAAAAAAACTCAATCGGCTTAGGAGCGTCGGGGTTGAGTTTTTCGATTCCTTCCATACTTGGGTTAAAACCTCATGCGCAGACGGAGGTTTCTGGTTTGGGGGGGTTGCATATTGCATATTGCGAACGTAATTAAATGGGCTTGATGCAATAGTCGCTAATCCAGCCGCACCCGCATTATAAATAAACTCTTGATGTTTAGCCAAGTTGGAAGTTTTATCGGCTGATTTTTTAGTCACTCCTGTTACACTTCGCAACATTTCATAGGTACTTCCAAAGACCATATCTCGGGTCATTGTAGCCATTGTTCCTTTCAGAAAAGGGTTCAAACCTCCCTGTATCCACATTTCCTTGCTACTTGAACGAAAGGATGCATTTTCTTGTCCCCAAGTATGGTATTTGACAGCAGAAATACTATTGGTAATTGCCCCTCCAATACTCCCGGCAGCCATACCTACACAGAATTGGGATGCGGATTGACTTAACCCTAGCTGGTCATGCAGATAGGGAAACAGATAAGAGTTAAGCTCGCCTTGGGCCATAAAATAAATACCTCCAAGAAATGTACGTTGCACCAATGCCTGGGCAAACCCTTGATAAGGTGATTTAAAATTTTCAAACGATAAAAAAGGACGATTATGTTTCACTGATAAAAACAAAGCCCGATCCCAGGGGTTAAAAAGTCCCGAGAGGGATACCCCCACAATCAAGCCGCTGGCAACATCAATATTGAACCTTTGTTTGTGATCTAACCTTGACTCGTGTTCCTCTGCAACACGTTTACCACCCATGTAAGATCCTCCAGGTATCCATTTGAGTTTGAATTATTAAGACCACAACTGATTCAAAATAGAAGTAACTCTATGAGCAGGGCCTAGTGCATTGAAATTTAAAAGAGAAAGAGATGCAAGTAGATTTTCAGAAGAACCAAGAAAAACATCCAGTACAAGTGCTCTTGAGATATCCCCATCCCAACATTCTTTGCTTCGCCCTGTAACTAATTGCCGGCAATGCAGCACCTCACTTGTATGCCAGGGAGAAGGTAAGCAATTCAGCAATCGCGTTCTGGATTATGACTGTAGATGCTGAAAACAGTTTAATCCGCCTGAGTGCTAAAAATATTTTTGACCCCCTGAGCCTTTTTTTCTAAAGAACTGGAAATGGTTTGATGTTCTGTATGTAAGGCAATTTGCCGTAAATCAAGCCGGGAAATAATTTTCATCATGGTGGTATTGTTGATTTTTCTTTCTTTTCTTAAGGTACGTAATTCCTTATGGGCTCCCTCCAGGGCAGCATATCGCAGCTGTTGTTCGAAGGTTAAAGCCAACATACTCTCCATTTTTTCACTTTCCGTACCGTGATTTGATATAATGAATTGATTAAAGGAGTCTATTAGTTTATTCGCAACCTCGGTACATAACACCCTTTCGCGTTCATTTGCCTCTTCACATAAACTCTTCATTTTGTCTTTAATTGCTTCAACTGCGGCTTTAGATAGAGCCAGCACTGCTTCACTTTCTTCATCCGGGGTGGGCTTATGAAGCAAGTTTTTCAAACCCGGTGTAATTAAAGGCAACAGCAAACTACTAATTAATAAAGAACAAAGAACAACGCCAATAACCAGGATAATTAAAAGCTTACGTTCGGGAAATGGGGCGCCATGAATCATGTGGGGTAAAGATAGAATTGCCGCCAGGGCGATTGCACCTCGTACCCCTCCGAGGGAAAAGGTGCTGATTATTTTTAAATTGGGAAAACGCCAAGTACTCTTGTTCCGCCGTGATATTAACGCTTCAAAAGGTAAGGTTAAATAAATCCATAAGGTTCGCAGGAAAAACAGGGTCATCGTTATAAGAATGACAATCATTGCATATTCTGACAGGCTATAGCCCGTTGCCTTGAGGAATTTAATCGAGTGAGGCAAGTATAATCCCAGCAGAATAAAGATAATTCCATTTAAAGTAATATCAAGAACACCCCAAACAAAATGGCCTTCCAGACGCATTTTGGCCAGAGTTCTATCCAAAAATCCAGCCCTATCTACAGCAAAACCTGCGGAAACAGCAGCCAAAATGCCTGAGAACCCTGCTTTTTCAGCAACCAGATATACAGTAAACGGCAACAGCAGTAATAACAAATTTTCCGTGGTAGTCTCATGCACGTTATGTTTAGCCAACTTTCCTAAAAGTGAAATAAAAACAAAAGTGAGGCTCACCCCCACCGCAATCCCCCCGAAACTGATAATTAATAAACTTAATAATGCATTTTTAACTGAAAATACGCCCGTTACCATTGCAGCAACGGCTAATTTGAATGAAACCAGACCCGAGGCATCATTTAAAAGTGCCTCCCCTTGCAAAATATGCATCATCCGATCTGGAATCCGGGCTCCAGCAGTCATGGATTTAAGTGAAACTGCATCTGTCGGGGAAAGCACTGCAGCCAAAGCAAAAGCGGCAGGTAAAGGAATTAGGGGAATTAACCAATGCACCAGATACCCTATTCCCGCCACAGTAAAAAATACCAGGCCTATCGATAGCATAATAATGGGTCGGGTGTAGAGTAAAAATTCTCTCTTGGGAAAATGCCAGCTGTCATTGAATAATAAAGGGGGGACAAACAATAGCATAAACAGTTCCGGATTAAATCCCACATCAAAAAAGGCGGGGAATAAATCAGCCAAAAGCGTCCCTATGGCAATTTGGATTAATGGGGTGGGCAGGAAAGAAACGAAACGGGTAATCACTCCAGAAATTACCATTAAAAAAAGAAGAATCAAACAAATCAACACGCCTTCCATTGTTCTTTATCACTCCCCGGAATAGGTAAAATGCAGCACTCGATAAATCAATTTATCATTCATTTGCATGACCTTACCCTATAAAAGAAAAAAGTAAAATACTGCAATACCGATAACACCTAGGCTTCAAAAAAATTTAAAATGGAATCATGGGCTGCCATCGTATCCTCATAGCCTAGTTTTATTAATTCGCAGGTGAATTTTTTTTCAAATAAAAGGAAACTGAGTAAATCGCCGGAATGACGTTTCGCACCTAGAAAATTTAACAAAATACGCAAAAGCATGGGCATGTTGTTATAATGGGATTGAGCGAGCGAGGCTATATCCACACTGGGCCGTAAATGCAGCGTCTGAATGGGGCGCCAGGGAGAATGCGCTTTTTTTTCTGTCGGGAGCATTTGCGCCATACTATTCATGTGGTTGACCAATTCCAGATCGCGCTCGAGATTATCCAAAAATAACCCGTTGACCATATTGCCTAAAACCCGGGTGAAATCTATCTCGTTTTCCTGAATTTTTTTCCCCAGACTTTTTGCATCGGGTAAACTGCGAGTCCCGATTATTAGAATTTTATCCATCTGACACCGAATAGCACCACGAAGAGGAGCCGCTAACCCTACATGCCCGTCTCCATAATGATAGCCATCTATTCTTGCAGGCGGAAAAAACAAGGGTAATGAAGTGGAGGCCAGAAAATATTCCATTCGCAGGTTCACCCGTTGGCTGCTATGTAACGGATCATTCCAATCTTCAAAATCCTCCGCATGGTGCTGATAAAACGAGATGGTTTGTTGGGTTTCATAACAGCTGCTTATCACTTCCATCATTTCCAGGTGCTTGTTCTTGATGGAGTGTTCCAAAACTTCAAAATTAATAATGTTATTAATAAATTTCTGTAAGGGTGACGTATCGAGAATATGTCCTAATAAACGTTGTTTTAGCAACATATTGCTCATGTTACGCATGGCTGACATGCCAAGCGCATAATTACTGGCCTTAAAGATATGATCGCAGGTAATATTACGCCATAATTCATCCAGCTTATTCGCCCCGGCAGTAAAATCCAGGGCATTTTCAGCCAATACACCGGCATTAATACTGCCCACACTGGCACCGGTAAGCATGTCAAACGGAATTTCCTTTGTCGCAAGGATTGTGCTGATCGCCTTGAGCACCCCAGCCTGATATGCTCCGCGGGCTCCACCACCAGCTAAGTAAAGCGCTATTTTGGTCATGTGATACTGTTTTGGGAAGGGAAGTAAAAAATATATCTTTGTTGTATGTTGCTGGCAAGTCAAAACATCGAGGTTAGCCTTCCTTATTACGTAAATCAGTACTAATTCCTGGCATTTACTCCTCCAAAATTTAAAATCGCAGGAGGCCTTGGTTTTTATGGGCCGTTACTCTATTGACAGAAGCATTGCTGAATTGTATAGTAATAATACAATTTTTTTTTGCGAAATTTTATGTCCCTTTCTACCGTAAACCAAAAGTTAAATAAAGAAGCAGGCTTTGCTCAGGCCTTTGCTTGCTTTTTTTATTTTAGCTTTTTTAGCCCGGAGCTGGGTGGTCGGTAGAATTAATTAACACTCCAACCCCCAGCTTAGTCTGGGGGGTTTTGGTGCCCGAAGTCCCAGACAAAAGCGTGGGCGTTGGATAAAACCAAAAAAGGAGTGTACGTCATCATGCACCATCAATCGCTAACTTGCTGTTCCCTGGATCTATCCAAATTACTTACTGCTTGCAGGAGGGGACAATGAGCTACTCCATTTTGAAAAAATTACCTCCTGTTGAAGAAATTATTCAAAAAATTCCTTTGTCTGCTTCGGCTTATCTGCAAATTGAGCGCGATCGCAAAGAGATCAAAGCCATTTTGGAAGGTCGTGACAATCGCCTCTTAATGATTGTCGGACCTTGCTCTGCCTGGCCCCAAAAAGCTGTTTTGGAATATGCCCGCCGTTTAGTGCAATTAAATGAGAAAGTGAAACATGAATTAAAACTGATCATGCGGGTGTACATTCAAAAACCAAGAACAACCAAAGGATGGACGGGTCCTGTAAATCAACCTGATTTATTTGCTGCCCCCGATATTGCCGCTGGAATAAAATACACCCGCGATATGATGGTTAAAGTCATCGAGATGGGTCTACCTATCGCTGATGAAGCTTTATTTACCCATAACGCCAAGGGCTTTCTTGAATTACTCTCCTGGGTAGCGATTGGTGCACGCAGTTCCGAAGACCAGGAACATCGAATTTTTGCTTCCTCTCTGGATTGTGCTGTGGGATTAAAAAATCCAACTCATGGTTCCCTGGCTGTTGGGGTAAACAGTATTGTGGCTTCCCAACATGATCACGTCGCGGTTTTCGATGGTTATGAAGTACAAACCCATGGCAATCCGCACGCGCATATGGTTTTGCGCGGATCAAATAACGCCCCTAATTACTCTATAGATCATCTTAAAGAAGTAAAACACCATATGGATATTCATCAGATCGCCAATCCTTCCATCATTGTAGATGTCAGCCATGATAACTGCCTGGTTGATGGCAAAAAAAATCATCAATTACAACCTGCCATTGCTTTAAAGGTTTTGGAAAGCCTTAAAAACCACCCCGATTTGAAAAAATTAGTTAAAGGATTCATGGTGGAAAGCTTTATCAAAGAAGGCAATCAAAAGGTGGATTCCATGAATCCAGCGGAACTGGATCTAGGTGGTTTATCCGTAACTGACCCCTGCCTCAGCTGGGAGCAAACAGAATCCTTTCTTTTGCGGTTAGCCCAAATGCGATCTTTGGAAAGAAACAAGGTGGAAATGGAGGCTATTTTATGACGACTTTATTTGGTATTTCTGGCGATGCAGGGTCATTTTCTGAGGAAGCAGCCTTGCTTTATGCACAACAAAATGGAATCGAACCAACCCTTGTTCACCTGCTGCATATGGAAGGAGTTCTGCATGCTCTTGAAGAGGAACGCATTGATTTGGGCATAGTGCCTGTTGTTAACCTTATCGGTGGACTGGTCAAACCTGCATTTCAGGCGATGGGAAAACATGCATTTACCTTTATTGATGAATTATGGCATGAAATCAATCAATGTTTGTTGGTACGCCCAGGGGTTCAACCCCATCAAATCTCCCATATTGTGTCGCATTCCCAGGGTTTAGCTCAATGCCGCCAATTTCTACAAACCCACTACCAGAACGCCGAACAAATAGAATGGATAGATACTGCCAAAGCAGCCAGGGATTTAGCGGCAGGAAATCTACCCTCCCATGCCGCAATCATTGCCCCGGCACGATGTGCACAATTGTATGGTTTGGAAATTAAAGCAGTAAAGATTCAAGACCGCCATCCGAACCGGACGGCATTTATTTTAGTAAAAAAATATCCAGATAACGCCAGTCTTCTCAAGTAAGGAGAATACCATGCCTACCCTCGAAGAATTGAGAAAACAAATTGAACAAACTGATGCCTGCCTAATTGAAATTTTGGCAAAGCGCCAGGAACTTTCGAAACAAATTGGGGCTTTAAAATCCAAAGAAGGAAAAAAAATAGTAGACAGGTCGCGGGAAAAACAATTGTTTGAATATTATGATCATTTATCCCGGCAGTTTCATCTGCAAGGTGATTTTATTAATCGCTTGTTCAAAATAATCATATCCAATTCCAAAAAGGTGCAAAAATAATGAAGCATTTAAAAAATAAAACCTTGCCTGGGGATTCTGCAACAGTTGCGATTAATTCATTAGTTCAGCAAAAAATGAATGAAGGGGTTAAAATTTATAATCTCAGTGCCGGTGAGCCAAAACTACCTCCCCATCCCTCAATTGTGGCTGCAGCCACCCGAGCGCTGGAGCAAGGACAAACCCTTTATCCCCCAGTAGCGGGGATTTCAGAATTACGCCATCGGGCAAGTACATGGATGAACACTACTTATGGGTGCTCATTGGCAAAAGAAAACTGCCTCGTTGTAAATGGGGGGAAGTTCGGAATTTATTTGCTGATGCAGTTATTAATCCAACCCCATGATGAAGTGATTATACCTGCCCCTTATTGGGTTTCCTATCCAGCGCTGACGCAATTGTTTGGCGGCCTCCCTGTTATTGTGGAGACTGAAAAAGCACAAGGATGGAAGCTGACACCCCAATCCCTCAAAAAGGCGTGTACTCCCCAAAGTAAAGTTCTTATCCTAAACAATGCCTCGAATCCCACCGGGGCCTTATATACTCAAGAGGAATTGCTTGCACTGCTGCACGTGGCACACGAACAGGATCTTCTCGTCATCGCAGATGAAGTATATAGTGCCCTCACTTATGATGGACAACCCTTTATATCGTGTGGCTCCTTTCTGCAATTTCGCGACCGGGTAATTATAATTCAAAGCTGTTCGAAAAACTTTTCAATGACCGGTTGGCGTATTGGCTTTGTTTTCGCACCCCCATCCATGATTTCCTCCCTTACTGTATTAATGAGTCAAAGCACCAGCGGCGTAAATACTATAAGTCAGTGGGCAGCCCTGGCTGCCTTGGACGAAAAAAACCATGTAAGTAGCTGGGTGCAACAATGCATGCAAAAAAGAAGAGATACTGTTATTGAGGCGATAGGAACATCTTTCGGTATCACAGTACAACCGCCGCTTTCTTCACTCTATGTTTTTCTTTCTTTACACAACCTGGGTTTTGAACAAAACAATTCAGAAGAGTTTTGTAAACAGGCTCTTGAAGAAGCTCATGTTGCTCTTGTACCCGGGGTGGCATTTGGTCAGGAGGGTTATGTACGTCTATCGTTTGGAGGTAATGAAGAGGATTTAAGAGCGGGGATCAAGGCACTAGCCCACTGGGTGCACACCCGCAAGAAATAAAGCCGCGTAGGGAATCCCTTTGATAGTGCATTAGGGGGCTTCGGTGAGGAGCCTCCTTTCTGCTCAATTCCCCTTAAGTGCATAAACTGCAATCACCCTGCACATTACCATTACAATAAAAAATAAAAAAGTGTATAATAATCCACCACAAAATAAAAGGGTAAGGGTTTATGGTCAAGATAATTGTAACTGAAGAGCAAAAGGAGAAAATTCTTCTGGATACTGATAACATCAGGTTAAGCAGAGCATCAGAATATTATCAGGAACTCTCCCATTACAATAAACTTGATGAAGCCTTAAAATTATTATCGGGATTTGCAGGAGATGCCTACTGGCAAGAAGTCATATTGTACAAGAACCTGTTGCGAAAACGGGAAGATGCTGAGGAACCCGAGTTCAGATTCCTCCTGCAACAATGCAATGATTTTACCTCCATTTATAAAAGCAATTCAGATCAGCTTGCAAATATGAACGGCCTCCGTTGTTATCGGGTAGGCGTTGATGCAGGTGCAGGATTTAAACAAGGGGATTTAGATGTTTTGGGGACGGAAGGGTTTATAAACTGTACCGGGGTTTTAATCGCTACAACAGATGAAAAGAACACCCCTTGTTATTATCTCGCCCACATATTCGGTGAACGAACCACCAGTTGCGCAGTAAATGAAGAATTAAATCGAATTCTTTATGATGTGCGAATGCTTACTAACAGAAATCTCTCCTGGTCCAACCTAAAAGGTCAAGTTACTTTAGTAGGCCCTGGAAGCAAATATGAAAATCCCAGCTTATGCTACAAACATGCATTTAAATTATTGTCTCAAAAAAAGGTGAAGCCTGTTCCCTTATTTGGGGATAGTGTGGCTTTTAATTTAACGGGTCATGGCGACTTAATCATCTTAGAGCCCGTGGGGCATTTAAATAAAGGCATTCAATCAAGGCTGCCAAGAGTTGGACATGGATACTACTCCCCTATAGATGACAACAGTCATTTAGAATCAATGATTACTATTGAAGCACAAATCCTGGGTGGATTTCTATCTGAAGAAACCTGTAAAGATGCGTCAGCCGTAAGCCATTTCTTCCTTTCTATGTAACCTGTGGTTTCTTACTCAAAGGACAGCTATTAACCGAAGAATAACTCCTTTGCTCATGGAGGTTACTCCCCGGAATGCAAAAAAATCGCTGCCTGGATACCACTTCGTTTGCCAAGATGTTATAAAGTATGATTTTTCCAACCAGGATTGTCTCTAAACATGGAATATCGGCCGGATATTGATGGCTTAAGGGCTGTAGCGATTCTTTTTGTTTTATTTTTTCATGCAGGCTTTAAATGTATTCCCTCGGGTTTTGTTGGCGTTGATGTATTTTTTGTTATTTCCGGATTTTTAATTACTCGCATCATTCATAGCTCATTACAAAAAGGCAGCTTTTCGTTTATCGATTTTTATAATCGCAGACTGTGGCGTTTGCAGCCAATATTCATAGGGTTAATCATTACTACCCTTCTTTTAACCCTGATTTTCTACTTACCTGAGGATTTGCTTCAATACTCCAAGAGCGCTCGCAAGACTTCGCTTTTTATATCCAATGTCTTTTTTGAAAACGCAACAAAAGGATATTTTGCACCCAATATAAACCAGTTGCCTTTATTACATACCTGGTCCTTATCCATAGAATGGCAATGCTATCTCATCTTACCTGTGGTGATATATCTTCTTCATCGTATGGTAGCCCCAAAAAATATCTCCCAAGTAATTTACTTGCTTACGGTTCTTTTTTTTGTTTTGGCTTTATGCTTATCCGTTAAAGAGCCCACAAAAACATACTTCCAGTTATCAAGCCGCATTTTTGAGTTTTTAATGGGTTCTTGTATCGTATTTAGTGCCAATCGTTTTGCATTCAATAAAATTTTTCTTGATTTGCTCAATGCAGTTGCCCTCTTATGCCTTTTCTATATAGCAACCCATAATCAGGTAAATGCAGGTTTTCCTAATGGGTATGCTTTTGTTTTATGTTTGGCAACAGCGACACTGATAGCTTCAGGCAGCCTTGCTCAAAAGCCAATTATCATTCGTTTGCTTTCTATAAAGCCCCTGGTTTTTATAGGATTACTTTCCTATTCACTCTATGTCTGGCATTGGCCGGTATTTGTTTTTATACGTTATATGGGCATTGAGGAAACCCCTACAGTTTTACTGCTGGCTTTAACTCTTGTTTTTATCATTGCCTATTTTTCCTGGCGTTTTATTGAAAAGCCGGCTCGCAAATTACATAAACTCTCTCTGGGATATACCCTCACCTTTTTATTTATAGTACCTGTCCTTCTCCTGCATCTGAGTGATTATGAGCTTAGAAAACATGAGGGATTCCCCGAGCGTTTTAAAGAAATGGGCCTTATTAACGCCCAATTAAAAAATTATGCGTACCCGCAGAGGGTGCAGTGTCTTCAGGAAAAAAACATTGAAGTAAATAACCAGTGTATGCTGGGCGCCACCAACGCAGACAGTAAAAAAGGATTCCTCTTTGGGGATTCGCATGCAAATCATTTATGGGGATTTATGGATAATCTTGCCCGAGCAGCCAATATTTCCATTCTTGCTCATTCCACTGTGTCCTGTCTTTCTTTACCAGGAGTGCAGCAATATGATTGGAATAAAGAGGTTTATGCGGCATGCCATGAACAGGTAAAACGTTATTACGCTATGATCCAGGCGAATCACTATGATTTTGTAATCCTCGGTCAAAATTGGGACGGATATCTAAACAATCGCTTAATCCCCAGCGAACCGGTCGAATTAGTGAAAAAACGTATTGAAAAAGGTTTGGATAAGGCTTTGCAAATTATTATTGCCTCAGGTTCCAAACCGGTTTTAATCAAAAGCATTGCCGTGCATGATACGTACAATTGTTTTTTACATCACATCAAACATAGAAAAAAATATGAACCCCAACAATGTGATTTTAATATGGGTGCAAGTTGGCAAGATGATCTGTTTTCACGAATGCAAAATAAATACGCTCAATTAATAATTATTGATCCCAGAAAGGTGCAATGTCCCCAAGGAAAATGCATTGCTGAAATTAAGGGGATACCTGTATTTCGCGATTCAGGACATATAAATGATTATGCATCATTCCACTTGGCTAGCCGCTATTTGCACGATTATAAAAATCCCTTGATCTAGGGGCAACACTTATTTGCGCGCAACTTTGAATGAAAAAACCCGATTCTAAGACAATTTTTAGAGAAATGAAGTGCTAAGTATCTGTGATTGAAGTGGCACGGCATTGAAGTGACCTAAGACAAACCCTATAATTCACTGAATTTAAAAAAGACAGGACAGAATATGAAAATAGATGTCACCGCGGAAAAAGTTGAATCCCTAACCAACGAGGACTATTCCAAAGCAATGAATTTTATCGGACAAAATTTATTGTCTGCCCTGGTGCAGTCTTTGGAAAAATTACCCCCTCCCCTAAGGGATAGTAATGTGATCTCCCAAGCTCTTTCTGCTTTTTTGTCAAATATTATTTACAAACAATTTCCAGACAGTCCCGAAGCCTGTCAAAAAATGCTGGAAGCCATAAGCAAGCTTGTGAGTAAACAACTTGATAAAATGTCGCAACCCGCAAAATAAAATAAATTTAACTCTCTAACCCGTATTAGCGCAGCCTGGTACGGGCGCAAATAAAGCCGTATGGCCATACAAGTATGACTGAGATTATCCCTGTACTCTTTTTTTAAATACCTTTCCCTTGAAGCACGATTTTAATGATAAAGCACGGTTGCCTGGCTTTTTTCATCGATTTCTTGGGTGATTTTTCTCTTTTTTGCTATGCTGTTTAGAGTAGTAATTTCTTTTTTGATGGATTAGATATGATTATTGCTTCTGTTTCTGACTATCGTGAAGCCGCACGAAAGAAATTACCCCGTTTTTTATTTGATTATATTGATGGCGGTGCTTTTGACGAACACACACTCAAAGCAAATACTGCCGATCTGGCCAAAATAACATTACGTCAACGTATTTTAAGAACGGCAGGCCCCCTGCATCTGGAAACCGAACTTTTGGGGCAAAAAATGGCAATGCCTATTATTTTAAGCCCCGTGGGCCTTACCGGAATGTATGCCAGAAGGGGTGAAATACAAGTTGCCAAAGCCGCCGAAAAAAAAGAAATACCTTTTGCATTATCTACAGTTTCAGTTTGTTCCCTGGAAGAGGTGTCTGCTTCCTGTCCTCATCGAGCCTGGTTCCAATTGTATGTACTCAAAGACCGTGGTTTTATGCAAGCGATGCTGGAGCGTGCCAAAGCATGTGGTGTAACGCACCTGGTGTTTACTGTAGACATGTCCACGCCGAGTGCGCGCTATCGGGATGCGCATTCAGGGATGTCAGGACCATTTTCCCGCGGACGCCGTTTTTTTCAAGCCATGTTAAAACCCTCCTGGGCCTATCAGGTTGGCATTATGGGGCGGCCGCACGAGTTGGGAAATATTTCTGCCTATTTGAAAAAACCTATAGGGCTAAATCATTATATTGGATGGTTGAATAACAATTTTGATCCAGCAATTACCTGGAAAGACCTGGAGTGGATACGTCATGCCTGGAATGGACGATTACTTATTAAAGGAATACTCGATCCAGAAGATGCAAAAGATGCCCAAAGCTTTGGTGCTGATGGGGTTATCGTTTCCAATCACGGAGGACGGCAACTTGATGGCGTCTTATCCACGGCTAAAGCTCTGCCGAGAATTGTGGATAAAATCAGTTCTGATCTCACTATTCTTGTGGACTCAGGAGTTCGTTCCGGGCTTGATGTCGTTCGCATGCTTGCCCTAGGTGCCAAAGCGGTGCTCCTGGGCCGGGCTACTGCATATGCATTAGCAGCCAGAGGACAGGCAGGCGTAGAACATATGATTGATCTTATCCAAAATGAAATGAGAATTGCCATGACCTTGATGGGTGTGACTTCCTCTACCGAAATTAATCGCACTCATATTTACACCTTGCCCTCAAACGAAAATTAGTGAGGCAGTAAATTTTATACCGCCTACCTTATAGGGGTAGAGAAATTTCATAAGCCCCCTAATCCAATGGGAGTAAGGAACGTTTCTTATTAGTAAGCAGGGATTAAACTTAACACTTTAGCCGGGATAAAATTATGGAAGATGACCTGGAATTTACGACGAAAAATTCTTCAGTCAAGACAGTACCAGTCAATGAATTGAAAACAAGTCCCAATCCCAAGGGCGTATATGGTTTTTTTTCAATTCATCATGAAAAAAGTGTTGCCCCACTCTATCCCCAAAGATTATCTATTGCCCACGTCGCCCAGGGGGCACTAAGTGGTGATTGTTATCTTCTGTCGGTAATAAATGCGATCCTTGCTTTGCCCAAAGGAGAGCACTATTTTCGTAAGATAATGATTGATAAGAACAATAAAATTTATGTGCGTTTTTTTAAGGATGATGAACCACAGTGGCTCGTTATGGAAAAATCCCTGCCTAAATACTGGGGGATTTTAAGTTCCGGAAAAATCTGGGTGCGTTTCCTTGAAAAGGCCTATATTACTTTTATGGGCGGCAATTATAATAAAATTCTAAACAGTGGCGATTCGCGCAAAGTATTAAAAGCACTCCTGGGTGGATTTAGTGAACCCATTCCACTTCCGAAACAAGCAAATTGCCCACTTGCTCAATTGCATAAAAAAATAATTTATGGCTGTAATGGTAAAGATATTTACTCCTTAATTTTTCTCTTGCGTCCCTATGATAAGTTAGCAAGTGTTACGAATATGGTGGAATCTATTTTTGCAGGTGAGCAAACCTTACTGGAGGGGTGGTGGAACTGGGTACGTTTGCATCAACACCAATTGGCACATCTGCTTGAGGAACATGTCTTTCTCACAAAAGAAACATTTATTCACTTTATTCAGCAACTGGCAGATACCAGCATTGATCCCCCCCTTAGAGCAATTGGGGCCGTCTTCCAGTGGCTGCAACAGTATAAGATATTACCTGGGGAGAACGAGTACAGTTATGATGAAATGAATCTTTTCCTTTCCTTAAAAAAGGCTCAGGAAGAACAAAAGCCAATTGTTTGCAGTTCCAGAGAAGATCCTCCAGAAGGAATTACAATGTGGCATACCTATGCATTACTCGATGTGAAGGAAAGCCATTTATCCTATCGAAAATTTATTACCCTGCGAAACCCTCATCATGAAAACCGTAATTGGTTATCCCATTATTTATTTTATGGGGGCCGCTATTCAATGGAACGCGAGGTGAATGGAAAGGTCGAATTAGTCATATTACCGGTAAAAGAATCCACCTTTACAATGGAGCTTAGAGATTTTGCCCAGGCGTTTGCATACATCGATTGCGGCCGCTCTTTAGTGGATAATAAACTCT
Source organism: Fluoribacter dumoffii NY 23 (assembly GCF_000236165.1). NCBI lineage: Bacteria > Pseudomonadati > Pseudomonadota > Gammaproteobacteria > Legionellales > Legionellaceae > Fluoribacter > Fluoribacter dumoffii. The sequence goes on along the minus strand of NZ_CM001373.1, from coordinate 330,273 downwards.
TGCAACAGGAAAATAACCCTGCCTTATTTGAATATGGTTAAACCCCGGTCCTGGATTACATCCATTTCTTTTTTTTAAAAAGAAAAATAAGGAATAAAGCGCAGAAAAATATTAAACCAAGCGCACCAAAATATCCGTATTTCCAGTGTAACTCGGGCATCCATTCAAAATTCATCCCATAGATTCCTGTGATTAAAGTAAGCGGCAGAAAAATCGATGCAAATGCCGTGAGGATCGCCATTGTTTTGCTCATTTTTTGCATCAATTCATTATCAATTTGTCCCAACAAGCTGTTTAACAATTCACGGATTGAATCTGCATCATTGATAATCAGATGACTGTGATTCGATAAATTCGATAAAGAAGAACGGCACTTTTCTGAGACCACAGAGATATTTCGTGTAGTGATGCGCATTAGAACTTCCCTTATGGCCATCATGTACCGTTTAATCTGCAAGGTTTGGTGCTTTACTTCTGCAACCTCTTTATAGATATTTTCATTTGTGGTTTGCAATAGATCTTCCAACTGCTCTGCTATTTCTTCATAGAGAAAAATTATCCGGGCATAGTCATTAATTATCCCTTCAAGAAATAAAAACAATATAAAACATGAGGTCTTGGCATAATGAATTGATTTTGCGCAACTATTAAAAAACTCAAATAAGACAGGTAATGATGTTGTCGATGCAGTAAAACAATAATTCGCAGTGAGATGAAGAATAAGGTTGTCTAAAGTAATTTCCTTATCCTCATTTAATTCAAGTGAAGCCAAACATTTGATTTGCAAGCTAAGCGCATTATCATTATCAATGAGATTGGTTAAGTTATTTTCTTCGCATAATTTCATTACCTCTTCAGGCAATTTGAGGATTTTCACTATTTGTGCATAAGCCTCTGATTGCTTCAGATTGCTGTGGACCCAGTATACTTTATTTTTGTTTTGGGTATCGATACTTAGTTCCTCAAGTGCGATTTGTTTCACATGGTGACGAGTTAAATCAAATTCAATTGCTATTGTATCAAAAGTATTCATTTTGATTGCATCCATGAGGTATCTCTTTTTAATTATGACTTGTTTTGCCTGATAATCAATTTCACCTATACCCCCGAAATAGGAGCTCTTGGGCTGTTTAAAATTGTGCTCATAACGAGAATTACTTAATGTTCCCTTAAGAATTCGACTATAAAATGGGGCATTTTAAAAACTATTCATACAGGAAAAAAGGCAATAAACGCCTGCAATTTAATCTGTGTGAGCGGAGGACTGATACAACTTAGGTAATCTGAATCAATGAGCTCGATTTTGTTGAAATAGATTTTTTAAGTTTATCAGTGATGTAACAAAGCCCGTCCGTAACCAACAGGGCAATATTATTTCATTCTTTTGTCTGAAACCTCGACTTAAATCTTTCTCTTACCCAAACATCGACCGCAAATTTAACGATTCCCTGGGACTAAATATTAATTCGCAATTTACTTAGGTATTTTTTCATATAAAAACGAATTAACTTTATAAGGTTCAAAATGACAATACGCTATTTATCTTTTGATTTTGATGGATGTTTATTTAATAAAGCTTATGTTCAATTACCCCATGATAATTTTTCCAAACATAAAACAGATGCCGTTCTTGTTAATAATAAGGCTTTCCTTGAGAAATTGAAAAAGCAAAATTCCAAATTTTCAGCAGTTTATGGTTTTATTGGGTCTACCCGGCAAGATTATAATACCGATTTGCTCAATTGTGGTTTTTCAGAGCGCTTTAAAGGTTCTTGTTGCTCTGCAATGGAGATTATCTGTGATTATCTGGGCATAACCTTAGATCCATTCATGCTTGCGGATGCTGAAGGGCAACTGCAAAGCGGAACTTCGTTTCAGCGAATAATGGATGAGATAAAAAACAACTCATGGATGGATATGAAAAAAAATATTCATCAACACGCGGCATGTGCAACAATGGATGAATATAAAAGAACCATTCTTTTTGCACAAATGCAAAAAGCCGCGGCAGATCATCCAGGAGAAGAAATAATATTTGATTTTTTTGATGATCGTCGGGATATAGTGACCACCCTGAAAAACTATTTTACTCAGTATCGGCACATGATTCCCAAAAATGTGAAATTACGTTTGCACAGTTATGCCGGAGAAGAAGACGTACTAAGAGCATCCATTTCAGGAACAGGAAAACCTCTCTCTAATTATGAATTCTGCCTCCGTACAATGCACCAAAATGTTCATTTCATGGATGCAGTTGCAGAGGCACTTAAAGAATTTGCCATTCCTCCTGAAGAAAAAATAAAGTCCCTTATGGAGGAGGTTTTTGAAAATGGCCTCTTTATCGAAAGCGCTGAGGAAACAAGCAATTTCTTTGCTAAACATCCTGACGCACCTTTTGTAGCACACCCCAGCAGGCTTAAGGTCGATGATCTCCTTCTTTTCTCTATTTCCTATCAAACAGATAAAGGCATCGTTTCCTCACGATATGGCTTGGATATTAAGGGCAAATTATATTTAGTGGAGCCGGATGCTCGATTCGAGATAGAAATGAATCCCAGAGGATTAATTGCCACACTGGCTTTACATGTGGAAACCGCAAAATTTATTGTAAAATACGAGGAAAACTGGCAGGCTGCTCCTCTATCCCCCCAGCCAGAACCCAGAAAAATTTCCAAAGGCGAGGCGCTTTATCAGGAACTCACCGAAAGCCCTTATTTTGTAGCAGATACAACACAAGCTAAAACCGCTTTGTTAGAGAATCCTGATTTCCCCTTTGTAATACGTCCAAGTAATACCTGCAAAAAAGAAATGTTCACCTTTGTTGTCGTCTATGAAACCACCAAAGGGATTATATCTGCGCGTTTTGGGCTTAATAAACAAGGGGAATTGTTCACTCTCGATGATGATGAAGCATATAAGTTGACTCATGTTACGGATAATTTAATATCTTTTTTAAGGGAAAAGACGCAAGCTTTGAAAGAGATTATCGAGAAAGCAAAACATCTTGAGGAGGTCACCTTTACCCCGATTCAGCATCCTGCAGCAACACAAGAAAATGCGGTCAAGACAACTGGAGTTTCTGTCTCCGATAAAGGATTTTTTTCAAACAAAACCACAATACAGCCTATGGAAGAACGTACTTCTGGTTATGGCAGACAACCTTAATTACCAAGTGCAAGCATAAGTCCAACTTATGCTTGCACCTGTTTTACAATGCAGTTCCACACTGATTTATCATTATTTTTTACAAAATACTCTTGAACCTTTGTTAGAGATAAGTTAATTATCAAGATGAGCCCCAAATATCCAAAAAAGTTCATTGATATACAAAAAGGATTTTAGATATGAAGACAAAGATACCCACCCCCTCAAAATCACACAATATAAATCCTAAAAACAGCAGAGCGTTACCACTTCAATTGGTACAAGATGCGCAGGCCGATAGAACTTACTATTTAAAAAGTACAGCCTCAGAAATCAGCAATTTTTTTTCACTGCGCGTCAAGGAACTTTATAACACTTTAGCATGGACATTTTCCCTGGATTCTATGGATTGGAGTACGTTTAACAAATACATTTGGCCTACCATTTCTTCTGGGGCAGCTTTGGTTTTAGGCAATTACCTGACCCCGCTGCTTAGTGAATACCTAATGGGAAGTCCAGAATATGATTTTGTAATTAAATTCATTTTTGGCGGGGCTGTATTAGGATATTGTGCCTTGAACCGCATTACGGACAACAAGCTGGAATCAGGACCTGCCCTATCGGTTGCTGTCGCCAGTGAGGTAATGGCAATTATCTATATGTACAGCTCGATTTTTAAGGGGACTACCTTTTTTCTTGACGGCCAGCTTGCTGATGAATATTCACTCATTGCAGGACTGGGAACCAGTGCCTTGGTTGTGCCCAGTGGAATTTCTTATCTCACCCAAAAAATTCAAGAAACCCTGTTGCGTTTTCAACACAATCGAGGAGCACAACGTGCGGATACTGCGGTAATTTCCAGCGGCCTGACCCCGTTATCCAACCTGTATTTTCAAATCAATCACTTTATCGCCAGCGAGCTTATGGTAAGTTCCCGTGCGTTCCAATTGGGGCTAATTGCTCATAATATTCGTTATGCTGATCGAATCGTGCAAAAATTTCGCAATTTACCTGCGTTACTTGCAGACTTGACCCCTTCCACTATAAAAAAAATGCGAATTCAGCAAGAAAAACTGAATCACGATTATGAATACAACCATCAGCTACATCAAGTTTTGCGCTTTACCCCCAAGGGTCCAACTTTCGTTAGCGTTCCTCGCTACCAACTCCGTACCGGAGATTTGGTTCTTTGTGATCAGAGCATCAACTTAGAATGCGTCCCCATTGCAGGAGAGCTGGTTGCGCTAGAACGTAATTTAAAAGGTGAATGGACATCCCTCCTGGAGCGGAAAAAATTCAGTGTGAATCTCAAAGCCCAAAATGGGGAAGATGTATGGATAGAACATCATACCAAACCTGATTTGACTTCCAATTACAAAAAAGTGGACTTATATGCAGTGAGAGATGGCAAACAGGCGGGAGTTTTAGTAGGGGATAAACTAAACCTCTATGGCCATGACAATATTTTCATTCAGATAAAACCTGAAAAAGAAATTCTGATTAGCAGCAATTATGAGAAAAAATCTTACATTGATGAGATCATCGCCAAACGCAAACAAAGAAATGTTTTATATTCTATTTTAGGTTCCATCATTATGGCGGCTTTTCTGCAGAGGGACATTACCTTAATGCCCGCAGAAACCCTGAGGCTCATGTTCACCCTGTTTCAAACGATGATTCCTTTTTCCGAGGCATTTTTACGGGAAACGGTGAATAGCCGCTTGATGAAAAAGTTGAATAGCAATTTAGGGGATCATCCCTTTGAAACCATCGATGCCCTGCGGTTGGTGGATTTATGTAACGCATTGGGGGGGTATTATCACGATAAATTTCCCAAAGGGGTTGCCATTATTTCTGATAAAACCGGCACTCTGACCACTACCCGCATGAATGTATTAGGATTGTGGACTGCCGGGATGTCCCCGGAGGTTCAGAAGCTAATTAAAGATAAAGAAGAAAACATCCTTCTGCCTGCAGAAATGGAATGGATGAAAGCCTTTGAAATTTTTTGTTATGCATTCACTCACAGCAAAAAAGAATTAGAACCTGAAGAATTCGCCATTTTGGAATTATTCAAATCCTTATTAAGTGATTCTCGATGCCTGGAGGTAACCACTTACGGAAACAACCACTTTAAAAAAGTGATTGCTGGCAAAAAAGAAGTGGAAACCTTTCATCTGGGTTTGTACCGGACTTTTGGCGGGCGTTTTACCCTGGTCCAGGAGGGTGACCAATATGCTCTTGTCTTTTGTGGCGTACCCAAAGCCGACGCCTTTAGCGACACTTCGTTACTGCATGGCTATACCCGGATGCAAAGTCGTACTGAAGTTTTATCTCGGGATTGGTGTATTGCACATTGCCAAATCAACCCATCTGCATTTATGGCTTTAAAAGAGTTATTTGATAAAGAGGATAAAAATGGCATCGAGAACTTTTTTTTAAAAAACTCGCACTTGCTTAAACGCCTGGAGTATTACGGAACTTTTATAATTGATAATCCCGTCAAAAAAGGTGCAGAGAAATTCATCTCCCAATGCCGAGAAATATCTGTCCCTGTATTTGTCGCAACAGGAGATACTACAAAAGCCGCAATAAATATCGCTAAAGTATTATGTCCGCTTAATGCAAAAAAAATCATCACCATCCGCGCAGAACATACAGAACTCAGTGGATTGCAACTCCTCAGCGAAGAAAGTTGCCCCCCTGAAGCTACAGTAATATTCGCAGGGGTTAACCCATCAATTTTGGCGCATTTTCAAAAGCTGATGGACAGGGATAAAGCCAATCGTCCGGTAATCATTTTTGCAGAGATGAGTACTGAAGGAAAAGGGATCCTCGCCCAGTATCTTAAGGAGCAACACTATTTTGTGGTAGCAAACGGTGATGGCACCAACGATGTCATGATGATGAAAAATTCCCATGCTGTCATCGCTCATCATGCAGAGGATGGGACATTTGCGCCAGGAGTAGGCAATTTATCAAATCTTAGTGAGGAACAGCTGAGAAGATTATTTGGTTCCGAGAAAACGTTTTATGAACTTTTTGATATCCATCTTCCCAAGAGCTTGTTTGTACAACAACTTGCAGATTTGGCTAATTCCCAGGAAAAACCGACCATGGCGCTGGCACTAAAAAGTGGGAAACTGACCTTTGATTTAGCTAAAGCAGTAGGTGCACAAGTTACGGAAATGAATCAGCAGCATTGGTATAGCGTTGCTTTTGATCTGTTATGGTTGTGGATTGCTTTTTATGAAATTAATGAAAGCACTGATCTTCCTATGGATAACCGCAATATCAATGCATCAACACTGATTTCCAAGACCATGGGGATTGCTCTGATTATTGCATTTTTCCAATCCTTGGCTAACTATGTCCTTTTCAATGAGTCAACAAATTTAAGCAGCATGCTTATTATGTTAACCCTGTTGCCTTTTGTCCTGAGGAGTGTTTTTTCAGGATTCAGGATGGTTCAGGAGCGTTTGTATCCTGAGCCTGAAATTGTTGAAGTTGAAGCAAGTCCAGAACCCTCTTCCAATCCCCCCAATTCCTCCATCCTGAGTTATGTGGGGGCCTTTTTTTCACGCAAGCCCTTACAACAGTTGGAGAACATCGCCAATCACCCGAAGCTACAATAGCCAAGACGAGGCATAAGGCACTGCGGAAAAGTCCTGTTCGTGCAGTTGAAAAAGCAACATAGGGCTTTTCTCAATTATTCTTTAATAAAAGCAGGGCTGAAAAAAGCAACAACAGCCCTCCGATGGCAATTAAACCTGCACTGGAGATAAGGGATAATAAATTTGAGCCAAAGCCCGTGACCATCCAGGCAAAGGCCATCACTGCACCGGATATCCCCATTACCCATCCTTGTGATTGCGCATCAACAGCATTGGAGAATAAAGTTAATAAACAGGCAAAAGCCATAATGTCAAAAGTTGCAATGACTACTGCCAAAGGCCATTGCAATAAAGAATTGGAAATAACATAGACGAGTAATTGGCCCAACCCGGTCAAAATCAGGGTAACTAAAGCAATATGCTGTACTTTAAATCGATTCACACATAAAGGCATTCCTATGAGAATACCCATGGCAAAACCCAAACCAATCATACCTTGTACCGCCCCCAGCTGCCAGTTCGTGTATTGATAAACAGCCTTCATATGGACGATGATGAATTGAAAATAAAGACTGAACCCCATCTGCATTAAAAGAAAAACCAATGCCAGAATACGAACTGATCGATGCTCAAATGCTTCTATGAATATTTGTACCGGTCGGAAAAAAGAAATTTTTTTATGTGATAAAGCAACAACAGTATCTTGATAAGCAAGCTCTATCCAAATCCAGGCAGTAAATGCAAGGAATGCCGCCATCAAAAACGGGGTGGTAAAAGTAAACCAGGGCAGCAATTGCTGATCCGACATCACTCCGCCCAGCAAGGGCCCAAGAACAGAACCAAAACTAAAACTCATAGAGATAAGGCTCATATTTAAAGCCTTTGTTTCGGGTGTACTCAAATCGGCAATAGAGGCTTGAGCTATAGGTTGGCTACCGGCCATTAACCCTGAAAGAGCGCGGCCAATAAGCAATAAACTCAAACACGAAAAGGCAACTCCCATCCCCATGAGAAGGAAGCTGATGGTTATTCCTAACATGCACAACAGTAATACTTTTTTTCTCCCCCACACATCAGATAAATCCCCCATGAACGAGGTGCCAAAAAACATACATAAAGGATAAAGCATATAGCTTAGCCCTAAATAAAAATGCTTTACTGCCACACTGGCATCAGCGCTTAATACAGGACTATGGTCTGCTGTGAATATAGCGGTCATTACTGGATAGACAAGCCCAAATCCCAAAGCGTCGATAACGACGGCAAAAAAGCAAGGAGCGGTTTTTCGGAACATAAAGAACCCCGGAGTATCCCTGTAATCCCCAATATACTTTTATTCTATAAGGGTTGTCCATTCACCATTTTCTGCTTTATCTTCATAGCCACATTGTGAGGGTGTTTACAAAGATAACTTTTTGGCGTCAATGAGCCTTAATGCAGCATCAACAATTTCTGCATCGTATTGAATGCCTCTTCCCCGCTTAAGCTCCTCTACGGCAGCATCAATCCCCAATGAGGGTCTGTAAGGTCTATGAGAAGACATCGCTTCCAATACATCGGCTACAGCAATGACCCGGGCCTCGGGTAAAATCTCCGCCCCTTTCAGTCCTCGAGGATAGCCACTGCCATCCAAACGCTCATGATGTTGCAAGATGACTTCTGCAACGGGTTCTTTGAGGGGAACATCCTTTAAAATGTCATATCCAGCTTGTGGATGTCTTTTCATCAGTTCCATTTCAAGATCAGTCAAACGGGTAGGTTTGGAGAGAATTTCGGCGGGGATCGAAATTTTACCTATGTCATGGACTAATCCCATAAGTTCAAGGGATGCACAACGCTTCGCTGGCCAACCCAGCTCTTGTGCAATTGCCTTTGCAATTAACCCTACCCGCCGTTCATGGCCGGCAGTATAGGGATCACGAAGTTCAACCATTGTGGACACCGCGAGAAAAGTCCCCTTTATCGCCGCTTCCAATTGGGTTACATATAGATCTATCTGCTCTCTGGCATGTTGAATCTCAGTCACATCTTCAACGATAGTTAAAAATTCAAAATTGCTCTGCCAGGAAATAACCGTAGTATCTACTCTTAAAACTATGGGAGTGCCGTCACTTCTTTTTAATGGCAAGTAATAAGTAATACACCTTGATCTAATTTCTCCCAATGCTCAAGAACCAATTTACGGGTCGATTCATCTTCTAATAAATCCAGCAGTCCAATCGATAACAAATCCTCTCGTTTGCGGCCAACAAGCTCACAAAAACGAGGGTTTACATACAAAAACCGTTTTTTATTGCGTATATACACCCCAACTTGTGCTTGATCAATAAATGCCTGGAAATGCTTCTCGCTTTCCTTAAAACGGGTTTCCGCTTCTGTTGCTTTTTGTTCGGAATGAAACCGCGTTAGGGCACTTTGCAATAAAACAGCTACCGAGTCTAAAAGAGCTACTTCCTCAGGTAAAAAAACAGGCTCTTTTGGAGGAGAAAGACGATAAAATACATTTATCCTGATTACTGCCTCGCCATTAAATGTAAATTCCTTTTCCAATTGGTAGGGCAATTTTTGTGCTTGAGGGTCTGAACAAAATTCCCCCCAATTACTTTCAATTTTTGCAACAACGTATTCCGGGAATTGAAAAGCAGAAGGTAATTCGTAAACTGTTCGGGTAAATAACTCCTCAATACTCATGTCTCTAAGGGCAATTAGATTGGAAATAGTGTAAAGGCATTCTATTTCTTTAATCCGTTCACCCAAATCGTAGGTTAGCTTTTTACGTTCAACCTCAAGTGCCTTACGGACCGTAATATTTCTTACCATCTGCACCCAGGATTGAGGGAACAAATCCGAATCTATCGGGGATAAGCTGCATTCTACCCATTCCTCTTTGTCGTTTTTAATTTCCACGATAAATTTATTTCTGGCAACAGAGAGCTGCGAGCATACCGGGCACTGCTCCTTGGATACATTCTTATTATGGAAAAGTGTATGGGAAGAGAGACCTACCAACTCTTCAGGTTTACTATGAATAAATTTTCCTGCGGCAGTATTTGCCTGGCTTATCGTTCCTTCAGATTGCACAATAAACGTTGGGTCAGGAATATTATCATAGGTTGTTGCTGCGCGTGTGAGAATGGCAAAAGGGCGACGTAAGGTTTGTACTACCAAAGCAATATAGATAAACCAGAAGGAAAATATTTTGAGTATATGCCCGATTATATTTTGAAAACCAAATAAACTTCTGTAGTCGGAAAATGCCAAATCAGAAAATATCATGGAAATCATGCTCAAGCTCATATACAACATCAACTCTTTTGATACCATTACTTTTTCATACCAAAGCAGTATGAGCGCCATGATCAAGATAAGAATTATTCCCCATTCACAATAGAGTTTGAACCAGGTTACTCCATAATTCTCAATATACGTCTGCGGAAAATGACCCGTAAAAATGGCAATAAAAAGGGTCAGGGTTATTAAAAAAAAACCCACATTCACCACCCAAATTCGCAGGGAATGCCTAAAAAAATAAATAGCAAACAAAAAAGACAAGGCCTGCAAAATACGTGCTGAAATCCAAAGCTGGGTACTCAGGTTTCCTCCACCCTGAGGTAATAAATTCATTCCTTTATAGGCTAACAAATGAGCTATATCAATACAGGAACACCAGCCTATAGCTAAAGAAATAAAAACCACATACTGATTTTGGGTGAATTTCATCGATGTTGCGACTACTGTCATTGCAGTTAAACCGATAAATACGGTGCTTAACTCTGTCAACGTATGAAAAACAAGAAAATTAGTTTTCAGCTCAATTACAATGCAAAGTAGAGACAATACGGTGGGGGGTATTAAAACTCGCCAAAGAGGTGATTGTTCCTGGACATAAGTAGAATAGGGTGCCCTATCGATACTCATAAATATTTCTCCCCTATTATGTCCCTTGTCCCATGCATTCAATCTTAAAAATGATATGAATCAAGTCGATAAAAAATATATCCTTTTAATTATAGTAGAATTAGGCAATTCAGTTTTCAAACACTGACGGGTTGATATTTAATCATCCTGAGCAAAACCAACACTCCTTCATCTTCCCTTAATTATTTATTGTTAAAATAGATCCAATTTTAAAGCAAATGAGGTTTTTTCATGCAAAAGAAATACGACTCCAACACAATAGGAACATCAGCAAAGCCCAAAAAAAGTGTTTCCTGGAATGATAACAAGCAAGAAGGAAAAATAGATAGCGAATTTCTTGATATCGGGGAAGGCGCTTCTCCTACCAAACAAATCCTGGAACAAGAAATTACAGATTTACAAAAAATGGGGTATTCAGAAATTGAAGCCACCTCCATGGTTGGCAAAGCACAAACACCTCGTGGTGAAGTGATAATTACAAAGCCAATATTTTATGATTCGAGAGAGAAAATTGCGGAACGCAAATTTTCACAGGCTCAAGTTCCTGATGCTAAAAATCCCGATCCGGGTTCTACGCGCATAAATCAATTCAGCTTTTTCTCTGCCGCGAGCATTGGTATGGGTGTTGCTTTGGCTGTGGCTGCTACTGTGGGGTTTGCTGCATTCAAAAATTAAAAATTGGATGACTTTAACGGCCTGGAGAACAATCCAGGCTATTTTTATGTAAATTCGTTATTCGTTAATTAGTTGAAGTATCCTTTTTGGAGATCCCTTTCAAAATCATCTGGCCAATTACTTCGATATAACCCATATTGTTTTTTTATGAAATTCTTTTCGATTGTTATCCATACCTGCGTACTGACTATCTGATTGGGATCATAGCTTGAGCCATTCTTTATCGTGATCTTAAATTCATGGGCAGAATATCCATTCCTGAGTAAAATGTTTTGAAAATCTCCTATTATGACATCCTCTCCGTTATGCATTTTTTATTCCTTCAAAAAGTGCTACTTGAGATAAGTATAGTCCTTTCAATTCAGTACCTGTAAATTCCTATACCGAACCTTTAGGAACCGGAGCTGGAGTTAAGCCTCTAAACCCTCGTGCACTACGCCAACCTCCCGGGCTTGTGAGTATTTTTTAAATAATTCGATCAAATATTTTGCCGAGGGCCCTAATTCCTGAGATTGATGGTGCACCAGGTAGATCGGATAGGTTCTTATATTATTTTCTTCCATACACAAAGGAAGAAGAGGTAAATTTCGACCTTCCACCATATGTTGTGGAAGCCAGGCAAAACCTATCCCATGTGCAGCACACTGAACTTTCATTTCCAGGGAGCTTACTTTCCAATGGAATTCAGACCCCAACCACCCTTCATTCCATTTTTTAATGGATCCGGAATCCTGGGCAATGAGATAACGCTCATCGTAGAGATCCTCAAGAGTACATTTTTTTTGGTGTAAGGAACTGTCTTTATGAGCATAAGGTAGAAAATGAACATCCATTAACTTATTAGCCGTATAACCCTCCGGAATTTTTGAAATCACTGCAAGCTCTGCCTCGCCCTGAATTAATTGATCACTAGGACCTGATAACAAGCCTTGATTAATTATCAGCCTGGTGTATTTATTCTCTTGGCCAAATTGATACAACACCGCCAATAATACCGACAATGGAAAAATTTCATCAATGGCAAGCCGCAATGAATTTTCATAAATGGATTTTAAATTGAGCGCGGCAATTTCTACATTTTTGGCCGCTCGGGTAATTTGCCGCGACAGCTTAAGGATCTCCACCGCGTGTGGGGTTAATACTGCTCTTCGTCCCTCAGTCTGCAATAATTGGATCCCTAACTGCTCCTGAAGTCTTGCGACAGTATAGCTGATATTGGATTGACTTTTGTGCAGTTTTAATGCGGCCTTAGCAAAACTTCCTTCATCAACAACTGTTTGCAATACCCGCCATTGTTCTAAAGTGACCTTCGCCATTATCTCACCCCAATTCATCTAAAAAATAGATATATTTGACCAAAATTATGCGCTTTTTTTTTATAATCCGCTATTTATAATCAAAAAGTTACATTAAAAAGGAGCGATAATGAACAAAGTAACGATGGCTTTAATGAGCGGGTGGTTCATGATTCATTCCCTATATGGGAATGCCGGATCGATGCAAGAGGCAAATAAACAAATTGTGACTCAATTTTATCAAAAGGCATTAAATGAAAAAAATTTTGATGCCGCGCAAAGTTACCTGGGAGCCTGGTATATTCAACATAACCCGCAAGCTCAGGATGGGATTGAAGGTTTGAAAAATTACATTGACTATCTCAAAAATACTTACCCACAATCACACAGTGAAATCAAACGAATCCTTGCCGAGGGCGATTATGTGATGGTGCATGTGCATTCAGTTTTGGAACCCGGAACTCAAGGCCGAGCTATAATTGACATTTTTCGCTTGGAAAACAATAAAATTTACGAGCACTGGGATGTAATTCAAGCTCTTCCTATAGAATCAGCAAATAGCAATGGCATGTTTTAGAGCACCTTTTGCAGGGTATCTCCTCCCCCGAAAGGAGGAGATTTTCCGATGAATTACTTCTTTATTAAGTAGAGGTCGAATAAAAATTTAAAAACTCAAAAGTCAAGACTGGTTTTTATTTTTTTCTTTGTTAAGATATGCAAGAAATTTTTAAATTGTTCTTCCCATATCCTGTGGATAACTTTCACAATCCAATCGTGTAACAAAAAATCAAAACTTCCATTTTTTTTATAGTTCCTTGTTTTATAAGGATCTTATCAGTTAATTCTCAGTTTAAATGAAGTTGTTTATCCACAAAATCTGTGGATAAACCTGTGTACATGATATCAAACCTCCTGTGGCTACAACCTTTTTTTACCCCTGCCAAAGAACTTTCCAAAGTGTCGATCATCACCATTTAAATGACCTCTGGGGTTATTTTTTGAGTACCTGCGAAATACAAGAATTTGACCATTTGCAAAATCATTATGTACACTTAATACGTGGTATTATTTTGGATTTTTCATATGTCAAAACCATTTATTTCCCAAATAAATCCTCCTGTCACACTTGTTGAAGCCGCTTTCTGGTTTATTTTCCATGGCGACGATCTTCTATTGCAGCACCACGCCATACCTCAGGCTTTTAATCTCAGTGAATTCAATCTTGCGGTTGAACGCCAAATTTTTTTGGGAACCTATGGGAATACCCCCTGTTTTGCCGTCCAGATTAAAAACAAACCCCAAACATTGGCAAACCATCTTTCTTTCCAACCCATTCGCCAGGCACATGAAATTCTAGGGGATGAAGATTTGTTTCTGCTTGTTACGCGGGCAAAGCAGCTTTTGCATTGGGACCGAAGCAACCGGTTTTGCGGATATTGTGGCGAGCAAACGCAATACAGTGCCAAAGAGCGGGCCAAAGTATGTCCCAATTGTAATTCATTAATATTTCCACAAATTTCCCCCGTTATGTTGGCACTTATCTGGCGGGATGATGAAATTTTGCTTGCGCGCTCACCTCACTTTATGCCAGGGATATACAGCCTACTTGCAGGTTTTGTAGAGCCTGGGGAAATGCTGGAACAAACAGTTGTACGTGAAGTCATGGAAGAAGTGGGGCTAACCATAAAAAATTTACATTATTTTTCTTCCCAGCCCTGGCCTTTTCAGAGCAATTTAATGTTAGGATTTATCGCCGAATATGCCGCGGGCGAGATCCAGATTGATGCAACCGAAATCGAGGATGCCCAATGGTTCCCCCTAAACAAACTGCCTCAATTACCCAAACCCGTCAGTCTTTCGCGTCAAATGATTGATAAATATTTGGCCATGCGTTCGCGATAATACTATCTGGGCTCCTCAATCATTTTTTCAATAAAGTGTCCACAAAACACCCAAAAGATATATAATTGCCCATTTTATCAATTAAAGATACCAACCATCCAATCTCACAGCAGGAATAAAATGAAAACTCTGGCAGAAATTCTCGAAAATCTGGGTTTGTTATATGAAAAGATTCAATTACCAACTATTGAATCCTCCGTTGAACCCAATGGTGGGGTGCTGAATCTTGATAAAGCTCTGGCAGATAATCCGGAGTGTTGGGATACCATCGCGATCGGTTCATCACAACTCGATAAGAAAACCATCATTATCAAATGCAATTTAAAAAACTCCTCTGAAAATATATACCTGCAAGAGCGTATTATAAAAAGACTCATCGAAGATAATTTTTCCATATATTTCCCCACTCGAGATGGTTTAAAAAAATTAGAGGATGCAGCACACATTACCAACCTCCAAGAGCAATATGCTGAGCTGGATCCCAAGCAAGAAGCAGATGAGTTAAAAAAATTAAACCTCATCTATGATCGGATAGCCTTTTTTGATAAGTCGGGTTTTGAGGAGCTGTGCAGCAAAATTCTTAATTCACCGGAAGCATTTTTTCATTTCATCAATTTCGTCGTTCAGGATTTAGATTCCCTATTCAGCATTTTAGGGCCGTCTGAAATACGTAACGGCATATTAAAGAGCATACTCGAGTGGTCTTTTGATCCTCATCCGAACTTGGATAGGGATTGGGACAAAAAATGCCAAAATTTGAAAACGGAACTCCTGGCTGCTGAAAATCAAAAAAAACCAATTCCGCCTTTTTTGTCGGCCACCCAACCTATGGTAACTGCTGATGATCCTGATCACCTGTATCTTTCATATCTGGTACAAAATTATCCCGAATTACTCAAAAGACTCACTCATATTAATTTGGCAAACAACAGATTTCCTTTATTTACCTTTCTTAACCAGCTGGAAAGTTTGGCTTCCCTTTCTCTGGAAAACTGTGAATTTGGACCATCAGAATATGAGGCAGAGCCCGATGAGGATGTACCCCTATTAACTACAAGTTTAAGATTTTTTCAGGCACAAGATACTGAATTTTATTCAGAACGTTTTGCAATGCTTCTCAATAACTCACCTCAGCTAAGGACGCTTTGTTTGCTTGAGGCAGGGATGAAAGATGATGCCCCACTGCAACTCAATCCTCATCAATTAGCCAATCTAGAAAGTGTGTCTTTTACAAATACCCGGATAGCAATATCTCAACTAAATACTCTCATTAATTCAACTTCCAATTTAAGAGAACTGAAATTAGCCCCTCTTTTGGGTCCTTGGGATGAACCTCTGCAAATCAATGAACCGCTCCTTCATTTAAAAGAACTGTTAATCAATTCCACTTTGATTTTTGACGATCTGTACTTGCTGCTTAATTCAGCTCCAAACCTTGAAACATTAACAATTTCCTTTTTTGACTGGATAGATTCAGGACCACCCGAATTTCAATTGGGTATCCAAATGGATGCGCTAAAAAATTTGGTCCTTGGCATTGGGAAAATGAGTAGCACGCAGCTCCATAGCCTTCTCATCAGTGCCCCAAATTTAACACGGCTGGAACTGGCGTCTTGCACTATTGATTATGACTTCAATTTTATCCCCAATTCCTTACCCAATTTAAAAGAACTCCATGTCACAAACACTGCTCTGCCTCCCAACCAATTATTAAAACTATTGGCCGCAGCACCCAATTTAGCTCACATTGAAATTTCTAATCCTGCTAATCTTCTTCGCCTGCTCCACAGTTTGCAACCGGGTTCACTGCCGTTCTTAAACCATATTGCCTTTACTACGGAGGCACTGAGTTTTTCAGAAATAGCGCAACTGATTAAAATAGCACCCAATTTAAAATCAATATCCTATCCTCTCCCGCAAAATAAAAGTGATAAACTCGCGGCGCAATGGCTGCAATATAACTGCCCACAAATTGAACTCAAGCTTATAGAAAATGCGACAAGCTCTGAAAAGCAAGCTGTCTTTACTTATGGTTCTCTATTTCTTGATGGGAAAATAGGCAAGTCTGATCAAATTCCAAACCTGCCCGCACGAACAATTTTCAAAGCTAAAGAAGGCATAATCCCTGTTTCCAGTTATCATTTGGATACATTTATTTGGGTTTCTGAAAGCAACTGTTTTAAACCCTATATCCCTGCAGAAAAAAATTTAGAACCTGTTGCTGAATCCTTAAAACGTACCCCTCAGCAAATAGAAGAACAATTTAACCATCCAGACGCCCCCAAGGAATTGGTATACAGTCAATTTTTATATGAAAAACCTCAGGTGGGTACCTGGCTGCAGTTACCTGCTTTAAGCGCAACCGATAAGCTCATTAACTATGCGGCAGAACATCCGGATTATGAAATAAAGAGAGATAAAAATTCGGGGTACTTTTTCATCAAATTTAAGCGAAAAATGGATTCCTGCATAGTGAATTACCTTCTTGATCCAGGAAAAAATATGGATTTCACCCTTGGAAAAAAACCAAACCAGGAACATCTTGAATGGCTCTCCCGATTATCATTTGATGGTACAGGGAAAATAACCGACTGCGAAGAATATCAACAGCTGTTAAACCTCGATGTCATGCAACGCATTAAAGCATTAACTGAATTTTGCCGCTTTGAGAAAGAAGCAGCTGATGAAGATATAGAAGGCAATGTCATTGACGTGTTAAATGCCTTGATCCAAAAAAGGGCCGGGGTTTGCAGGCACAGGGCCCAACTATTTTCTGCCCTCGCAGATGCATTGCAAATTGATGCCCATTTAGTGGATAACGATGTACATCAATTTATTCTTGCCACCCATAAAGACGTGCACTTTACCCTGGATTTAGGTGGCGGTACGGCCAATGTGGTGGATCTTCCCATGCTGTCCTTGCAAAAAAGGCAGCATGAGAAGAGAAAGGAAGAGCTCCTGGAAAGGACGAAAAAACCCGTTATTCCATTAAATCCGGGCAATCGCTTTCAAACCTGGAATAGCCTCCCTCTCCAAGCCAAAGATGCCGATGCACTGGCACAGAAACTCTCCTCTAAAGATTCAGTTTCAAGACAATGGCTTATTTTCAAAGACGGCCGCGGTATTGAAGCCCTGCATCAAGCATCCCTAAAGTGCAAAAATACTTTTTTTTCGCGTGATCTCGATACACTCGTCCTTCATCACACACGGATAAAGGATAATAAAGATACCCGGGTTGATAGTCCGGTAAGTCAATTTTTAAAGCATGCTGCTTTAAACCCCGGTGAATCTTACACCTGGTTTATTGATTGGTCTGATCCTAAGGCGCGTCACGTCAGCTTAAACAGTGTGATCGATAATGAAGACCGTAATCTTGGGGGGTTACCTATCCCACCCAATGTGCATCTTGTCGTAGGCATGGATGAGCGTTCTGCTTTCAAAATGGGCGATGATTACTATTCACGTTTCGATGCAATCAGCCAGGCGCCTGAACTTCCCCCCCTTAATTTACCCGAAATAAAACTGAATCATCCTGTAGGTGAGGATGATGTCCTTTTTCCTTCCCCCCTAAATTGGGAATCCGTTTTTCTGGGTAAACATACTTTTGATGAGGGCGTTTTAGACATCGCACCCGGCGCCCTCATGAAGGCATCGCAAACAAAGAGCACAAAATTGGTTTTGCATAACCCTCCGCTTGAAGATCCTAAATTTCGCTTTTTGATTCAGGATATCAGGGCCAACAAGCGCTTTTTCTTTAACGGGGAATGGCATGAACTGCACCAAGATTTTCAGCTCGAATTGGTACAGCCCGACTTAAGTACTTATCCTGAGATAATTGCTCCCAAGGGATTGCCAGGGAAAAAACGAATTGTTAACCAAACAACTTTGCCCTTGTTTACTAATCAATACCAAATTACAAAGCATCACACGATTAAACCTCTGCCCGGATTTTTTGCTGCCGATTCCTGTCTTGAATTAGTTGTGACCGATAACTTAACCGAGATCCAATGGTACAGTCTCTTGAAGGAAGCAAACAGAGCAAAATGTGCCTTGTCGATTAAAATCACTCCGAAAGTATTCGTACCGGAGCCTTTAAAAAAATGGGTGAGTTCCATTGAACCATTGAGACAAGGAAATTGCCTTGTTATTTCTGATGATTTGGATGCTGCTGAAGAACACTATAAATCAGCAGACGCCATTACGGTTAATATTGATTCCAAAACAAATTTTAATAATTTGTTTTTCCATGTCTCTTTAAAAAACAAACAATTTAGCGGTGAAGAAACGCCTTTATTAAGGGCCATTAAAGAAGGAAAACCTGTAGTTTTCAAGGGACAATTTTCCACAACCCTGGCGCAGCAATTACAAACCCTTTTTGTTGATCCCCCCACTCTTTGGGTTAATGGCGAACCCGTTTCAGCCCCAAATATCACCCTCGTCACTGATAATGCTGCCTCCTTTAAATCCGTGCACAAGACAATTTATACTTATAACCCCGAAAACGATTTTGCACGCTTAGGCTCTGATTTGTCAGCCAGGTTAAAGAAAATTTACCAACAGCTCCAACTCACCCCGTGCCATAGTCATTTTCTGGATTTGCCCAAAGATCCGACACAGCATTTACCCTGGTTGGACCACTTAATCCATCGCCTGCAATGGCGGGCGGGAATCCTTCCTCATGGAGGGGAGCCAACACCCCCCGAAGCAGTAATGGATTATCTGAAGCAGCATCCCTTTGTCTTTCTTACCAGTAAAACGGGAGCTGGAAAAAGCTATTTTGTTCAGAAAATCCTTCCAAAGTATGGAAAAGAGCAAGGACAACCACTCAAGATATACCATGAATTGGCGGGGGTAAAAAAATGGCTTGAACATCAGGAAGAAAGCCAACCGGTTTTATTTATTGATGAAGCTAATATAAGCCAGGAGCATTATTCCTTATTCGAAGCCCTTGCTCGTGGGGATAAAGAGCTTTGGTTTGAGGGTATATGTTATCCATTAAAAAATCATAAAATTATTTTTGCAGGAAACCCGACCCATTACGAAGGACGTTTTGAACCAGACTTATTTAAACGTTATCCCCATTATTTGCCTTTCGAGGGGCAACCTTTGGGTAACATCTTAAGGCCTCTGCTTGCGCACTATAAAGATTCAGAAAACTTGTTACCTCTCATTGAAACTTACTATACCAAAGCACAAGCCGCTGGGTTGAATATTACTCCCAGGAATGCCCAAATGATGTGTTTGCGCTTCTTTATTCTAAAAGAGCACGCACAAACCAAGCTGATGGGAGATGATTTTTTAATGCGCTACGCTATTTTAAAAGAAATCAAACAAATAAACCTGGATAAAAAGTTAAGTCAGAATATACGACATGAGATAAAACAAGTAAAAAACTGGAATCAGGAAAAGCAGCAGCTTAAAGAAGTGTTACAACAATTTCATCCGGTTACCACTGATAAAAAATTCATCTGGACTGAGTCACGAAAAAAAATAGCCGTGAGTATCGAAATGCTCCTGCTTATCCGCGACAAAAAGATAAAGGGTCTTTGGAATCAGGAATTTGGTCTAAACGGAATCATTCTTGAAGCAGAACCCGGTCTGGGAAAAAGCCAATTGGTTCTCTCCCTGCTCAAATCAAAGGGAGTCGACTACATCACTATTACGCCAACTAATCCTAAAGAGGTACAAGAAAAACTGCTGGATGCATTCCACAAGGGAAAGGTTGTTTTTATAGAAGAATTTAATACGCAAATTCATGAAAAACTCCTCAATGCCTTACTTTCAGGCTACGATCTTGAGGGAAATCCTCCAGATAAACCAGGTTTTTGTCTCATTGGAACTCAAAATCCAACTACCTTTCACGGTCGGCAACCTTTATCCAAAGCCCTGGATAACCGGCTCATGTTTGTGGAATTAAGCCATTATAACGTCAATGAATTCATTAAAATTCTGACCGAAAAGTTCCAGTTATTTGCCGCGAAGGCAAAAACCTTGACTGAGGAATATTTTTCAGCACGTGCTTATGCGCACAGCCAGAGTTTATTCCCCCCTCCCAATCCAAGAAATGTGATGAAAGTAGCTGAGGAAGAGCAAAGAAGACAGGAATTGACGGTATCGTAGAAAAACCGGGGGTATGGGACGTGCCGCATGGCGCAGGATAATATCCGCAGCCCCCTGTTTGTATCGAATGGAACAACTTTCGCAATTAACGGGCATAGAACTTCTCTTAATTCAAGACTACACTTGAAGTAGTGAAATAAAGAGGCATGCAAATGGACATATCAAAGTTTTTAAGTAAAGTCCTTGGAATTTATTTGATTGTTGTCAGCATTGCCATATTTTTTAACGGGGATCAATTCACCATTTATATCAAGGAATTGCTTAAAAATGCTCCCTTAATGTTAGTCATGGGATTTTGGACCTTCATTATTGGTCTACTCATGGTGGTAAGCCATAATATTTGGCAATGGAGCTGGCGGCTTTTGGTCACTATTATTTCCTGGCTGATTTTATTAAAAGGAGTGAGTATTATTTTTTACCCTCACTACATTGATCTGGCGAGCCTTCTCTTTATTCAAAATAAAAATATAGCCTATACCACTGCAGGATTTGACTTGATAATGGGGATGATACTCTGCTACCTGGGTTTTAAGCGAAATTAAACGGCTTTAAGCTGCCTGCCATTTTATAGAATTCATCGATGAAAACATTCCTGAAAATACTTTAAAATTAAGGGATTGGGAATAGCCCTAGTCAATTTACAGTATATTGGTTAAAGTATATAAACTGTTTTTCAAATTAAGGGAATAATAATGAACCTTTTAGCAAAATCACTTTTTTGTACAGTCTTTTTAGCTAATATTACTTTTGCTAGCGAAATATCCCAATTTAATTCACAAATCCAAAGCCAATTAAAACAAATGCAAACCGATCAACAGCAACAAGCACAACAAATGAATACCCAACTCCAGGACCAAATTAAAAAAGTTCAATCCGATTTACAACAGCAAATCGACTCATTAAACACGCAACTGCAAAATCAGATAAAGACAGTACAAAGTCAACTACAGACACAAATACAAAGCGTCAATTCTCAGGTTCAACAATTAGCAATCAAACAAGGCATGCAGCAAGTCCCTGCTCCAGCTCCAGCCCCGGTTAAGAAATAAATCCAAAGCATTTCCCGCGAAAGCGGGATTTCCTGCCTCCATTCCCAAGCCCTGCTGCCTCATTAGATTGCTGAGTTAATTTTTACTAAGTAAATTAATGGAACAACTTGAAGACGCAGACAATTTGGGTGATTTTATAGACACTTAAAACATAACTTTTTAAATCGCTCCCCGCTCACAATCATGCATTAGATAGGCTTTCTGATAGGAGCTGTCATTGCAAAACAGCAGGCTTTGGAATGTTTGCTTGCAAATACTCTCGTTATAACTGCTCAGTAGTTCGTTTAAGCCCTATTGAATGGCTTAAGTTTAAGCAAAAAATACATTAACAGTATATACTTTAAGTTAAACTGGCTTACACATGGTGCCAAACAGTTTGAGGGGAGTGAGTGAGGGAACATGACTAGACGTCAAATAGATTATCAAAGAGTGGCTCAAGCCGCGGAAAAAGTGAAGAAACAAGGTAGAGAACCATCTCTTACTAATGTGTGTGAAGAATTAGGTATTATTTCGCCAACATCAAACTTATCCAGCCTGCTTGAAAAATGGTATCACACCCAACCCGAGTTCCAACGCTCCATTAATGCCCCCCTGTCAGAAAATATTAATGTTAAGACCCATGATATCCTTGAAAAAAATGTAGAGTTGGAAAAATCATTATCTTTATTACGTGCCACCCTTGAATCAACCGCTGATGGCATCATGATGGTTAACGGCAAGGGACAAGTAGTAGACTGGAATCAAAAGTTCGTAGAAATGTGGCGCATCCCCTCGCATATGCTGGAATCGGGCACTGAAAGTATAGGTTTTGAATACATTTTACAACAATTAAGTAACCCGGAAGCCGTTATTGCAGATGTAAAATATCTTTACGAAAATCCTGAATGGCAGGGGGAATTACCGGTTTTACATTTTAAAGATGGACGGATTTTTGAGCGCTTTACGCAGCCGCAACGGATAGGTGCAGAAATCGTTGGAAGAGTATACAGTTTTAGGGATATAACGCAAAAACTTCTGGAAGAAGATGAACTTCGCATCCGTGAACGTGCGATCGAGGCCAGCACCCATGGGGTGGTAATCTTAGATATTTCCAAACCCACTTTACCAATCATCTATGTGAATAAAGCATTTGAGCGCATCACAGGGTACAGCGAAAGGCAAATATTGGGACAGAATCTTACTTTTTTACATGGCAGTCAAATGGAGCATGTAAATCATAAGCGGATTAATCTCGCCATAAAAGAATTACGTGAGGAAACGGTAGAACTGGAAAGTTATCGACGAAACGGTGAGGTTTTTTGGGCTGAAGTGAGTGTCGCCCCGGTAAGAGATTCATTCGATAACGTCAAACATTATGTCTGTATTCTTAATGACGTTACCCAGCGTCGAGAGATGGAACAGCAACTAATTCAACAAGCGACCCATGATTCGCTTACTGAATTACCCAACCGGGTTTTATTAATAGACCGGGTAGACCAGGCCATCTTACAAGCCAAGAAAAAAGGCTCCATGCTGGGTTTTTTATTCCTTGATTTGGATCATTTCAAAATGACTAATGATACGTTGGGGCACAGCATTGGAGACCGCCTCTTACAAGCGGTCTCCAATCGACTGCTTATTGCTACGGATGATTTTGATACCGTTTGCCGCCTGGGGGGGGATGAGTTTGTTATTTTATTGCAAGATGTTGCCTCAGAACTGCAAGCCCAACAAAAGGCTGAGGAAATTCTTGAGTCAATAGCAAAACCCTTTCAAATCGATCAACACAATCTGAAGGTGACCGGAAGCATCGGCATCAGCTATTTCCCTAAGGATGGTGATGATTATGAATCCTTGATGAAAAGTGCCGATTTATCGATGTATCATGCCAAAGACAGCGGCCGCAATACGTATCGTACCTATGACAAAGAAATGAATATGCGCATAATCAATCGAATGCAGCTTGATAACGCCTTACGTGACTCCCTCAAGAAAAATGAATTTCATTTGGTTTATCAACCATTTATTAATTTAGCTACAAACAAAGTCATTGGTTTTGAAGCCTTACTGCGTTGGCACAGCCATATTTTAGGGGATGTTCCCCCAAATGAATTTATTAGCATGGCGGAGGAAAATGGCTTAATCCTTGATATTGGAATGTGGGTTTTAAAAGAAGCCTGCAGTCAGCTGGTACGTTGGCATGCTCAGGGTTATGATCATTTAACTGTCGCCGTAAATATTTCAGGCAGGCAATTTCGCCAAGCTCATTTATCTCAATTAATTGAAAAAATCCTTCTTGAGACAGGCTTACCTGCACGGTTTTTGGAATTGGAACTGACTGAAAGCTTGCTTGTCGATAATGTAAAACATGCTGTAGAAACCATGTATGAGTTGAAAGACATGGGGACCAAGCTGGTTATCGATGATTTTGGTACCGGTTATTCCAGTTTATCCTACCTCAAACAGTTTCCTGTTGATAAATTGAAAATAGACCGCTCATTTATCAGCGAACTGGTCAACCGGGAAAATGATGCGGCCATTACCCGGGCGATCATTAACTTGGGCCATAGCTTAAATCTTGAGGTCCTGGCTGAGGGAGTGGAAACCGATTTACAACGTGAATTCATTGTGCAACACGGCTGTGATTATGCCCAAGGATATTATTTTTCCATGCCTAAAAAGCCTGAAGAATTAAAAGAATTTATTAGCCATCATCTGTAATTTCCCCATTTTCTAATTGTTTTCTCGAATTCGGTATGATTTTTGCTATAAAAATTATGCTTGGAAGTACGTAGAGAATTTTTATGTTGATTTGATTATATTAATTTTTATTAAATGGAATAAGCAGTCGTAGTAGTCGCTGCCCAAAGTGATCTCGGTACAGGTATGCCAGTGAGTAGAGGTTCTGGGGTACCTGTATCACTTCACTTGCAAGCTGTGATTGTTCTAAGGAGACTGGAATGAAAGAGGTAACCCTCATTGGCTCGGGTTTGGCTGGAAGTTTACTCGCCCTCTATTTGGCAAAAAGAGGTTATAGACTTGCTTTATTTGATGCGAGGCCTGATTTGAGGTTGATGCACGCAGATGATGGGCGCTCCATCAATCTTGCCCTATCATGCCGTGGAATTACCGGAATGGAGGGCGTAGGTATTATGCCACGGGTGAAAAAACTCATGGTTCCCATGCGTGCCCGCGCTATTCATGAACTTAATGGGGAAATTAAATTTCAATCTTTTGGCCGCCATCATGATGAATACATCAATGCCATTCAGCGCAACGAGCTAAATAAGCTATTACTCGATGAGCTGGAGCAGTACCCTCAGGTTAAACTCCATTTCCATACCAAACTCATTGATTTGGATGTTGACAACAAAATTGTCATTTTTGAGCGACCCGACAGGAGTACACTAAAAAAAGGGTATGAACTTTTGATTGGTGCGGATGGTGCTGGCTCCTTTGTCCGGGAGCAATTACTGGCCAGGAATTTGGTTCACGCTTCCCGAACCTTTTTGCCGTATGGATATAAGGAACTTTCTATTGGGGAACCAGGCCAAAACCACCTTATTCATGAACATTTACACCTTTGGCCACGAGATGCTTTTTTATTGCTAGGCAATCCCAATGTAAATCAATCCATCACCGGTTCATTATTTTTACCCCATGAGGGAAAAAACAGTTTCGCTGCTCTGGATAACGAGATAAAAATCATTACCTTTTTTAAAGAATCATTTCCGGATGCCTATGCGGAAATGCCCCATTTAATTGAAGAATTCACCCTACATCCTACGGGTAATATGAGCACTATAAAATGCGATCCCTGGCATTACCAGGATCAATGCATGCTGATAGGCGATGCGGCGCATGGGGTAGTACCTTTTTTTGGTCAGGGCATGAACAGTGCTTTCGAGGACTGTCGTATTTTGAATACCCTCCTGGAAAAACACAATGATGACTGGAAGGAAGTGATGCCCGCTTTTTATCAATCAAGAAAGGCAAATACGGATGCTGTGGCGCAAATGTCTATGGATAATTTTCATGAAATACAAGTCGACATTAGAGATAAGCAATTCAATTTAAAAAAACAGCTAGAGCAGGAATTAATGCAGAGATATCCAGAACATTATGTTTCAAAACACGTTTTGGTGATGTTTACTAATACCCCGTATGCGGAAGCACAGGCGCATGGGGAATTACAAGCACAATTTTTAAATAAAATATGTAAGAAAGTGGAGCGAATTGAAGAGATTGAATGGGATAAAGTAGAGAAAGAACTGAAACAGTATGACAAAAAATTGGCATAATTGAACTGAATTTTAAATTAGCGGAAAAAATTCAAGGGCTTACTTTGTCAAAAATTTGACACAGTGATTAATTTTTGCATTATTTTTTTGACGAAATAAGGTTTTTGATGAGTCACACGGGGGTATTTAACCCTCTTTTTAGGGAGATTTTTAGGCAACAAGAGAAAAAAGTTGGTACGCCGCATGCATTACCTAAAGTGTCCAACCAATTTATCTCATGGAGATGGCTATGAAAATCATACAAGATTATATTGATTCAAAACAACAAGAATTCATGAATCATCCCTTTTTTGAATTACTCGAACATTTAAAAAGTTTAAAAGAATTGAGCTACTTTGTACCTGAACTGACCTTTTGGGCTATGACGTTTCAGGATATATTAAGAATAAATGAAGAAAAAGTGACCGACCCCTACTTAAGAAAAGTGGCCCGCCACCATCGGCTTGAAGATTCAGGCCATGAAAAATGGTTTCTGCATGATAAAAAATATATGGGGGCCGTAAATATCGACCCCACAAATGATACCAATGATGTCAGTTGGCTTTACAGCAAGGAATCACAATTAACGCGGGATGCAGCTTATGCTATCTTGGCTGAGGTTTACAAAGCGAATGAGGAAATCCTCAATATTGTTCTTCTCTTAACAATTGAATCATCCGGGCACGTGTTCTTTGAGAAAGTCTCAAAACAAGTGAAAAAAACGGGAGAAGATAAAAACCTCAAATATTTCTCTACATCACATCTGGAAGTAGAAATGGCGCATGCCTTGTTTGAAGAAGAAATGGAACGTTCCCTGTTTTCGAGAACAGTACCTATCCATACCCGCCGGGAAGCATTAAAAATGGTAGACCGATGCTATGAGGCGTTTAACAAGATGTTCGATGGATTGGTTATCGCTTGTAATCGAAGACTCGAATTGGCAAAACAAAGGAATCATCAAGATGCTGCAAACAAAGAACCAGTGGAATTCATTTCACATAAAGCAGTGTAAACAAAAGCTTGGACAAGCGGTGCTCAGCGATGGGCATCCGCTTTTTTTATTTGAAGAAGATTTTGGAAAGTTGTTGCATTCCACTCCTGCAGCCCTCTGCGAACCGAAAACCACTGAGGAACTTCAGGCACTGATACACTATGCCGATGAACATCAATTGCCGGTAACAATCCGTGGCAACGGGTTAAGCCAAAGCGGACAATCGCTTGCAGTTCCTGGCGGACTAGTCCTGAGTATGCAATATTTTAACCATACATCAGAGGCTGACGCAGATTCAATTTGGGTTGAAGCAAATGCCTCTTGGGCTTCTCTGTTGGAAAGTTCATTAAAAAAGTCCATGGTTCCTTATGTGGTGCCGCATAATTGTAATTTATCGATTGGAGGCGTGCTCTCGGCAGGAGGGATCGGGTCGGCCTCATTCAAATACGGTAGTGTCATTGCTCATGTGAATGCCTTGGAAGTAGTCCAAGCCAATGGAGAATTGGTGAGCCTAAAAAAACAAATGCCGTTGATGGAAGCCTGTTTGGGTGGTCAAGGACGTTTTGGTTTGATCACCAAGGCATGCATTGCCTTAAGGCCTTGTTTAAAAAATGTGCGCACGTTCTTTTTACTTTATGCAGACAAGAATAAATGGCTTGAGGATTTACTGTTATGCCAAACAAAAGCAGATCATATAGAATCATTTTGCACACCCGCCATTCAAGGGGCAAAATTATCGGAGAAAGGCCGTTTCCCTTTTGCACAATGGTTTTATGCACTGCATGTTTCTCGGGAATACGACAATGAACCACCAGATTTCAAAGATTTGGGGTTAACTCCCTGGCAACTTCTCCACACCCAGGATGAAACCATTCACTCTTATTTCCATCGTCATGATTCCCGCTTTAATGCAATGAAAATGACGGGGCAATGGGAACTTCAACACCCTTGGTATGAGTGCTTTATACCAGGTATTTTACTCAAAGATCTGGAACAACTGTTAGCTGCTTTACCCCTGCATTACGCTACGGTAGTGCATATTGCACGGGTTGCCGCACTTGCCCCTACCGGATTTTTACAACTCCCCAAAGGTGAGGATGTTTTTGCGCTGATGATCTTGAATCCAGGCTTGCCAAATGCATTAATTCCCAGTTGCCTGGAAACCATCAAACATCTGGACTCAATTTTTCTTGGGCAAGGGGGAAAACGTTATCTTTCAGGCTACCTAGGTGATATTCCAGATAAAAATTATTGGAAAAAGCATTTCGAAGAACGTTATGATGATTGGGTTCAATTAAAAAAACAGTATGACCCCCACCCGATTTTTTGTTCGCTTTTACATCACCAATAATGCACGCAAATGCCAATCTGCTGTCATCATAAGAATTCTGGCAAAGAAACCTGGGGCTTTAGTCAGGAATAGGCCCCGCCCTCATAACTCCAGAAAATCATGTTGGAATTATCATTTTCAAATGACTTATTTTTTGTGCCTGGAGGTCATTTAAGTTAAAAATCCTTCATTCTGTAACAGCAAATTAGGGCAGGCCATTTCGCATTGGTTGTGCTTATTATCACTAACCAACGAAATTTAATTCGCGTCCATATCCCTCTCTCATCTTTCTCTCTCGGGTATAGGCTTAAATTCCATTAAAGTAAACAAGCTCTGCGTCGGATAACTGTTTTTAAAACGAAACCCTGTGGGTTCGATTGATTTTTGCCATTCGGACAAGGTCCGTTGTCTTCCGCCTAATAAAACCATCATGACCAAATCCATAGTTTTATTCGGATGGGGTTTATCATCATCCGGCATCACTTGTTCTACAATAAACAAAGTTGCATTTTCAGGCATTTGCCGGGCACAATTTTTTAATATCTGGTGCATCATCTCATCATTGAAATCATGCAACACCCCCTTAAAAATATAAGCATCAGCTTTGGGTATGGCCGCAAAAAAATCTCCTTCCTGAAGGGTGATGTTTTGTGCAAACGCATCGGTGTTTAGTTGGCGAATCACGGCAGGCGTATCAAACAGGATGGCATTTATCTGAGGGTAATCTTTGCTTAGGGAGTTTAAAAGTCCTCCTCGCCCGCCCCCCATATCTACAATAGTTGAAAAGATAGAGAAATCGAAGGCGCTGCTAATTGCCGCCTCATCATAAGAAGATAATTTTGCCATCCCCCTATCAAAATTGTGTTGCTTTTCCGGATGTTTGGCAAGAAAACTGAAAAAATCGTCTCGGTGTTGTATTTCAAACGCGGGTTTTCCCGTCTTAAGACTGACATCCAGCTGAGAAAAAGCTTGCCACCAGGAATCATCTACCATACATAATACATCACGCACAGAATGGGGATCATTATCGCAAAGCGGTTTGGATAATTCGGTCAGGGAGTAAACCCCATTATCGTAATGGAATAAATCATAGCTTATTAGAAATTTCAAAACCCTATCAAGCCATTCCGGCTTTGTTGCTGTTGCTTTGGCTAATTCATCAATATTTTTAGGCCCGGATGCAAGATGATTGGCTACACCCAATTTGGCTATGGCATGTAATGCTCGTGAAGCCACATACCAACGTGACATGATAGCTAATTGAACATGAGGTTTTTCCATTTGAGAGTACATTTATAATTCCTTTTAACGCGGTTTATTTATTATTTGTTAATTGAATCAAAAAGTTAAGTGATATTTAAGTTTTTCTGTGATTGCACAAATTAAGATAGCTCTTATTTTATTATATACCGCCCGCTAAATAGTACTGGAGAGGGAATAGAGCAATTCCCAAGCTAACATTTTGACGAGCGGATCGTATTCTTACACTATACAACAATATGAATTTTTTGCGTGTTGCTTTTCTTCTATTCTATGCAAAATCAGACCAAGATGCTCATTTTGTATATACAACAGCAAGATTTCAATACCATTTAATTGTTTATTAAACAGTTTATCGAAGTATCTTTCTGCGGCTGGTATCCCTTTAGTGGTTCATTTTTTAGTTTAAAATCCAAAAAAGTATAACTTGTCAAATCAGGAGTTAATGAATTAATGGTTTCGGCATCGTGTAGCTCAACTTCGAAGGATTTATTTTCTTGAATCCCGACAAATGTTTGATATTTAGGTTCCCTTTCAACTTTTATGCTCAGAATTCCGGACAATGGAAGCAAGTTTACTTCCGGTAATTTATCAGCCACGATGACATGGGCATCAATTTTACTTACCTCATCGGCATTTGTGATTTGATTTTTATAATTATCCAAACAAATTTCAACCCCGATATGCAAGCCATTAAGCTTGATAATATTACTATTGGCAACAGAACCTTTTTTAAAAAAAACGCTTTGGTTGAGCCTGCCGCCAGAAAAATCAAAATCATACACCAGGTGGGGATTACTTTTCCTGTATTTCATTACCTGTGTTTTGTATACAAAATAAATCATATTCCTATAATAAATTTTTTGATTTTCTTTGCTGGTTTTTTGCCAACATATGGTTCCAGGAGCGAGGATGAGTTCACTGTCTTGAGACAAGCGGATGAGAGTATTTTTAAATTGATTTTTTTGTTCTTGCGAATAATATTTTTCTTTGCCGGATTTATTTAAATCTTTAAATAAATATTCCGGTGCAATAAAAATGGCTTTGATTAATCCTTTTTTTGAAAACCCCTTTAAATTTTCCTTGGCGAGTTCGATATTATCTTCTACCTCTTTTAATCGATCCGCAAAAGATAATTGATAAAAATCATTTTTAGGTTGATAGATATAAACTTTAAAATGAGCGCTTATTATCGGGAACTCACATTCAGGAGCTGATTTTGAATGAAACATAAAAACATCACTTTTCTAATTTCAGGTAGACCCTGCTGAAAGATTACAAATCATCAGAAACGAGTAAACATTGCCAAATAAATTTCGGAAGAGAATAAAGCAGACCTGTGAGCCGAGTGAATCAATCGCCTTTAATTCTCTTCTTAATCCAGGAGCTTATTTTATGCAGGTAACATTGCAGCATGGCTCAGGTTTGCAATTCTTACTCCAAAAGCAACCAGCAATCCCCCCATAACTTTGACAATGTAATATTGCAGCCGATTCAGGTTGGATTTAACGTACTGATGAGTAAGCAGGTAAGAAAGGCTGGAAAACCAAATCATATGAATTAAAGCAATTTCAACTCCATAACCCAATTCTGTAATAATGGAATGCCCGGGTTTAACCACCAAAGTAAAAAATGCCAGTAAAAACATGATTGCTTTAGGATTTAAAAGATTACAAAACAACCCCTGGTTAAACGCTTGTAACGAAGTGATGGAGTGGGTTGCCTGACGGGTGTCAACCTTCATCATTTCACGTTTTGCTAACAGGCTTTTAATGCCGATATAAATCAAATAAGCTGCTCCCAGATATTTAATAATACTGAAAGCCAGCAATGATTGTGAAATAACCAATGCTAATCCTAAAATGCAATAACTTGCATGAGCCAAGAGGCTCACGGAAACCCCCAAAGCGGTATAGATCCCGGCTTTTCGGGAGTACAACAAGGAATTTTTGGTGACCAGGGCAAAATCGGGGCCAGGAGAAATAGCAGCTAACATAATCAACACGCTTATTGATAAAAACTCTTGCACAATTCTCCCCCAATAAAATCATAAAGCATCATTATAACATGAATTTTAGCGTCCTTAATCCTTATTATCTCGACTATAAATGGCGAAGTTTTTATCTGCACTCCAAGGCTGCAGAGCATAGGTTTTTGTGGTCAAGGAACATTGGGAGTCAAAAACAGCACCTATATTTGCTGCCGTGTAATGGGATGCTTCTTTTCCACCGTGACCATCATAAATTCCTACCAAAAAGGGGAGCGTCGCGGAAAGTGTTTGTACAGCAATTGAAATATTATCTTGGGAGCCTCTTGCAAGCGCTTTATACGCAAGTTTTTTTGCTAATTGATGTTCTTGCAGTTGGCCGGGGGAAGGTATTCTCCGGATGCAATCAAAAAGCCACCCTTCATGCTCTTTTTGCGTCTGTGAAGTTAAAGGCTCCGTAAAACCATCGCAAGTAGTAATGATTTGCACCCTTGCCACGCATGGAGCACTAATACCCAAATGCCCATAAATTTTAGCGAGCGAATGAATGTCGATATGGGCATCAGCACAAACTACCTCAGGATTAAAATCATAATCACCTATCGCTCGGGAGACAGCCAGGCGACCATTAATACGATTAAAAAAAACCTCACCCCCGGCTCTTCGTATCCGTTCTAACTCCACTTCAGGATGGTGAATTATGCTATTCAATCGAAACACTCCAAGCAAATCCCCCTGTTTTCCATAAATCACGGCAAAAGAGAGAGAGTCTGCTAAAGTGGCGGTAATTAAAGTGCCTCTACCATCATAAACCGTCGTTGAAGCAGTTGTACCGCTATAAAATTGCTTCTGACCCAACTGGTTAAGCAGGTGGTAGCTAGTCCATAGGCGCCGTCCGATTTCTTGCGGGGTTAGGGGATTAAAGTGATCTTTGGTATACCAGCAGGCAAAGGCGGCATCCTCCTGGCTTTGACGGGCGCCAATAGTTTCATACAAACCAAAACCATGACCTTCTACCCGTTCACAGACATCAAGCCCGTTATCTGCAGGCAGTGAGATCAATTGCTGAATACGAGTCATGACTGTCCTGATTTATCTCTGTAGAAAAACTATAGCATAAGGACCAACGTACTTTGTGACTACCGGCACTCAGATTCCGTTGTTTCTTCTTTTGTTAATTGGGGCAAATATCCGCAGTCAATTAGGTAATCAAGATATCTACGGAATAAACCCGCTTCAGTTTTTCCACAATAAACCCCATACTTTGCTAATTGATTTATTGTATAAGTACAGTCAATCCTCGCTTTGTTATTATGGAGATATAAATCAAATAATGTACGGTCTTTGGGTAATAGTTTTTCTGTAAAAAAAGGACGTAATGGAGAAAGGCCGCTGTTATGTTTCACTAAGTTTACCCACTCAGGATAAGCAACTTTCTGCATCTTGAATCCTTTAGCCTCAATGGCTTTAACTAATTGATGAACATCCATTTCCTGAGGATTGGTTAAATGATAGGTATCCGGCTGATAGGGTTTTTCCATAGCTAAACGAGTAATCGCCCGGGCAATATAATCCACTGGAACAAAATTGAATCCGACTTCCAGTTCAGGGATAGCCCCCAATTCGATGCACCCTTTGAGGATTCGGCATACCACATCTTCATGGTTCCAGTGACCTGTTTGGCTGTTACCGGTTATTAGGCTTGGCCGGTACACTATGGTGGGAATATTGTAGCTGCGCGCATGGACCACCAACTGTTCTGCCAACCATTTGGTTTGATTATAACCTCCATAAATTCCTTCTTCTGGTGTCAGTTCACTCAATTCGCTGACTACTGCATCCTCTGCCAAATCAGCAGACATAAAATAACCTATGGTGGAGATATAATGCAGTGCCTTCAGCCGTTTATGTGCTGCTAACTTTATGAGTTGTTTGGTGCCCAGTACGTTGCTGGCCATCATTTTTTGGTAAGGGTAGTTAAAATTAAGTACTGCAGCTCCATGAAAAATGAGATCGATAGTGTCTGCCAAATACTCCCAATCGTGCCGGAAAAGCCCCAAGTTATTTTTTTCCAAATTTCCCGCGACGATTTTAATCCGTTCATGAAAAATCGGATCCCATATCCCATAACGCTCCATATTAGCTCTGAGCCTCTCCATCCCTGCAGCGAGTGAACTGGCTTGCACAAGACAGGTAATCTGCCAGTCCGTATGCAGGAGCAGTTCGCACAGTAAGTAGGCTCCTAAAAAACCTGTGGCACCCGTTAACAAAATACGTTGCGGCATGGGAGCTGGTTGAAATCTGATATGAGGGGTTACGTTTTTATGTTCCTTAAATTCTGCCTTCAAATCAACCGGCGTATTTTCCAGCGTCTTGGGAAGCTCCACTGTACCCGCCAGTAAGGACATTATTTCCTCGATGCAGGGATCCCTGAGCAAGAATTCAATTGAAATGTCCTGACCAGTACAGGTCGAAAGGATATGGTGCAACGTGCCCATTTTCACCGAACTTAAGCCTGTTTCACTTAATCTTTTTTCCTTATCCAGCGAGTTAAAATCTGCATTAAAAATTTCTCTGAGTTGTGCATCTATTCCTTTTGCCGATTTTTGTGGGCTATCGCCCTCGAGCTTGCTGATGCAAATAATATCCAGCTCGCCACGTACATATTTTTTCTTGCATAATAAACGCTGGATTTTTCCACTCGTTGTTTTTGGTACTGATTTACGCCCTGCTAACACCACCACCTCTGCTTCAATTCCATGAGCCTGCAGCAACTTGCTGCGGATGATTTTTATGAGTGCTTGCGGATTTAATTCCTGGATGTCTTTTTCTATTTCCTGGACAATAATCAAGGATTCCCGATCGTTTTCTTCTACAGAAAAAATAGCGCAGCAATGCTCGCGAAGATGAGGGTGGCAGTTATGGAGAGCATCTTCCAAATCATGAGGGTAATAATTGCGTCCGCGCACAATAATCATATCCTTTAAACGTCCGGTGACATAAAGTGCACCTTGATCCACATATCCAAGATCCCCTGTACGTAAAAAAGAGTGGGGTTTATCAGGGAGGCCAGCATTAAAACAATATTCTGTTTCCTCAGGTAATTGCCAATAGCCTTTGGCAACACTTTTCCCTGCCACCCATATTTCGCCTACCGTTTTTTCTGGACATTCGTGTAACGTTTCGGGATCAACAATGGCAATGTGGCAACTATCAATTGCTTGTCCGCAGTTAATCACGCTGCGGGAATCGGGATGCGTTTCATTACATTGAATGACCTGCCCCTGGTTTAATCTGTTCTTATCAACATAGTGACAGTTAACCCCCTGTTTTCTCACCCCTCCTGTGACCATCAAAGTGGATTCTGCAAGCCCATAACAGGGGTAAAAAGCCTCGGGCGCAAATCCACAACGGGCAAAGTTGTGAATAAAACGCTCAATCGTTGATTTGCGAATGGGTTCTGCACCACTCATGGCACAATGCAGGCTGCTTAGGTTCAGCGCATTTTTTTCTTCTTCGCTAATTTTGCTCGAACATAAGTCATAGGCAAAATTAGGGGCCACTGTTGCCGTGGCGCGATAATGAGTTATAGTTTCCAACCAAATGGCGGGGCGTTGCAAAAAAGTAAACGGGGACATGAGTTTTACAGGAATGCTACTGAAAAGTGGTTGTAATATTCCACCTATTAGCCCCATATCATGATAATGGGGTAACCAGGAAACACTGATATCTTGTTCAGTGAGCCTGTTGGCTTTTTCGATGACAAATAAATTATGCAATAAATTAGCATGAGTGATCATCACCCCTTTGGGTTTGCCTGTGGAGCCTGAGGTATATTGCAAGAAGGCGATATCCTCTTTTATTACCGCAGGATTGCGCCACCCCTCCCTCTCATTCATCCAATCTTCAGCGGTAACCCATTGGATTTTCTCAAATTCTTTTTCGTTGCTTTTTAATTTGCTGATGTGCGGAACCAGTTCTTTTGTAGTGAGGACGACAGTTGCCCCTGAATTTTTGATAATATGGTGTAATTTTTCAGACAGTTCTTTTGTAGTAGGAACATAAGAAGGTACGGCAATGACTCCGGCAAACAAGCACCCCAAGAATGCTGAAATAAACTCAAGTCCAGGAGGATAAAAAATCAATGCACACTCCCCGGGAGAGGTGACTTCCCGCAAAACACGCGCTATTTTCTGGGCGTCTTCTGCCAACTGACCATAGCTTAATTTCTTATCTTCCATCATTCTTCGATGGATGAATGTATAGAGTGGAAAATCAGGATTTTTTTCTGCTTTTTTTTCTAATAATTCGACCAGGCTCTTATAACCTTCTCCCATCCCAAACCCCTAAAATCTAAACTCAAAATGACTCACTCAATGAGAGACTTGTAAATTTTTTTAAATACTTTGCACATCTAAATCCTCTGTGCCGCAATTTATTATGGAATATCTATTTGAAAAGTACAGCAATCTCAGCCAAACTAAAACATTTTTCAACGATGTGGCAGGATCAATTCAATGTTCAAATTCATAGTTAAAGCCCTATTGAAAATAAAAGAAGCCAGCGGGTATTCTTTTGCTGGTTTGAAGGCCGCCTTCCAGGACGAATATGCATTCCGCCTTGAATTATTAGCCGGGGTTATTGCCTTGCCTGCTGCGATTTTTATAGGAAAAACCTCCATTGAACGTGCCTTGTTGATAAGTACCCTGCTCCTCGTATTGATTGCCGAATTATTGAACTCTGCCGTGGAAACCACATTAAATCGAATTGATCGCGCCTGGAATCCTTTAACAAAGAAAGCAAAGGATCTGGGTTCAGCAGCAGTGTTCCTTACGATCATCAATGCACTTGTGGTGTGGATCTTAATTATCATCTCCCGTTTCCAGGGGTAAAAAAACAGTTTGAAAAAGAGCGTAGGGCAAATCCCTGAATAGAGGTCATTGCGTACTCAACAGCCTGGGTTTCATAATTTATTCCAGGCTATTTGTTTGATCAGGATAAAAGCGGATTAATGCGTAAAATTGGGTGTACTCCGGATAAATTCAGAGAGTTCATCCAATTGGGTTTTAGCACAATACTCAGTCTGGTTTTGTTCTGGATTAATCTGGGCAAGTTTCTGATAAAGCTTTTCTATGTTTTCATGACGGCCTTTACCTAAAACCTTGGAGTGGCTGAAAAAGTAAAATAAACCTGGTGCAATCTTTGATTGCCCAATTTGTTTTAATTGTTCCAATTGTTCGATAGGGGAAGCTGTAGAGCTTAAAATATGGGCAATCCTTTTCATGCCTGTGCTGTTGGTTGTAATAAATTTAGCCGTGAGCTGTTTGTCTTTTATGATTTCCTGGACACAGCCTTTAAAACTGTCTATTCCTTCTTTAAATTTCATGTTTTCATTATGCAACATGCGAATTACATGTTCCAAATCAGGGTATGGATTATCCTGATCTTCAAAATCTGCCCTACGATTTTCTTTAATTAATTTTTTTGCTAATACATAGTGGGACTTAGGTAAAGTGAAAGTGGAAATAGCACGATAAATTTCTGCTCTTTTTTTAAGCATCTCCTGATTAAAGAGATGACTCTGGAGTTGATTATCCACAAAAAGGTTTTTCCTAAAAGGAGATAAATTATGCTTTGCTGCCAGCAATTTCATTTGTTGGTGATACTCTTCGAACTCTTTGAAATGGGTGATCATTGCCGCCCATCTTTCATTAAAACTTTTATATGCATCCATGCGGGCAGGTAGAGTAATAAAAAATTTATTCACATGATCAATTGTGGGCCGTTCCTCAGGCTTCCTTCTTTGCAATCGCTGCAGCAATATCTTTATATCTTCCAGCAGATATGGATCGATTTCAGACACATCATAATCACTAAATAGGCCATCAAGACAATAATTGGCATTGGCTAAATCAGGCAGGTTGGTAGCTGACTCTTTGTATTTTAAAATATTTCTGGCCCCAAATATCTCCCCCAATATTGCGGCAAACGCATACATATCGGATTGATAGCTGCTTCCTTGTCCAAAAAGAACTTCAGGGGCCATATAAGCCAGTGTTCCTGAACAATTTAAATTATTTTTAGAATCAATATCTTCAGCCAAACCAAAATCAATAAAAATAATAAGAAATTGCCCTTTACTTATCTCTTTATAGCAAATGTTTGCGGGCTTCAGGTCACGATGCACAACACCTTTTTGTTGTAATAAAAGCATTTCACAGGCAATCCGTGCAGCAACTTCCAGGCGAAATTGAAAGGAATACTTGTGGCTGGGGCTAAAGGGCAAAATCTTATCCAGACTGATGCCGCAATCATCGAGAATGGTAATTACTTTATCTCCCGCCCCAACTACCCCCACAACGTTCACTCCATGGTTGTGTTGTTTCTGGGCTTCTCTACCTGCCCTTAACAGTAATTCAGAGTAGGGCAGTTTTAACGTAGGGGTTTGGATTTTAACCACATTCTTTACCGGGATAACTTGTGCTTGATAGCGTTTGCTTCTTGGTTCATGCGTCATCACAATTTTAAACTTTGATTCATTAACCGCCCCGAAACCGCCCTTGCCTTTTTGCGTGCTTTCAATAATATGCCATTGATCTTTACCAGAGAGCACAAGACAGTGGCTGAAATTAAATTGGGGCAAATCTTTTTTAAATAAACTGAGTTTGGATCCTGAGGAGCGAATTGATGAGGAAGTATCAAAAGGTACTATAAAATTAACCTTTTCTCTCTGTTTAAACAAAAATTTTGCTATTTTTTTATCCAGAAAAATCGGGGCATTTGTTTTTTTACATAATTGATTAAAATCAACATACTTCATAGGATTTCCATAACGCTAAAAGTAAAAAAATAGGGTTCCAATGGTATCAGTTTTAACTCTTAATAAGAAAAAAAATTCAAATCTACTTACGAGAATTCCCGATTCGAGTTAAAATAAGCGCCTCGAACAGTAGCCGTATACCGATTCCAACATGTCCAAATCATTAAAACATATTAGGCGCGTCTCCTGTGTTGTACCGGTTTACAATGAAGAAGCAGGAATAGCCGAATTCATTGCCGCCTTAACCGATACGCTAAAAAAACTTGGCTATGCCTATGAGATATTGCTTGTAGATGATGGCAGCCAGGATAATACCCCTTTGATTATTCAGCAGCTAAAAGCGCACTATCCTCTGCGTTGTATTCGCTTTAGCAGGAATTTCGGCAAAGAAAATGCTATCAGTGCCGGTCTTGATTATGCTCAAGGTGACGCCGTAATTCTATTGGATGCAGACTTCCAACATCCCTTGGAACTTTTGAGTCAGTTTCTTGCCAAATGGGAGGAAGGCTATGATATGGTTTACGCTGTTCGTCAAAACAGAGCTAATGAATCCTGGTTAAAAAGAACCTGCGCCAAAGCATTTTATCAACTGACTTCGCGAATCAACCGCATCAATATTCCTGCGAATGCTGGCGACTTCAGGCTGTTGGATCGCAAAATTGTGACTGCCTTGCAAAAATTGCCCGAGCGCAATCGGTTTATGAAAGGCTTATACAGTTGGGTGGGATTTAAACAAGTTGCTATTCCTTTTGAAGTACAACCTCGTAAAACAGGTACTTCCCAATGGAATTTTTACTCGCTCATGGACTTGGCCATCACTGGAATCACCTCCTTTACCGCTTTTCCTTTACGGATGATTGCTATTGGGGGCATAGGCGTGGCAACCTTAGCCATTTT
The DNA here is from genome assembly GCF_000236165.1 of Fluoribacter dumoffii NY 23. NCBI lineage: Bacteria > Pseudomonadati > Pseudomonadota > Gammaproteobacteria > Legionellales > Legionellaceae > Fluoribacter > Fluoribacter dumoffii. The sequence goes on along the minus strand of NZ_CM001373.1, from coordinate 291,012 downwards.
ATATGGCTTATGGATTATCCTTAGCACTTTAATCTTCGGAATTGAAACTCCAGGTTGGGCAACCATAGTAACCACCATTTCGTTTTTTGGCGGGTTACAACTTTTTGCCTTGGGCGTTGTGGGTGAATACATAGGACGTGTATTTGATGAAGTCAAACACAGGCCCCATTATATTATCGATGAGGAATCCAGTTTTGATGACAGCTCAACTTAGGTTAAAGCATAGGCTGGTTTTTTTTCTGGTTATTGGCGGCTCTGCTGCCTTAATCCACCTCTTTACCGTCTACAATCTGGTAAACTTCATGCATGTCCATGCTCTCACAGCAAATGTGTTTGCTTTTCTGCTCGCCTTTAACGTCAGTTTTTTTGGCCACAAATATCTGACCTTTTCCCGCCTGCACAATGAACAAATTTTAAGCTTACCCCATTTTTTCCTGGTCGCAGCTTCTGCCGGCATTATTAACGAACTCCTTTACTACTTTCTCTTAAATTATACTCATTTGAATTATTTATTGGCCTTATTTCTCGTATTGGGATTGGTTTCTGTTTACAGTTTTACCGTGTCCAGATTTTGGGCGTGCCGCTAGGGCACCAGTAAGAGCCGTTACATGTCAATGGTGCTTGGCTTCAGTACCTCTTCATTCTCACCTCTGAAGCATTGGATTTTTTTCTTTTTTACATCAAAAACATAATGGAGCTTGCAATATTCTCTGGCGTTTGACAATAAATTAGGATTAAACACCACAAGATTAATTCCCTCTGCATGTCTGGCGGACGGAACAATCAGGAGAGGATGTCCTTCATGCGCTACTCTTCTGCCTGTTTCCTGGCATTTGGTGTAGTTATCCGGATCGACGAGCCACGGGTATTCCTCTTTTTTATCAGTAAGATCCAACCCTAGACCCTCACAATAAATTTTTCCTACACGTCTATCAATGATAATTCGATCTTGGGTTTGAAAAATATCCCAAGAATCTTTTATTTCCTGAATGAAATGGTACCTTGTTTCATAAATTGTCGTTTTCAGTGTCTCTGACCCATACCAGCACGCAATGGAACCATCGCTGTATCGGGAGCTGGTTATGTTTTCAAACGGATAATCAATAAAATCATTTTTACTGTAATCAAACGCGCGCTGAATCAAAGATTGATTGATTAAAGCAGGATGGGTATGGCTTTCTAATTCATTGGCCGCCGCCCAATTGACTGGATCCTCACTAAGATCATCAAAAAGATCCTGGGAAACTTTAATTCCTCTTATGTTTCTATAAATATCTTGCGAGTATTCCCTAACCATAGCAAATAAAGACACCTTTATTGACCTCTCATAAAATCGGTGAAACGTCTTATTTGGGCAATCCCGATGTATCCTTGCTCCAACATAACGTCCAAAGGACGCAGGTTATGAAGCTTTTTATTTCTTCCTTTTACCCATTGATAGACTATCTCCCGATTGTATGGGTAAAGAATCCGCAGATTTTTATGTATCCCCAAAAGGTGTCCCACCCGTTCAATGGTATCGCGGCCAGATATATGAGCTGTCCCTTTTTTAAATTTAGCCAGTTGTGCAGGACTGATACCCCCTAAGAGTTCGCACTCTTCCTCATTTTTTAATTGCCAATGTTTAAAAAGGGCAACTACGTTCTGCGTATTGCGTTTGAGAACGTCTTCATTTATCACGGACGATAGATTAAATGGCTTTATATGTAAATGATTCATAGCAACACCTCTATTTATAGATGATAATAGTCTATTAATGGATTTTTTACAAGAATGAGGGATCAGAATAGTAGATGACAGCGCATAAAAAATTTAAATTCCACATGCGCATAAGATGGTGTTTTCAGGAAATAGTACCGATTAACTAACGAGGTGACAGCCGTTTAGAACTTCTACAGGCTCGCGAATGATGAGGCGTTTTCCCGCCATTTCT